>JANNXF010000336.1:0-5397 GCA_031409395.1 Polaromonas sp.
CGCAGGCAACAAAACAATCACCAGCATCAAAGCAGCCACCGCCAGCAGGCTGGCAGACAGGGGACGCGTGACAAACACGCTCCAGTCACCTCTGGACAACAGCAGGGCGCGGCGCAGATTTTCTTCCATCATGGGGCCGAGAATGAAACCCAGCAGCAGGGGTGCCGGCTCGCAGCCCAGTTTGACAAACAGATAACCAATCACGCCAAAAATACCGACCATCCAGATGTCAAACGTATTGTTGTTGGTGGAGTAAACACCAATCGCACAAAACAGAACAATCGCAGGGAAGAGGTAGCGGTAAGGCACGGTCAGCAGCTTGATCCAGATGCCAATCAGCGGCAGGTTCAAAATCACCAGCATCGCATTGCCAATCCACATGGAGGCAATCAGTCCCCAGAACAGCTCGGGATTGCTGGTCATCACCTGCGGGCCGGGTTGAATGTTGTGAATCGTCATGGCGCCCACCATCAGCGCCATCACGGCGTTGGGGGGAATGCCCAGCGTGAGCAGGGGAATGAACGACGTTTGTGAACCGGCGTTATTGGCTGACTCGGGCGCCGCGACACCGCGGATATTGCCCTGGCCAAAAGGCACTTCGCCCGGCTTCATCTTCATTTTCTTTTCCAGCGCATAGGCGGCAAAAGCAGACAGCAAGGCACCACCGCCCGGCAAAATACCCAGCGCAGAACCCAGGAAAGTACCGCGAAGCACCGCTGGCGCCATGTCCTTGAAGTCCTGCTTGGTTGGCATCAGGCCTGAGACCTTGGCGGTGAACACCTCGCGCTCATGCTCGGGTTGCGCCAGGTTGCTGATGATTTCACCGTAGCCGAACACGCCCATCGCGATCACCACAAAACCGATACCGTCTGTCAGTTCCGGAATGTCAAAGCTGAAGCGGGCAACCCCCGAATTCACGTCGGTGCCCACCAGGCCCATCAGCAAACCCAGCACAATCATGGCAATGGCCTTGAGCAGCGAGCCCGAAGCCAGCACGACGGCACCAATCAGGCCCAGCACCATCAGCGCAAAGTATTCGGCAGGGCCAAACTTGAAGGCCAGTTCGGTCAGGGGAGGCGCAAACGCCGCCAGGATCAGGGTGCCGACGCAACCGGCAAAGAATGACCCCAGGCCGGCAGCCGCCAGTGCGGGCCCTGCCCTGCCCCGTCGGGCCATCTGGTAACCGTCAATACAGGTCACAACCGAGGAGGATTCTCCCGGCAGGTTCACCAAAATCGCGGTGGTGGAGCCACCGTACTGGGCGCCGTAATAAATACCGGCCAGCATGATCAGTGCCGACACCGGTGGCAACGCGTAGGTTGCCGGCAGCAGCATGGCGATGGTGGCCACCGGGCCAATGCCGGGCAACACGCCAATCAGGGTACCCAGCAGGCAACCCACAAATGCGTAGAGCAGGTTGATGGGCGTGAACGCAACCCCAAAACCCAGCGACAAATTTGCAATCAGATCCATTTTTTTATCTCCTTAACCATTCAGGCGAGTCAACGCTTAGCCGGTGATGAAAGCGGGCCACACCGGGAACTGCAGCTTGAGCAGCACGACGAAGGCAAGGTAGCTGCCAATCGCCAGCACGGTGGCGAGAATGAAGGTCTGTTTGAACTTCCAGCCGGTCTCGGCCATGCTGGAAATGAACGTCAGCGCATAAATCGCCACAATCATGCCCATGGCCGGCAGCTTGATGCTTGGCAAACCTGCCAGCAAAATGCCAAAAAGCAGATTGGCAAGAATGATGAAGACCAGCGGCTTCCACGCCCACTTGCCGATTTTGTCGCCGCCGACGACCTCAATGACCAGCGACTTGAAGGTGATGGCTACCCCCAGGATGGCCAGCAAAATACCCAGCATCAGCGGGAAGTAGCCTGGGCCCATGCGGGCACCCTGGCCCACGGTGTAAGTGGTGGCACCCCATGCGAACGCCGTGCCAACGCCCATGAACATGAGACCTGAAAAAAAGTCTTTTTGACTCTTGATATTCACGGTTTGTCTCCTCATTAGAAATAACTGGATCGCTGGATTGTGCATTTAATCGCCCGCCGCAACCATGTGGCTTCCACCTATATGCCCGCACCGGGCTGCGCCCCGGAGACGTTCAACCGGCGGGCAGCGGCTCAGGACAGCGGCGGGGTGGAGGCGAGAATTTCTTCCACGGTGGTCAGGCCTTCGGCCACCTTCAGGACACCCGCCAGCCGCAGCGGACGCATGCTTTCCTTGATGGCCTGGCGACGCAAGGCGTCAATATTGGGCTCTTTGGAAACCTTTTCCTTGAAGCCTTCGGTGACTGTCAACAGCTCGTACAAACCCATGCGTCCCCTGAATCCCGTCATGCGGCAGTCCACGCAGCCGACAGGCTTGTAAGGCCGGTAGGCGCCACTGATCTGCCAGGGTTTGATCAGCTCAGAGAGTGTTTCGCGCGAGGCGTCCTCGTCCGGTGCCCGGCAATTGCTGCACAAGGTACGCACCAGCCGCTGCGCCAGCACGCCCAGCAAGGTGGCATTAATCAGGTAAGCGGGCACGCCCAGCTCCATCAGGCGCGACACCGCCGACGGCGCATCATTGGTATGCAGGGTGCTGAAAACCAGATGGCCTGTCAGCGCCGCCTGCACCGCCATTTCAGCGGTTTGCAGGTCGCGGATTTCGCCCACCATGATGATGTCAGGGTCTTGGCGCATCAGCGCACGCAGGCCCTCGGGGAAATCAAAATCCAGGTGGGGTTGCACCTGCGTCTGGTTGAATGCCGGCTCGATCATCTCGATCGGGTCTTCGATCGTGCTGACATTGACCTCTTCGGTGGCCAGCCGCTTGAGCGTGGAATACAGCGTGGTGGTCTTGCCTGAACCGGTGGGGCCGGTGACCAGAATAATGCCGTAAGGCCGCTTGACCAGCTGCTCCCAGCGCTCGGCGTCGTGCTGCGCAAAGCCCAGCGCATCCAGGTTTTTAACGGTGGTGTCCGGGTCAAAAATACGCATGACCATTTTTTCGCCAAACGCCGTTGGCAGGGTGGACAGGCGCATTTCAATTTCGTCGCCGCGCGGGTTGCGGGTTTTGATGCGGCCGTCCTGTGGCCGGCGTTTTTCGACCACGTCCATGCGGCCCAGCAACTTGATGCGCGCCGTCATGGCGTTGTGCACCCCCATGGGCATCTGGTAGACCGGGTGCAGCACGCCATCAATGCGAAAGCGGATCACGCCCTGCTCGCGCCTCGGCTCCAGGTGAATGTCGCTGGCGCGCTGGTCAAAGGCGTATTGCCAGAGCCAGTCCACCACCTGCACCACGCCCTGGTCATTGGCATCGAGCTGTTTGTTGCTTTTATTGAGCTCCACCAGCTGCTCAAAGCTGGCCGAACCCGAACTGCCGCCCGACTTCAGGGCCGCCTTGACCGACTTGGCCAGGGCAAAAAACTCGGCGGTGAACTTGGCAATTTCGCCCGGATTGGACACCACCAGACGCACGCTGCGCCGGGACTGGCGCTCCACCTCGGACACCCAGTCGGTGATAAAGGGCTCCGACGTCGCAATCACCACCTCGGTCGGCGTCACCTGCACCGGCAAGACCTTGTGCCGCTCGGCATACACGGCCGACATGGTGTCGGCCACCTTGCCCACGTCGACCTTGAGCGGGTCTATCCGCAGATAGGCCAGCCCCGCCCGGCCAGCGAGCCACTGGGAGATGGTTTCAATATCGAGCGGTTTGCCGTCGGCCACACGCGTCATGCCGACGCTGGCCAGCCGGATCAGGGGGTGCTGGGCGCTTTGAACCTGGGAACAGCGGGCAATCGTGCGCTGGGCGTCAACCGGGCTGATAACACCGTCTTCGCTCAGCCATTCCACCAGCTTTCGCCAGTCCAAAGGCCCCGCATGCGGCTTTGCGTTGGCAACTTTCAAGGGGGATTTGGGGGGTGACATGGCACTCATGAAAAGCACTGTACCGCATCCAGCGCATGGCCAGGCTTCATACCACCGGCTTGAAAAGCCGCAGCCATTTTTTGGCAGGCAGGTCCCAACGCGACTCGATCACATCGGCCTGAGCCAACAAGGCGGCACGGTCCGGGCGCGTGGGTTCGCGCTGGGCCAACACCACCGTATTGCCCTCGCGCGTCGGCCGGAAAGCCCACACCGATTCGGGGCCGAAGGCCTGGGCAATTTTGGTCAACGACTGCACATAACTGGAATCGCGCCCAAACAGATTGACGGTCATCACGCCGTCGTCGGTCAGCAGACTCTGGCAGTGCGCGTAAAAATCAGCACTGTCCAGCACCGGCCCGGCCGCTTCGTGGTCGTACAGATCAACATGCAAAAGGTCTACCGTGCCCTGGTGCCCGGCCTGCTGTATTTCAGTGGCGGCGTCGGCTTCAATCACGCGCAGCCGCAGGTCATCGCGTGGCAGCTTGAACCAAAGCCGGCACGCGGCCACTACCTGCGGATTGATTTCAATCGCCGTGGTTTTCATGCGCAGCTTTTTGTAGCAAAACTTGGTCAGCGCCGCTGAACCCAGACCCAGCTGCATGGCGTGTTTTTTGGCCACTTCCGCCGCGTCCATGAACAGCAGCCCGGCCATCATGCGCTGCACATACTCCAGTTCAATGTCGTAGGGCGCATCACGCAGCATGGAGCCCTGCACCCACTCGGTGCCCAGATGCAGAAACCGCACGTCACCCATGTCGGAAAAGTTGACTTCCGGCAGGTCTGCGGCTGTCGCCGTGGCTTTCACTGTTTCCTTGGGGGGCATCAAATCAATCCGTGTTGTTCAAAGACGTCTCGCCAGGCCGTGAGTTTGCGCTCAAAACGCCAGGAGGCATTGGCCGGGCTGGTCGACGGCAATTGGTAAAAGCAAAGCTCCGCGCCGGTTCGCGCCAGGGCCTCGTTCACATGCTTTGAATGCCTGAAACTTTCACCCCCATTGTGCACAATGGCTTCCAGCGCCGGACAGCGCAGTTTCAGCGCGGCAAAATCATTGACCACCGGGTGGCGAATACGGCTGTCCAGGCTGCCCACCCGCTCGCAAGCGGCATACACGTCCCACAGGCCGAGCTGCCGGTCAAGCAGCAACTCGCTACGAATTTGATAGCTGCTTGCGCCCGTTCCAATTGGGATAGAAGGCCAAATCGCTTGCAATATCTGCCAGAAATGGTTTCGCGGGTGGCCATAGTACTGCTGCGAAGCCAGCGAGGCCACGCCGGGAAAACTGCCCAACACCAGCAGCCGCGTGCGGCTTGACACCAGCGGTGGCAAGCCGGTCAATACCGCGGTGCTTTCGACCAGCTTCAAGGCAGCAGCGCTTCAAGACGGGGCAAGGCCTGCAGCGCGTTGGCCGTGGTGGCCGCGGCCAGCGACTCCAGGGAGATGCCCCGCAGGTCGGCGACGTGTCGGGCAATGCGCG
>JANNXF010000337.1:0-4408 GCA_031409395.1 Polaromonas sp.
CGCGGAACATCTCGGGGGCAAAAAACGGCAGGCCGGTGAACTGCAGGGCTTCGCCTTCGGTCAGCGTGTCGCCCAGCTGCAGCACGCCGTGATTCGGGATGCCGATGATGTCGCCGGCAAACGCCGTGTCAAGCAATTCCCGGCGCTGGCTCATGAAGCTGACCACGGTGTTGGGCCGCAGCTCCTTGCCGCTGCGCACCACCTTGAGCCGCATGCCGCGCGTGAATTCACCACTAGCAACGCGCAAAAACGCAATCCGGTCGCGGTGGGCTGGGTCCATATTGGCCTGGATCTTGAAGACCACGCCCGAGAATTTCTTTTCCTCGGGGTGCACCACGCGTTGCATGGCCGTGCGGTCGCCGGGGGCGGGCGCCAGGTCGACCAGCGCATCGAGCACTTCCTGCACGCCGAAGTTGTTGATGGCCGAACCGAAAAACATCGGGGTCTGCTTGCCGGCCAGAAACAGCGCACGGTCAAATTCAGGCGTGGCACCTGCCACCAGTTCAATCTCGCCCTGGGCCTGCTCGTACTCCGCGCCAAAGCGTCTGGCGGCCTCGGCGTTGTCCAGGCCCGCCAGAATCTCGTCGTCGCCACCGGCTTTTTCTTCACCGGGGCTGAAGACGCGCATGCGGTCTTCGCGGCGGTCGTACACGCCATGAAACAGCTTGCCCATGCCGACCGGCCAGGTGAACGGCACCACGGCCATGCCGAGTTCGCGTTCAATCTCGTCCATCACGCTCATCGGGTCCTGCACCTCGCGGTCCATTTTGTTGACAAACGTCAGGATGGGCGTACCCCTGGCGCGGCAGACCTGCAGCAGGCGGCGGGTTTGCGGCTCAACGCCATTGGCCGCGTCGATCACCATCAGGGCGGCATCTACCGCCGTCAGCACGCGGTAGGTGTCTTCCGAGAAATCCTGGTGGCCGGGGGTGTCGAGCAGGTTGATCACACAGTCGCGGTATTCCATCTGCATGACCGAGCTGGCGACCGAAATGCCGCGCTGTTTCTCGATTTCCATCCAGTCGCTGGTGGCATGGCGGGCCGCCTTGCGGGCCTTGACGCTGCCGGCGATTTGAATCGCGCCTGAAAACAGCAGCAGCTTTTCAGTCAGCGTGGTCTTGCCCGCGTCGGGGTGGGAAATGATGGCAAACGTGCGGCGGCGCTTGACCTGTTTGGCGATTTCGGTGGGCGCTTGGAGTTCGGACAGTACTTGGGACATAGCCCACGATTATCGGTGAGCCGCAGGGCCCTGGCGCGTCAGTCAGGCTGCCGCGCAAAACGCGCTTGCCGCACGCCGTCAATCACCACTTCTTCATTGAACATGGCCGCCGGCCGCACCCACAGCCCTTTTTCGCCATACAGCGCGCGGTAGAGCGTCATGGGCATCAGGTCTTCGCTGTGGCGCACCGTGCCGATGACTTCATAGAGCAGGCCTTTGTAATGCCGGTACAGGCCCGGTGGCGTTTCAATCAGGGCGGGCAGGGGTTCGGCAAGGGGTTCAGACATGGTCAGTCAGGGCTTGTAAAAGTCGGTAGTGGGACAATAGGGGGCTATGCATCCTAAAGCCTTACTCGACAGTTGTTCCGAGCTTCTCAAGCAGGTTCTCAAATTTGACCACCCGGCGGACATGGTGGTGTCCCGCTATTTCCGTGATTTCCGCCTGGGCCCCCGCGAGCGGGCCACCGTGGCCGAGACGATTTACGGCGTTCTGCGCAAAAAAAACCTGTACACCTATCTGGCCCAGCACGGCAGCGGCGCGCCCGAGCGGCGGCTGGCGATTCTGGGTTTTGCGGCACCGCGTGATTTTCTGGTGGGCGCGCTGACCGACCAGGAACTTGACTGGCTGAACCGGTGTGACCAGGTCAAACCGGCCGATTTGATGGAACTGCACCGTCATAATTTGCCGCAGTGGCTGGTCGAACCCCTGAAAGAGCAGCTGGGCGATGACTTCTGGCCGCTGGTGGAAAGCCTCAATGCCCCGGCCGGGCTGGACTTGCGCGTCAATACCTTCAAGGAAAAACGCGCCGATGCGCAAAAAGAGCTGGCCAAAGCCGGTATCAAGACGACCGCCACCCCTTATTCACCCTGGGGTCTGCGCATTGCCGACAAGCCCCAGCTGGGCAAACTCGACGCCTTCACGCGTGGCGCCATTGAGGTGCAGGACGAAGGCTCGCAGCTGCTGGCCCTGCTGGTAGACGCCAAACGGGGCGAAATGGTGGTTGATTTCTGTGCCGGCGCCGGCGGCAAGACCCTGGCGCTGGGCGCTTCCATGCGCAGCACGGGTCGGTTGTATGCGTTTGACACCTCTGGCCACCGGCTTGACGCGCTCAAACCGCGCCTGGCGCGCAGCGGGCTGTCCAACGTGCACCCGGTGGCGATTGCCCACGAACGTGACGACCGCATCAAGCGGTTGGCCGGCAAGATAGACCGGGTGCTGGTCGACGCACCGTGTTCCGGGTTGGGCACGCTCCGGCGCAATCCCGACCTGAAATGGCGCCAGAGCCCCAAGGCCATTGAAGAGCTGGTGGCCAAGCAAACCGCTATTTTGCAAAGCGCAGCGCGCCTTTTAAAGCCGGGCGGACGGCTGGTTTATGCCACCTGCAGCATTTTGCGAGAAGAAAATGAGGCTATTGCCGAAGCTTTCAGTGCGGCCCATAAAGACTTTAACGTCCTTGAAGTCGCGCCCTTGTTGACTCATCTGGGGGTCGAACATGCTGCAAAGTTGTGCCGTGGACCCTACCTCCGGCTTTGGCCCTACCTGCACCAAACTGATGGTTTCTTTGCTGCGACATGGCAAAAATCTTGAACTTTTAACGACAAATGAAGTCTACTAAGCGTTCATTGGCTACTTTTTCTGTCCATTTGGTGATTTCCAGGTCTTGCTGAGCGCAACGAAGGGGGATTGGTGTTTTTGGGCCCAGTGTCTTATAATATGAGGCTATCTGGTGCAGCCCCTCGAGACAATTTTTGACGATACGCTGGTGCAGATTGACTAAAGGACTTTTATGATCTTTTTTGATGCCGCCCTCGACTGGCTGGCTCATGGACTGTTGGCTGCCACCTGGTGGCAAATTGTGTTGTACACCCTGGTGACAACACACATCACCATTGCCAGCGTCACGATTTACCTGCACCGTCACCAGGCGCACCGCGCCATGGACCTGCACGCCATTCCGGCCCACTTTTTCCGTTTCTGGCTGTGGCTGGGTACCGGCCAGGTGACCAAAGAGTGGGTGTCCATTCACCGCAAGCACCACGCCAAGTGCGAAACCATGGAAGATCCGCACAGCCCCCAGGCGCACGGCATCAAGACCGTGTTCTGGAAAGGTGCCGAGTTGTACCGCGCCGAAAGCAAGAACATGGAAACCATGTCCAAGTATGGCCATGGCACCCCCAACGACTGGATTGAACGCAATCTTTATACGCGTTTCAGCTGGCAAGGCGTGGGCCTGATGATGGTCCTGAACCTGGCGCTGTTTGGCGTTGCGGGTCTGGCCGTGTGGGCGATCCAGATGGTCTGGATTCCCGTGACGGCGGCCGGCATCATCAATGGTATTGGCCACTACTGGGGCTACCGCAATTTTGAGGCGCCTGACGCCAGCACCAATATTTCGCCTTGGGGCATCATGATTGGTGGTGAAGAGCTGCACAACAATCACCACACCTACCCCACGTCGGCCAAATTCTCGGTGAAACCTTACGAGTTCGACATTGGCTGGGTTTACATTCGCGCACTTGAAAAAGTCGGTCTGGCCACCGTCAAGAAGGTTCCGCCCAAGCTTCAACTGGGCGCCATTCAGCCCGTGGCTGACGAGAAAACCCTGGAGGCGCTGATCGCCCACCGCTACGAAGTGATGGCTGGTTTTGCCAGCGAGTTGCGCCGTGCCGGCAAGGCAGAGCTTGAAGTGCTGAAGGCCAAAAAAGCCGACGTGGCCGTCCTGAGTGCCGCCAACCGCTGGCTGCACCGTGACGACGACAAGGTGCCTGCCGAGGCCAAGCCACAAATTGCCCAGGCCCGTGCCGAGCACCCGGTGCTCGACAAGATGGTGACCATGCGCGAAGAGCTGCGCCAGATGTGGATGACCACCTCGGCATCACGTGAGCAACTCGCGTCGGACCTGCAGGCATGGTGCCACCGCGCCGAAGCCAGTGGCATCACGGCACTGCGCGAATTCTCCATGAAGCTGCGTGCTGCCCGCGCCTAAGCTGTTCAGGGGTGTGATGGAATAGTCCTGGCGCCCAGCACGCGTATTTTGAAAGCCGCTCCAGCGACAAGTCGTTGGGGTGGTTTTTTTATGCCTGCTTCTTTTGAGTGGGTGGGCGCATAGGCTACGTGACCAGTTTCTGCCCGCAACGCTGGTGTCGCTGACCTGGCAGAAATCGCCCATTGGATGTGCTGGAAGTGCAG
>JANNXF010000338.1:0-8211 GCA_031409395.1 Polaromonas sp.
ACGCTGGGCCGCATCACGCTGGAAACCCCCGAAGAGTTTGCCGACTGGCTGGCCGCCGGGCAAAAGCTTGATGCCGAGCGCCAGCTTAAAAAAGACAAGATCGAAACCGCGCGCCTCGTCAAGTTCAAGAAAATCCCGCGACCGGCCAAAGCGGACAAGCCCGACGAAGCCTGACCGGCCGCCAGGTCTTGGTGAAAACCCCGTTTTCCCCAATCATCACGGGCGCAAGCTGCTATTTAAAGCATAGCAACTTGCGCTGCTGGCCAGGCGCTTCCTACCCTATTGCGGCAGGCGCGGTTGCAGCCTGTCGCCGCTGCTTACCGGGAAGGGAAAGCCCAGTGTGGTGGCGCGGCCGCGCACCCGGTTTTGCGCCTGGCATTGCTTGACGCAGACAGTCGCGGGTGGCGCGACCTCGGTGGCGTCTTCGCCAAAGACCATGCCCATGCGGCCACCGCTGGCCACCTGCCACTGTGACACCGCCCCGCAATGGCTGACCTTGGCAATGCTGCCTGTGCGCGTGACGATGCTGTTCACGCAGCCGGGTGCGGGCACCCGTGTGGCAACCTGGGGACTGTCGCGACCGACAAATTTGCGTGAAAAGTCATTGCCAAAATTGATGCGGGCCGACACCACCACCGTGGTGTCCTTGTAGGGCAGGGTGTCGCCCTCGCGGTCGCGAAAATGGCGGTTGTCAAAGTAAAAAGGCTGCAGGTTGCCCGACTGGCTGGCCAGCGTGTGGGTAAACAGCGTGGTGCTGCCGTCTGTGCGCTCCACCTCCATCTGAAACACGCCGCCACTGGCGCAGTCTTTGGCCTGCACTTTCATGACCAGGCCCGGGCCTTCGCGGCCAATTTCGAAGTTCTCGTCTTTCAGTGCCAGTTCCAGGTCGCTGGTCAGGCTCAGGCCCCGGTGGTCGGGCAGCTTGCTTTCAAACACCGGCGTCAGCACGCCGCCGGTCATGTCCAGCGCATTGGGCGCACCCGTCAGCATGTAGTTGCGCACGCCCAGCGTGGCCGTATCCACATCAAACTGCACATACTTGCCCTGCACACGAAAGCGGCTGCCCAGCGTGCCGGCGGGCACCGTGGTGTCTTGCGTGCCGCTGCGCGTCAGCACGGTGAAGCCGCCGCCTTCGCAGCCCTTGGTTGACGCCGCCTGGGCCTGGCCCACAGAAAAAACGCTTCCCAGCAGCAAGGTCGTGAGGGCGCTCCACGCCTTGCGCCGGGTGGGGATTGATCGGGTTGAAAACATGGTGACTCCGTGTCTGAAAAGGGTGCAGATCGCTGCACGAGCGGCGCACCGCCCGCAAGGCGTGGGGTGGCGCGCTTTCACTGTAGGGATCTAGCGGCCGCAGTGCAAAGCCAGAGCCGGTGCCGGTGGTGAGCAAGTGCAAGCCAGGTTACAAATGGCCGGGCGCCTTCTTTTTTGCACTCACCCGCCCGTGACTGGTGGGGTGTACGCCCCGGCCGGGGGGCGGGTTTTGCGCTTTTGAACCGCGCATTCCGGCCCGGTAACCTGCTCTTTATTACATTTGGGCCAGCGCGGCACAATACCGCCATGACAAGACAGATCGTGCTGGCGGGCGGGGGGATTGGCGGGTTGGCGGCGGCGTTGGCGTGCACCCGTGCGGGCTGGCCAGTGCAGCTGCTGGAACGCGCCCCGGCGTTTGCCGAAGTGGGCGCGGGCGTGCAGATGGGCCCCAATGTGACGCGGCTGCTGCGCGGCTGGGGGCTTGAGCCGGCCTTGCGCCAGCTGGCGGCTTTTCCCGATGCGCTGCAGGTACGCAGTGCCGCCAGCGGCGCTGCCCTGGGCTGCCTGCCGCTGGGCGATGCGATGCAAGTCCGCTACGGCGCACCTTACGCCACGCTGCACCGCGCTGATCTGCACCAGCTGCTGCTCAGCGCCGTGCAGCAAAGCGGTGTGCAGCTGCACCTGGGCCAGTCGCTGGCCTCTTTCAGCCAGACCGCCAACGGCGTGCAGGTGAAAACGGCCGAAGGGCTGGCGCTGGAAGGCCAGGCGCTGATAGGCGCAGACGGCCTGTGGAGCCGCGTGCGCCAGCTGTTGCTGAACGACGGCGCGCCGCGCCCCACCGGGCACCTGGCCTACCGTGCTCTGGTGGCGCAGGCGCAGCTGCCCGAGCGGCTGCGCAGCCAACAGGTCACGGTGTGGCTGGGCCCCAATCTGCATGTGGTGCAGTACCCGGTGCGCGGCGGGCAGTGGCTCAATGTGGTGGCCATCGTGCATGGCGCGGTGCCCGATGCGGGCCGCCTGGAAGACTGGGACCACAGCACCCACGCCCGGGGCCTGCGCGCCACGCTGGCCGGCAGTTGCAGCCCGCTGCAAGACCTGGTGGCTGCGGTGGCTGACTGGCGCCTGTGGGTGCTGTGCGACCGCCCGCCCATGCAGGGCGCACACCAGCACGCCAGCGGCCTGGTGGCGTTGCTGGGGGATGCCGCCCACCCGATGCGGCCCTATCTGGCGCAGGGCGCGGGCATGGCGATTGAAGACGCCGCGTGTCTGCAGCAGGTGCTGGCGCTGCCAGACATGGCCATGGCGCAGCAGTTGCAGCACTACGCGCAGCAGCGCTGGCAACGCAACGCCCGGGTGCAGGCCCGGGCCCTGCGCAATGGCCAGATTTTTCATGCCGGCGGGCCGGTGCGCTGGGGGCGGGACATGGCCATGCGCCTGCTGGGCCAGCGGCTGCTGGACCTGCCCTGGCTTTACCGTGGGCCGGTGGCGTGAGTTATTGAGGCATAAAAAACGGCTTTCGCCCAATCAACACGGGCGCGAGCAGCTATTAAATAAGTAGCGGCTCTGGTGTGACAGGCACGGCTAACGTGGTTATCGCGGCAGATGGGCCTGTACCCAGCGCACGATGTCTGCCGCGCCCATGGCACCCGGCTGGCGCGCCACTTCGCGGCCCGCATAAAACAGCGCCAGCGTGGGAATGCTGCGAATATTGAAGCGTGCGCCCAGTGCGGGCACTGCTTCGGTGTCGACCTTGGCCAGCCGCACCTGCGGCTCCAGCTGCGCCGCGGCCTGCTCGTACGCCGGGGCCATGGCGCGGCAAGGCCCGCACCACGGGGCCCAGAAGTCAACCAGCACCGCAATCTGGTTGCGACCGATGTGTTTGTCAAACGCGGCTTCGTCAAGTGCCGTCGAATGGCCAGTGAACAGCGCTTTTTTGCAACTGCCGCAGGTGGGCGCACTGCCCAGCTGGCCGGTTTGCACCCGGTTGGTGGTGTGGCAATGGGGGCAGACGATGTGGAGTGGGTCGGTCATGGTTGGGAGGTCTGGGTGGCTTGGGGCATTTCAAGCGGTTTTTGTACACCATTTTGTACACCTTTTTGAAACCATTCCCAGCGGCGAAGGCAGGATGGGGCTGCCGCTTCAGCCTGCCCCAACACCTGCGCCAGGGCTGTCGCGCCAGCAGCCTGGGGCTAGTCCGTCCAGCTTGTGCGGGCCAATGGCGGCGCGAACCAGCCGCAGTGTGGGCAAACCCACGGCCGCCGTCATGCGCCTGACCTGGCGGTTGCGGCCTTCGGTGATGCACAACTCGAGCCAGGCGGTGGGGATGGACTGGCGAACCCGCACCGGTGGCTCGCGTGGCCACAGCGCGGGCTCCGCCATCAGCCGGGCTTTGGCCGGGCGCGTCAGGCCGTCGTTGAGCGTCACGCCTGCGCGCAGGGCGCTGAGCGCGGCCTCGTCGGGCGTGCCTTCAACCTGCACCCAATAGGTTTTCTCCATCTTGTGGCGCGGGTCGGCGATGCGTGCCTGCAGCTGGCCGTTGTTCGTCAGCAGCAGCAGGCCCTCGCTGTCGGCGTCCAGCCGGCCGGCCACGTACACGCCCGGCAAATCAATGAAGTCCTTGAGCCCGCGCCAGCGCCCCTCGGGCGTGAACTGGCTCAGCACGCCGTAGGGCTTGTTAAAGCAGATCAGGCGTGAGGCGCTTGACAAAGTGGATGACGGTGATGGCAACGCAGGCCCGAAGACATTAGTAAAAAAAGCCCTTTGCCCAATCAATACGGGCGCAAGCAGCTATTAAAAACATAGCGAAACGGTTCACGCCTGCGGCAGCAGGTAGCGGCGTTCCCAGGCGCTGATTTCATGCAGATAGCTTTCATGCTCCAGCGCTTTCACGGCGGTAAAGCCGGTGACGAAGCGGTCGCCCAGCAGGCGCCGGCTGTGCGTGCTGCCCGCCATCTGCGCCTGCGCCTCGCCAAAGGTCAGCGGCAGGGTGCGCGCGTGGCTGTAGCCGTTGCCGGTAATCGGCTCGGTGGGTGTCAGTTGTTCGTCCATGCCGGCCAGGCCCGCCGCCAGCGACGCTGCCATGGCCAGATAGGGGTTGGCGTCGGCCCCGGCAATGCGGTTTTCTACCCGGCGTGCCACCGGGGGGCTGGCGGGCACGCGCAGGCCGGTGGTGCGGTTGTCGTAACCCCACTGCAAATTGACCGGTGCCTGGCTGCCCGACACATAGCGCCGGAACGAGTTGACAAAGGGCGCATACACCAGCATCAGGTCGGGCCCATAGGTTTGCAGCCCGGCAATGAACTGCCGCAGGCGCGGGGACTCGCTGCCATCGGCCTGGCTGAAGATGTTTTGCCCCTGGGCATCGACCACGCTCTGGTGCAGGTGCATCGAGCTGCCCGCCGCACCGGCGATGGGCTTGGCCATGAACACCGCGTTCAGCCCGTGCTTGAGCGCCAGTTCCTTGGCCGCGTACTTGAACAAAAAGGCCTGGTCGGCCACCACCACCGGGTCACCGTGCAGCAGGTTGATTTCGTACTGCGTCGGGCCGACCTCGTGAATCCAGGTGTCGGCCTGCACGCCCAGCGTGCTGAGCGCGCTGCGGAACTCGTCCCAAAACGGCGCGAGCTCATTGAGCATGTTCAGGCTGAAGGCGCTTTGCCCGACCTCGGCCCGCCCGCCGCGCACGTTGGGTGCCTGCAATGGCAGGGCCGGGTCGGTGTTGGGGGCGGTCAGGTAAAACTCGATTTCGGGCGCGACCACTGGCGTGAGGCCCTGCGCGGTGTAGCGCGCCACCACGTTTTTCAAAATGCTGCGCGGCGCAAATTCGCACGGGCTGCCGTCCAGTTCCAGGCAGTCATGCACCGCCACCGCACGCGGCACGCTGGCCCACGGGCTGAGCGACAGCGTGGCGTAGTCGGGCACCAGCCGCACGTCAGGGTCGGCATCAGGAAACACCGGGTGGTACGAATAGTCCCCGGTGACGGCCTGCATCGGGATGGCCTGGCAGATGCGCAGCTCGCCACCGGCGGCAAAGCTGCTGGCCGACATCAGTTTGCCGCGCGGGTAGCCCGAGATGTCGGAAAAGATGCATTCCACATCACGGATGCCGTGTTGCTGAAAGAAAGCGCTGCGGGCGCTGGTGCTGGAATAGGTCATGGGGGTGGCGAGTGGCGAAAGGGGAGGGGCCGTGCAGTGCACTCCCCGGATTTTATAGACCCCCTTGCCAGCGCCAGCCACCGCTGCGCCCTGAAGCCCTTACGGGCTAACGCATCAGGCTGCTTTGGCGGTGCGCTTCTGGGCGAAAGCCGAGCTGCGCTTGACGCTGGCGGTCACCACGTCGTCGCCGGCAATCTTGCTGGCCAGCTGGGCTGATTTCTGCTCGATTTGTGCAGCGACCTTGCTCAGCACCAAAGCGCCGGGCGCGGTGGCCTTGGCCAGTGTGTTCAGGGCAGTGACGCCGGTTTTTTCTTCAAACGCGCTGGCGTTGGCGGCCACACGCTCCACGCCGGCTTCAGCGACCTTGACCAGCTGGCTCACCACGCGCTGGGCGCCGTCGGCGGTCAGCGTCAGGCCTTTGCTGTAGTAGGCACTGAAGGCCAGCTGCGCTGCTGACGCGTTGTGCGCCACATCAGCGGTCAGCTCGGTGCGCGACTGCTTGAGCGCGCGCTTCCAGCGCTGCTCCAGCAGGCTGACCACACGCTGGCCACCTGCGCGGTAAGCCGCAATCACGTGCTGGGCGGTCTTGCCATAAGACTCGATCAGGTCGCTGGCAACGGTAGACAGGTTTTTGGCGCTCATGGTGTTTCCTTCAGTAGTGGTTCAAGAGATGGCTTGATCATCAGGGTTTTCACTAGTGAGGACGACCTAACGGGCTAGAGTGGCGAGCCCAGGCATGGCGCAAGCCGCAAGGAATCTGCCACCACATGCTATGTTTAACATAGCTACTTGCGCCCGTAATTGTTGGGCTGCAGGCCTTTTTGTAAATTGAGTGAAATCAAGCCGTTTGAAGCTTTTTGCCGACCTAGTCGCTAGCCTTGGCCCACACCAGCATCAGGTTGTTGGCTGGCATGGCGTGTCGGGCGGCGAGTTTCAGGCCCGCTTGCGCAGCCTGTTGCGCTACGTCTTCGCGCTGGCGAATGCCCCAGGCTGCATTGCGCGAGCGCAGGCTTTGGTCAAAAGCCAGGTTGCCCGCTGAGGTAACTACGTCACGTTCCAGATACGGCCCATAGGTCACCAGCACACCGCCCGATGCAAGGTAGCGGGCGCTGCCTTGCATCAAAGCGGCACAGGTGGGCCACGGCGCAATGTGCAGCATGTTGGCGCAGTAGATCAGGTCAAACGCGTCGCCATGACCAGCTTTATCGGAATGCTGCTGCAGCCAGTCGCTTTCCATCACGTCCAGCCGCAGGGCAGGGCGCACGTTGGTCAAACCCTGTTCGGCAATGGTCGCCGCAACCGAGTCCAGCGCCTCGGGCTGCGGATCGGTGGGTTGCCATGTCCAATGCGGCAGATTCGCGGCAAACCACGCCACATGCTGGCCGGTGCCAGAGGCAATCTCCAGCGCGCGGCCCGCGGACGGCAGAACCTGGCGCAGCGTAGCCAGTATGTCGTGCTTGTTGCGCTCGGCTGCGGGACTGAACATGGCGGTGGAACTGGTTTGGGTCATGCTGGGTGTGTTGGAGAGGGTGCTTGGGATAGGACGCATTTTCGCTGTTCGTGGCCAACAGCGTGGCTTTGATCACTGGCTTGCTATATTGTTTATAGCTGCTCATCACATAATCTCCTGTCCTGATTCAACCTGCCCCAGACCGGGGTAAACACTCCATGAGCGATCAGCGTTTTTATCCCATCGGCACCCCAGGCCAAGCCTGGGGCGCAGCAGAGCTTGCGCAGTGGCGTGCGCGTCAGGTGCGCCAGCGCAGCTATGCGGACGATGTGCTGAGTCGGATTGAGCTGCTGCGCGAGCGCTTTGATGTATCGGCTTATGGCGAAGTGGCTTATGCCGACGAGCGCTTTCCTTTGCTGGCCATCCGCAGCCGCAATTGGCAGCCAGGCTTGCCCTGCGTGTTGGTGACAGGCGGTGTACACGGCTACGAAACCAGTGGCGTGCACGGCGCACTGCGCTTTGTGGAGGCGCAGGCTGAAAGCTTTGCGGGCCGGGTGAATCTGCTGGTGGTGCCCTGCGTCAGCCCCTGGGCGTATGAGCGCATCCAGCGCTGGAACTTTGATGCCCTGGACCCCAACCGATCCTTTCGCCCCGCCAGCCCCGCGCAAGAGTCTGCCGCCCTGATGCGCCTGATCGAGCCTTTGCGCGGGCAGTTTGTCGCCCATATCGACCTGCACGAAACCACCGACACTGATGAATCCGAATACCGCCCGGCCGTGGCCGCGCGCGACGGCAAACCGTTTGTGCCCGGCGCCATTCCCGACGGGTTTTACGCGGTGGATGACACCGAAAACCCCCAGCCCGCGTTTCAGCAGGCCATCATCCAGGCGGTGGAGCGCGTCACGCACATTGCCCCTGCCGATGCCAACAACGAAATCATCGGCTCACCCGTGGTGGCGCAGGGCGTCATTCGCTACCCCCTGCAGGCGCTGGGCCTGTGCGCCAGCATCACCGGCGCGCGCTACACCACCACCACAGAGGTCTACCCCGACAGCGCCCGCGCCACGCCAGAGCAGTGCATTGCCGCGCAAGTGGCGGCGGTGTGTGCGGGGGTGGCGTTTGTGGGTGAAATAGGCGGCTAGCCCCCGTGGAATCTGCCCCTGATTGGCCAAGCCTGATTGGCCTGCAGCGGCTGATTGCTGCAGTGCGATAGCATCGCCGCATGAGTACCCATTACGAGAGCGTTCACAGCGCCTTGCTTTATCCCGATGCCTTCCGTGTGGCCGCCCCCGCTTTAACCGTGGGGCGCGAAGTGTGGCCGCGCCAACCGGGTGTGTTTATCCGCGCGGGCAAAG
>JANNXF010000339.1:0-5878 GCA_031409395.1 Polaromonas sp.
CCCCGCTTGAAGCGAGCACCGCAGGTTGCCCGTAGCGCAGCGTAGGGACGCAGACAGTAGGGTCGCCTTTCTTTGGCTTACTTTGCTTTGGCGAAGCAAAGAAAAGTGAGTCGCCCGCCGCGGCGACAGAGCGGCACCCAAAGCCAGCGGAGGGCACGCGGCTTGAACCAACGCAAGGCTCGACAGGCTCAGCCTGAGCGGGGAGCGAGAACAAAATTCGGAACCGGGCGTTTTGGGGGTCAGAGCACAAATTCACCGAGCCTTTGGCCCGCCCTTCGGGTGCTGCGCGTTGCTTCGCAGTGAAATTGTGATCTGACCCCAAAAACCAT
This sequence comes from Polaromonas sp., assembly GCA_031409395.1. Taxonomy (GTDB): domain Bacteria; phylum Pseudomonadota; class Gammaproteobacteria; order Burkholderiales; family Burkholderiaceae_C; genus Polaromonas. The sequence goes on from JANNXF010000339.1 coordinate 330, forward strand.
CAGCTCACGAAATTCCGATCTGAGCCCCACAAACAGAGCGCCAAAACCTCACGCCAGCCGATACGTCTCCAGATGAATACTGGTTTCGGTATTGCTGATCCCCTTCACCAGCCGAATCCGCTCCAGCACCTTGGCCAACTCCTGCAAATTTTCGGCCCGCAGCTCGGCCAGCAAATCCCAGCGCCCATTGGTGTCGTGCAGCGTCGCCACATTGGGCTCGCCGAGCAGGCTGGCAATCACCATGCGGGTCTGGTTGCCTTCCACGGCGATGCTCATCCATGCCTTGATGACGCTTTGCAGCACGTCGGGCTGCACGCGCACCGTGTAGCCGACGATCACGCCATCGTCTTCGAGCCGCTTGATGCGGTTGGTGACGGTGCCGCGCGAGACTTTCAGGCGGGTGGCCAGGGCGGCGATGCTGGTGCGGGCATCTCGGCGCAGTTGCGCGATCAATTGGCGGTCGGTGTCGTCCATGCCGCGAGTTTAATGACAAAACGGCAGAAAACAATGACGAAATGCGCATAAAGACTGCCGAATTGTGCAACCGGCTGGCTATTCATTAGCGCCTGCCCTGCAGACAATCTTGTCACGCCACCGTGATTCGCCGGCAACTGCCGGGCTTGACGGGGCATGAAGCACCACACAAAGACAACGCAAGGAGACAGCATGGTTGAATACATTGGCATTGAAGGCATACAGCGCCTGGTCGGAACGATGGGCCCCGCCGCCTTTATCGAGGGCCTGGCCCTTGAAATAGAAAACGACTACCGCCGCTGGGGCGAGTTTGACAAATCGGCACGCCATGCGATTCACTCGCCCGGCGGCGTGATCGAACTGATGCCCACCAGCGATGGTCAGATGTACTCTTTCAAGTATGTCAACGGTCACCCCAAAAATACCGCGCTCGGCCTGCTGACAGTGACGGCGTTTGGCGTGCTGGCAGATGTGGAAACCGGCTACCCGCTGCTGCTGTCTGAACTGACCGTGACCACCGCCCTGCGCACCGCCGCCATGTCGGCGCTGGCGGCCCGCCACATGGCGCGGCAGGGCAGCCGCGTGATGGCGCTGATTGGCAATGGCGCACAAAGCGAGTTTCAGGCGATTGCCTTTGCCCACATGCTCGGAATTCGCGAGTTCAGGCTGTACGACGTGGACAGCGAGGCGTCTGTCAAGCTGGCCGACAACCTGCTGGCCATGGGCGGCCGCATTGCCGCGCTGCGCGAAGCCCGCGTGGTGCTGTGCCAGTCGGTGGCAGAGGCTGTCAGGGGTGCTGACATTGTGACCACGGTCACCGCGGACAAATGCAATGCGGTCATATTGACGCCCGACATGATCACGCCGGGCATGCACCTGAATGCCGTGGGCGGTGACTGCCCGGGCAAGACCGAACTGCACGCCGACATTTTGCGCCGGCCAGATGCCCGCGTGGTGGTGGAGTACGAACCCCAGTCGCGCATTGAAGGTGAAATCCAGCAGCTGCCCGCCAGCTTTCCCGTGACCGAATTTGCGCAGGTTCTGGGCGATGCAAAGCGGGGCCGGGCATCGGCCCATGAGGTCACGATTTTTGATTCGGTCGGATTTGCGCTGGAAGACTACTCGGCCTTGCGCTATTTGTATAAACTGCAGCAGCAACAAGACCTGCAAGCCAAAATTGACCTGATCCCGAATCTGGCGAACCCGAAAAACCTGTTTGGACTGCTGCGCGACAACAGGGTTGCCGCAGCAGGCGCCCCAGCGGCACCTGCCGCTTTGCCCGTATCCCGGGGGCTGACAGCCCGGGAGCGGAATCTGAAATCCGAGGCTGCTGAATTGATACTGACATGACACAACACATCCGGCTGATTGGCGCACCCACCGACATTGGTGCAGGTACCCGCGGCGCGTCCATGGGGCCCGAGGCACTGCGCGTGGCCGGGCTGCAGGCCACGCTGGAAGGCCACGGCCTGAACGTCACTGACTTTGGCAACCTGTCCGGGCCTGCCAATCCGTGGCTGGCTCCGGTGAACGGCTACCGGCACCTGGTTGAGGTTGCGGCCTGGAACCGTTCGGTGCACGAAGCCGTTTATGCCGCACTTCATGAAGACGAAATGCCCATTCTGCTGGGCGGCGACCATTGCCTGGCGATTGGCTCGATCAGCGCGGTGGCGCGCCACTGCCGGCAGGCGGGCAAAAAGCTGCGCGTGCTGTGGCTCGATGCCCATGCCGACTTCAACACCAACGCCCTGACCCCCACCGGCAACACCCACGGCATGCCGGTGGCGGTGTTGTGCGGCCACGGGCCGGTGGAACTGACCGGCATAGGCGGTGTCTTTCCCGCCATGCAGCCCTCGTGCATTCGCCAGATCGGCATTCGCAGCGTGGACGAAGGCGAAAAGCGCTTTGTCAGGCAGTCGGGGCTGGAGGTGTTTGACATGCGCTACATCGACGAGGTGGGCATGAAGCGCACCATGGAGGCCGCGCTGGCCGACATGGACGACAACACCCACCTGCATGTCAGCTTTGACGTGGACTTTCTCGATCCCGCGATTGCCCCCGGCGTGGGCACCACCGTTAAGGGGGGGCCCTCCTACCGTGAAGCGCAGCTGTGCATGGAAATGATTGCCGACACCCGGCGCCTGGCCTCGCTGGACGTGATGGAGCTCAACCCGGCACTCGACGTGCGCAACGGCACGGCCGAACTGGCGGTCGACCTGATTGAAAGCCTGTTCGGCAAGAGCACGCTGATGCGCACCGGCTAAAACGCGGCCACACACAGCGCCTGGCGGGTGCGTCGCGGCCAGCAGACGCCCCAAAAACGCCGCGCCAGTGCATTTGCTCCGCTTAAACTAGGGTCTGTTCCTTACTGACGGATGGGTGGATTGACGATGGCCAAGTTAAAAGAAAGAACAAAAACTGCCTTGATCGTGATCGGCGTGATCGCCCTGACGTTCTTTGGCATGCGCGCCTACGAGTCCAGGGGCTTGCCCCCGCTGGAACCCTGGCACACCTATGTGCCCACCGAGCTGAGCCCCCAGGAACTTGACGCGGCTGACTGGCCGGCTTTTTTGAAAGCCGAAGAGCGCATATTCCAGTCCGTTCGCACCGAGGTCAGCCAGAAACTGTCCGCTGAAACCCAAACCGCGTTCAACCGCTACAACGAGAACAGCGCCATCTACCCGGGCCGCTTCCAGCAGGACTGGAACCGTTCCTATGCCTTGCAACCCACCGGAAAACCGGTGGGCGCGGTGGTACTGCTGCACGGGCTGACCGACTCTCCCTACAGCCTGCGCCATGTGGCGCGCAGCTATGTGGCGCGGGGCTTTTCTGTAGTGGCTGTCAGGTTGCCCGGGCATGGCACGGTGCCCGCCGGGCTGAGCCGGGTGCAGTGGGAAGACTGGATGGCGGCCACGCGTCTGGCGGTGCGGGAAGCGCGGCGCCTGAGCGGCAGCACCACCCCTTTGCACCTCGTCGGGTTTTCCAACGGTGGTGCGCTGGCGGTGAAATACGCGCTGGATGCGCTTGAAGACACGCAGCTGGCACGCCCTGACCGCATTGTGCTGCTGTCACCCATGATCGGTATCACGCGTTTTGCGCGCTTCGCTGGTCTGGCGGGCCTGCCTGCGGTGCTGCCGCCTTTTGCCAAGGCGGCGTGGCTGGGCATCGTGCCTGAATTCAACCCTTTCAAATACAACTCTTTCCCGGTCAATGGCGGACGCCAGTCGCACCGCCTGACGCAAAGCCTGCAGCAACAGATTGTGCGCATGGCACGGGCCAATGGACTGGCCGATCTGGCGCCCATATTGACTTTTCAGTCGGTCATGGACTTCACCGTCAGCACGCCGGCCATCGTCACGGCGCTGTACGCCCACCTCCCCGCCAACGGGAGCGAGCTGGTGCTGTTCGATGTCAACCGCTCTGTCAAGTTCGGGCCGCTGCTGCGCATCACCTCTGACACTGCGCTGGCGCGCCTGCTGCCGACACCGCCGCAGCGCTACCGGATCACGGTCATTGGTAACGAGAAACCTGACAACCCGGCCACGGTGGCCAGAACCACCGAAGCCGGCCAAACCAGCACCCAGGTGCGTGACCTGGGCCTGCCTTATCCAACCGAAATCTTCTCGCTCTCGCATGTCGCCATCCCGTTTCCACTGGACGACTCGCTGTATGGACTGCGGCCTGCGCCTGGCGCGGAATATGGGGTGAATCTGGGTACGCTGGCCGCCCGGGGCGAGCGCGGGGCGCTGGTGGTGAACATGGATTTCTTGTTCCGCATCGCGTCAAACCCCTTCTTCCCGTTCATGATGGAACGCATTGAAAAAGGCATTGAGCAGCCGGCGGTGCGCATGGCCTTGCCAGCCGCAGGCTCGGCGCCATCAGCCCTGACGCTTCCGAACCTGCCCAGTTTGCCGATCTTCATTCCGGGCTCACAACTGGACCAGCTTTTTGACACGATACCCGCCGCGCCGCTGGACCCTTGAGGCCGCAGGACGGGACCGCTGCGAGAGTCAGGGCCGCAGCCCTGCCCCCCGCAGTTTTCACTTCAGGCCAGCGCCTTGGCCTTCAGCTGGGCATACTCTTCGGCGGTGATGGCACCGTTGTCGAGGAGGGTCTTGGCTTCCGTGATCTGCTCTGCGGCGGACTTGCCCGCCACCTGGCGAATGTAGGCGTCGGTGTCTGACTTGACACGCTGGAGCGCCTCGCGCTGGCGCTTGGACATGCCTGCACCGTTGGCAATGATGTAAACCAGTGCGGTCAGGAGCGGGACAAAAATCAGTCCGATGATCCACAGCGCTTTGGCAAAACCACCCATCTCGGTATTGCGAAACAGATCAGTCACGATCTGGAACAACACCAGCAGGTAGGCGATAAAAACAAAGGTCGACAGTATCAGCCACATCAAGTCCCAAAAATTGCTCATGATCAACAAACTCCCTTTAATAAGATAAATGAACCCAACAAAACCCGCGCTGACAAAAAACCGTCAACGCGTCTTGCGTGTCGCGCCTCTTACCGAGCCGCGCAGCAACGACCACAGCGCGCTGCCCGTGACCATGCCCAGAATATAGACGCCCAAAACCAGCAGCGAGACCGGCATGGTCAGGCTCGCACTGAAAAGCGACACCGTGACAGCCGACAGGTTCTGCACCTTGAACAGCAACACCACGGCGGTCACAGCCACAATCACACCGGCGTACAGGTAACGCATGAAAACTCCTTTTTTCAGATTCGGTTGATCCGGGCTATGACCGGACACGCCGGGACTTCATCTCACCGGCGGCCAGGGCTGGGGTCTTCAGCGTTCGGCGCATCAACATGGAGGCTGCCACAAAACCGGCGAAAGAGGCCACCAGGTGCTTGAGCGTGTGGCCGCTGACCGCACCCACTTGTTCGAAAATTTCGGCATCAAAGGTTTCCAGCAGCTTGCTCAGCACATACCAGCCGAAGATCCAGAAAAGGTCGCTGCCGCGCGTATAGCGCGAGGGCTGCAGCAGGGCCATCATGAACAGCACCACCACCGAGTAGCCTTGCAAAATGGCGTAGGGAAGCACATTGCCCGCGCCGTTTTGTTC
>JANNXF010000340.1:0-31408 GCA_031409395.1 Polaromonas sp.
CAGACGAGGCCAAGCGCCGCATCGCCGAGATCACTGCCGAAGTCGAAATCGGCAAGGTCTACGAAGGCCCGGTTACCAAGATTCTGGACTTCGGTGCGCTGATCAACCTGCTGCCCGGCAAAGACGGTCTGCTGCACATCAGCCAGATCGCCCACGAGCGCGTGGAGCGGGTCACCGACTACCTGAGCGAAGGCCAGATCGTCAAGGTCAAGGTTCTGGAAACCGACGAAAAAGGCCGCGTCAAGCTGTCAATGAAGGCCTTGCTGGACCGCCCTGCCCAAAACCAGGGGCAGGACCAGGATCGCGGTTAATCGTTAACTGCTATTGATTTTGTAGCTGCCTGCGCCCGTCTAATGGGGGCTGGCGGCACAAATCATCTAAAAAATCATGAGAGCTGTTGAAATAACATCCTATGGCGCGCCTGACGTTCTGCGTCTGGCGGCGCGTGCTGTACCGGTTGAAGCTGCGGGAGAGGTGCTGATCCGGGTCAGTGCCAGCGGTGTGAACCGGCCTGACGTGCTGCAGCGCACCGGCAACTACCCGGTACCGCCAGGTGCCTCCGATATCCCGGGCCTGGAAGTGGCTGGTGAAATCGTTGCGGGCGATGCCGAGGCCATGCTTGACGCGGGCTTCAAGATGGGTGACCGTGTCTGCGCTTTGGTGGCCGGTGGTGGCTATGCCGAGTTGTGTGTGGCGCCGGTTGGTCAGTGCCTGCCCGTGCCGGACGGCCTGAGCGATGTTCAGGCCGCGTCGCTGCCTGAAACCTTTTTTACCGTGTGGAGCAACGTTTTTGAGCGTGCCCGTCTGCAGCCTGGCGAGACCCTGCTGATTCAGGGCGGGAGCAGCGGTATCGGCGTGACAGCCATTCAGCTGGCCAAGGCGCTGGGCGCCCGGGTGCTGGTGACCGCAGGCACCGACGAGAAATGTGCCGCCTGCCTGGCTTTGGGCGCAGACCATGCGATCAACTACAAAACCAGCGACTTCGTCGAAGAAATCAAGCGGCTGACGAACGGGCAGGGCGTCGATGTCATTCTTGACATGGTTGCCGGCAGCTATGTCGCCCGTGAAGTGGCCAGTCTTGCTGAAGACGGCCGCCTGGTCATCATTGCGCTGCAAGGGGGCAGCAAGGCCGAGTTCAATGCGGGCCTGGTGTTGCGCAAACGGCTGACCATTACCGGCTCGACGCTGCGTCCGCGCTCGCTGGAATTCAAGGCTGCGATTGCGAAGGCTTTGCGCGAAAAAGTCTGGCCCCTGATCGCCAGCGGTGTCGTCAAGCCGGTGATTCACAGTACCTTTGCGGCAGCAGATGCCGCCAAGGCGCACACGCTGATGGAATCCAATCAGCATGTCGGCAAAATCGTTCTGACCTGGTGATCCGGCAACGTTCTGGAAGCTCATCATGATGAAAAAACTGATTGCAGGAAACTGGAAAATGAACGGCAGCCTGGCTGCCAACGAAGCGCTGCTTCAGGCGTTGGCGCAGGGGCTGGCGTCTGTGTCTGTGTGTGATGTCGCTGTGTGTGTGCCGGCCCCTTACCTGGCGCAGGTCCGTGACTTGAAAGCCACTTTCCCCGGCTTGTCTGCCCTGCAGGTAGGGGCTCAGGATGTGTCTGTCCATGCGTCTGGTGCCTACACCGGCGAAGTCAGTGCTGCGATGCTGAAGGATCTCGGCTGCCGCTACGCTATCGTCGGCCATTCCGAACGCCGTCAGTACCACGGTGAAACAGACGCCACAGTGGCCGACAAAACCAGGGCTGCATTGGCGTCAGGCATTACGCCCATCGTCTGCGTCGGTGAAACGCTGGCCGAACGCGAGGCGGGGCATACCGAAGAAGTCGTCAAGCGCCAGCTCGCAGCCGTGATTCACACCAATGGGCATTGCATCAGTGAAGTTGTGGTGGCCTACGAGCCTGTGTGGGCCATTGGTACCGGCAAGACGGCATCACCTGAAGAGGCTCAGGCCGTGCATGCGGTGCTGCGTGCGCAACTCAAGGCCGCGACCGACCAGTCAGCCCGGGTGAAAATTTTGTACGGCGGAAGCATGAATGCAGCCAATGCGGCTTTGCTGCTTGCGCAGACTGATATTGATGGTGGCTTGATCGGCGGTGCCGCTCTCAAGTCCCAGGATTTTTTGACAATTATTGCTGCAGCCCACGTCTGATGGGCGCGAAGCGCTATTAAATTAGGAGTTACCATGAATGTTTTATTGACCGTTATCCTCGCTGTGCAAATGTTGTCGGCACTCGCCATGATTGGCCTGATTCTGGTCCAGCATGGCAAGGGCGCCGACATGGGTGCAGCGTTTGGCAGCGGCGGCTCGGGCAGCCTGTTTGGCGCCAGCGGGAGTGCCAATTTCCTGTCCCGCTCCACGGGTGTTCTGGCGGCCTTGTTTTTTGCCTGTACCCTGCTGCTGGCTTATTTTGGTAACACCCAGTCGCGCACCACCAGTTCCAGTGTTCTCGAGGGCGCCGCTGTGACCACCCCTGCCGCCCCTGCATCTGCAGCAACCGGTGCGGCGCAAATTCCCGGCACCACTGCGCCTGTGAGCACCGGCAGCACTGTTCCTGTAGCGCCAAAGCCTGCAGCCTCCGGCGCCGCGCAAATCCCTACGAAATAACGTGGTCAGGCAGTCGCCTCCTTCGGGGGAGACCGGATTTCAGGGTAAACTCTGAGACTGACCGGAAAGCTAAAAACCGCAAGGTTTCCTCATGCCATCCGGGCAGTAAAAGATTGAGTTGGTAAGCGCGGACGTGGTGAAATTGGTAGACACGCTATCTTGAGGGGGTAGTGCCGAAAGGTGTGCGAGTTCGAGTCTCGCCGTCCGCACCAGAATGAGAAGCATCGACAGCTGTGCCTGATTCCGCTGTCGGTTCAAACGGCACACGGGCATGACCCGCTACGCGGCTGATGGCCCTGGCGGTTCTCCAGAAGTTGAATTCACGATGAACCTCGATCAATACCTCCCTGTTCTTCTGTTTGTTCTGGTTGGCGTGGCTGTCGGTGTCGTGCCTCAGGTCCTTGGCCGTTTGTTGGGTCCAGTGCGGCCCGACAGTGAAAAAAATTCCCCTTACGAATGTGGCTTCGAGGCTTTCGAAGATGCCCGCATGAAGTTCGATGTGCGCTACTACCTTGTCGCCATCCTTTTCATTCTTTTTGACCTCGAAATCGCCTTTCTTTTTCCGTGGGCCGTGGCGCTCAAGGAAATTGGTCCGGTGGGTTTCTGGTCGGTCATGATTTTTCTGGCCATTCTGGTCGTGGGTTTTATCTACGAGTGGAAAAAAGGCGCGCTGGATTGGGAGTAAAAAGATTCTGGATGAACTTTCATCAGAAACCCTGAAGGTTTTTTGCGACATGTTTCGCCGGAAGATTTACCAACGAAGGTATGGGTATGTCACTTGAAGGTGTTTTCAACGAAGGTTTCATGACCACGAGTTACGACTCGGTGGTCAACTGGGCTAAAACCGGGTCGCTGTGGCCGATGACGTTTGGCCTTGCCTGCTGTGCTGTGGAAATGATGCATGCCGGTGCTGCGCGCTATGACCTGGACCGGTTTGGCATGTTGTTTCGTCCCAGTCCGCGCCAGTCTGATCTGATGATTGTGGCCGGTACGCTGTGCAACAAGATGGGGCCAGCCTTGCGCAAGGTCTATGACCAGATGTCAGAGCCGCGCTGGGTGTTGTCCATGGGTTCGTGCGCAAATGGCGGCGGCTATTACCACTACAGCTACTCTGTGGTGCGCGGTTGCGACCGAATTGTACCGGTTGATGTTTACGTGCCGGGCTGCCCGCCTACGGCTGAAGCGCTGATGTACGGCATCATCCAGTTGCAGCAAAAAATTCGCCGTACCAACACGATTGCGAGGGCATGATGTCGTCCTCCATTCCTGCATCCCCGGCTTCGGCTGAGCAACTCAGTGAGACGATCGCTGCCGTGCTGGGCGCTAAAGTTAAAAACTTGAAGCTTGCGCTCAACGAAGTCACCGTGACGGTTGCTGCAACTGATTACCTGGCTGCTGCGATAGCGTTGCGTGACGCCGCAGGCTGCCAGTTCGAGCAACTGATTGATCTGTGTGGCGTGGACTACTCCGAATACAAGGACGGCCAATACGACGGTGCACGGTATTGCGTGGTTTCCCATCTGTTGTCGGTCAGCCTGAACCAGCGTGTGCGACTCAAGGTGTTTTGTACCGACGATGACTTTCCGGTGGTGGACTCGGTCAATGGTGTGTGGAACGCTGCCAACTGGTTTGAGCGTGAGGCGTTTGATCTGTTCGGCATCATCTTTGAGGGTCACAACGACCTGCGCCGCATTTTGACCGACTATGGCTTTATTGGTCACCCATTCCGCAAGGATTTTCCGACCACGGGACATGTGGAAATGCGCTACGACCCTGAACAGAAGCGCGTGATTTACCAGCCGGTGAGCATTGAGCCTCGCGAGATCACGCCACGTGTGATTCGTGAAGACAACTATGGTGGCCTTCACTAGGCTTCAGCTGAAATACCGGCAGGAAATACGACATGGCTGAAATCAAAAACTACACGCTTAATTTTGGACCGCAGCACCCGGCAGCACACGGCGTTTTGCGCCTGGTGCTGGAGCTGGACGGTGAGGTGATCCAGCGCGCTGATCCGCATATTGGCTTGTTGCACCGCGCTACTGAAAAGCTGGCTGAAAGCAAAACCTACATACAGTCTTTGCCCTATATGGACAGGCTCGACTATGTGTCGATGATGTCCAATGAGCAGGCTTACTGCCTGGCGATTGAAAAGTTGCTGGGCGTGGATGTACCGGTTCGTGCCCAATACATCCGTGTGATGTACGCCGAGATCACGCGCCTGCTGAATCACTTGTTGTGGTTGGGTGCGCACGGGTTTGACTGCGGCGCCATGAATATTCTGATTTACTGCTTTCGCGAGCGTGAGTCGCTGTTTGACATGTACGAGGCAGTGTCGGGCGCACGTATGCACGCAGCCTATTTTCGGCCGGGCGGCGTTTACCGTGACCTGCCCGAGAAGATGCCGCAGTACCGCGTCAGCAAGGTCAAAAATGCCAAGGCGATTGAGGCGCTGAACGAAAACCGCCAGGGCTCGCTGCTGGACTTCATTGAAGACTTCACCAACAAGTTTCCGGGCTATGTGGACGAATACGAAACTTTGCTGACTGACAACCGTATCTGGAAACAGCGCACGGTTGGCGTGGGTGTGGTTTCTCCGGAACGGGCACTGAACCTGGGCTTTACGGGCCCCATGCTTAGGGGTTCCGGTTTCGCCTGGGATTTGCGCAAGCAGCAGCCTTATGACGTCTACGACAAGATGGATTTTGATATTCCTGTGGGCAAAACTGGCGACTGTTATGACCGCTACCTGGTCCGCATTGAAGAAATGCGCCAGTCCAACCGCATTATCAAACAGTGCATTGACTGGCTGCGTGTCAACCCTGGCCCGGTCATTACCAGTAACCACAAGGTTGCCGCGCCTGACCGCGAATCCATGAAGTCCAACATGGAAGAGCTGATTCATCATTTCAAGCTCTTTACCGAAGGCTTCCATGTGCCCGAGGGTGAAGCGTACGCCGCTGTCGAGCATCCGAAGGGCGAGTTCGGCATTTACATCGTCAGTGATGGGGCCAACAAACCCTACCGCCTGAAGATTCGACCGCCTGGTTTCCCCCATCTGGCCGCCATGGACGAAATGTCACGGGGCCACATGATTGCCGATGCTGTTGCCGTCATTGGCACCATGGACATCGTGTTTGGTGAAATTGACCGTTAAAAATTTGATGAGCATTCCCATGACGTCAACCCTGATTTCCAAGCAAGCGCCAGCACCCGCGTTGGTGTTGTCGGCGCAAACGCTTGTCCGTTTCGACCGCGAAGTGGCCAAATACCCGGCAGATCAAAAGCAGTCTGCCGTGATGGCCTGCCTGACCATCGTGCAGGGAGAGCAGGGCTTTGTCAGCGCCGAGAGTGAGCAGCTGGTGGCTGACTATCTTGGCATGGCGCCGATTGCCGTGCATGAAGTCACGACGTTTTACAACATGTACAACCAGCGGCCTGTGGGCAAGTACAAGCTTAATGTGTGCACCAATCTGCCTTGTCAGCTGCGCGATGGTGCCAAGGCGCTCAAGCACCTGGAGCACAAGCTTGGCATTGTCATGGGCGAGACCAGCGCCGACGGCCTTTTCACGCTGCAGCAGTCCGAGTGCCTGGGGGCCTGTGCTGACTCTCCGGTGATGCTGGTGAACGACCTCACCATGTGTAGCTTCATGAGCAACGAAAAACTCGACCAATTCGTCGACGGTCTCAAATCCGCAGAGGCAAAGCAACCATGACGCCTGCATCCCACCTGACCACCAGCGCTGCGGCGCAAAGTGTGTTGTCGCAGTTCGCCGCTACCGGCGTGCAAACCTCGTTCCACGGTCGCCATATCCGCCCGCAAATCTTGGCAGATCTGGACGGCACCAATTGGGATTTGAAGGGTTATGAGGCACGTGGCGGCTACCAGGCCCTGCGCAAGATTTTGGGGCTTGATGGTGCTGCACCGACGGGCGACTCGCTGGTCGCTGGCATGACACCCGACCAGGTGATTGCTGAAGTCAAGGCGAGCAGCTTGCGTGGCCGCGGGGGCGCGGGTTTTCCGACCGGGCTCAAGTGGAGCTTTATGCCGCGCCAGTTTCCGGGCCAGAAGTATCTGGTTTGCAACTCTGACGAAGGTGAGCCAGGCACCTGCAAAGACCGCGACATCATGCAGTTCAATCCGCACAGCGTGATTGAAGGCATGGCGATTGCGGCGTATGCCATGGGTATCAGCGTAGGCTACAACTACATTCACGGCGAGATTTTTGCCACCTACCAGCGTTTTGAGGAAGCACTTGAGCAGGCACGTGCCGCAGGCTTGCTTGGCAACAACATTCTGGGCAGTAACTTCAGCTTCCAGCTTCATGCATCGCATGGGTTTGGCGCCTACATTTGCGGTGAAGAAACGGCTTTGCTGGAGTCGCTCGAGGGCAAAAAAGGTCAACCGCGCTTCAAGCCGCCGTTTCCCGCCAGCTTTGGTTTGTACGGCAAGCCCACCACGATCAACAACACCGAAACATTTGCCGCTGTGCCGTGGATTATTCGCAATGGCGGGCAGGCTTATCTGGAGTGCGGCAAGCCCAACAATGGCGGCACCAAGATTTATTCTGTTTCTGGCGACGTCGAGATGCCTGGTAACTACGAGGTGCCCATGGGGACGCCATTCGCCACGCTGCTCGAACTGGCTGGTGGTGTGCGCAAGGGACGCACACTGAAAGCCGTGATTCCAGGGGGCTCGTCATCGCCTGTTCTGCCAGCGTCCATCATGATGGACTGCACGATGGATTACGACTCGATTGCCAAGGCGGGCTCCATGCTGGGTTCGGGCGCCGTGATCGTGCTGGACGACAGCCGGTGCATGGTCGAGTCGCTCAAGCGTCTGTCTTACTTTTATATGCACGAGTCCTGTGGACAATGCACCCCATGCAGGGAGGGCACGGGCTGGCTCTGGCGCGTGGTCGATCGCATCCACAGTGGTCAGGGCCGCGATACCGACCTCGATTTGCTCAATTCCGTGTCTGACAATATTCAGGGCCGCACCATTTGTGCGTTGGGTGACGCCGCTGCCATGCCAGTACGCGCCATGATCAAGCATTTCCGTCATGAGTTTGAAGCCATGATCAAACCGCAAACTGCCAAGTCTCCGGTTCAGGCCGCATTGCAAGCCTGATTGAGCAAAGCAAAGAAAAATATATGGTTGAAATACAACTCGACGGCCAAAAGGTAGACGTGCTGGAAGGCAGCACGATCATGCATGCGGCTGAAAAAGCGGGCACTTATATTCCGCATTTCTGTTACCACAAGAAGCTGAGCATTGCCGCCAACTGCCGTATGTGTCTGGTCGATGTGGAGAAAGCACCCAAGCCCATGCCGGCCTGCGCCACGCCTGTGACGCAGGGCATGGTGGTTCACACCAAAAATGACAAAGCCATCAAAGCCCAGAAAGGCGTGATGGAGTTCTTGCTGATCAATCATCCTCTGGACTGTCCCATTTGCGACCAGGGCGGCGAGTGCCAGTTGCAGGACCTGGCGGTCGGCTACGGCGGCAGCGGCTCGCGCTACGAAGAAGAAAAACGGGTGGTCGCCTACAAGGATGTGGGCCCGCTGGTGTCAATGCAGGAAATGAGCCGCTGCATTCATTGCACGCGCTGCGTTCGTTTTGGCCAAGAAGTCGCCGGGGTGATGGAACTCGGCATGTCGCACCGTGGCGAGCACGCTGAAATTGAAACCTTTGTGGGTATGTCGGTCGATTCCGAGCTGTCTGGCAACATGATTGATATTTGCCCCGTAGGCGCGCTGACCAGCAAGCCTTTCCGCTACAGCGCCCGCACCTGGGAGCTGTCGCGTCGCAAGTCGGTCAGCCCGCACGATTCAACCGGTGCCAACCTGATTGTCCAGGTCAAGAGCAACAAAGTGATGCGCGTGGTTCCGCTGGAGAACGAGGACGTCAACGAGTGCTGGATTGCGGACCGCGACCGTTTCTCTTACGAAGCCCTGAACAGTGACGAACGCCTGTCAAGCCCGATGCTCAAGCAGGGTGGCGAATGGAAAACCGTTGACTGGCAGACTGCACTGGAATACGTGGCCAATGGCCTCAAGCAGATCAAGGCAGACTACGGTGCTGACAGCATCGGTACCCTGGCCAGCCCGCACAGCACTCTGGAAGAGTTGTACCTGGCGGCTTCCCTGATGCGTGGCCTGGGCAGTGACAACATCGACCACCGTCTGCGAAACGCTGAATTCCCGCCGGCTGGCCCGGTGCGGTGGCTTGGCAGGTCTATCGCCTCCCTGTCGCAATTGCAGCGCGTGCTGGTCGTAGGTTCCAACCTGCGCAAGGACCACCCCTTGTTCGCACAACGTATTCGGCAGTCTGTCCGCAAGGGATGTGCACTGAGTGCTATAAATTCAGTAGCGGAGCTGGCTTCTGCAGACGCCTGGGCCATGCCGGTTGCCAACACGCTGCTGTCAGCATCGGGGGCCTGGGCACAGTCATTGGCCGATGTGGCTGCGGCAATCGCGCTTGAGAAAGGTGTTGCTGCACCTGCCGAAGGGCAGGCTACGGATGTCGCCAAAGCAATTGCAAAATCACTGCTGGGCGGCGAGCGCAAAGCCGTTTTGCTGGGCAATGCCGCGGCGCACCATGCCAACGCCTCCAGCTTGCTGGTGTTGGCCAACTGGATCGGGGCGCACACCGGTGCGACTGTTGGGTACCTGACCGAAGCAGCCAATACGGTGGGGGCCCAGCTTGCAGGTGCCTTGCCCAACGGCAAAGGTTTTCATGCCGGCCAGATGCTCGACGGCCGGCTTAAAGCGGTCATTCTGTTGAATAACGAACCCGAGTTTGACTCGGCGGCTGGTGCCCGGGCCAGAACATCGCTGAATGCGGCCCAGATGGTGGTCACGCTCAGCCCCTTCAAGGCCAACATGGGCTTTAGCGATGTGCTGCTTCCAATGGCGCCCTTTACCGAAACATCGGGCACTTTTGTGAACGCTGAAGGCCGTGTCCAGGGCTTTCATGCGGTCGTCAAACCTCTGGCGGAAACCCGTCCGGGCTGGAAAATCCTGCGCGTGCTGGCCAATCTGATGGGGCTGCCGGGTTTTGACTTCGAATCCTCGCAGGATGTTCTCAAACAGATTTCTGGCATCGATACGACACAAGTGGCGGCCGACCGCCTGAGCAACGCCATTGACGCCGACATGACGCTGTCGGCTGCGGCCCCCCAGGCGCCTGCTGTTGCCGGCATCTACCAGCTCGATGGAATCGTCAGGCGTGCGACCTCGCTGCAGTTGACGGCAGATGCCCGCCAGGCTGCCAGCGTTGAAGCCAGGGCCGAAGGAGCCTCAGCATGATTGACGCCATCTACGCTTTCGGCCAGGGGCTGATGGGGGGTATCTGGCCGGCCACCGTATGGCCAGTGCTGTGGGCATTGATCAAAATCATTTGTGTCCTGTTGCCCCTGATGGGCTGTGTGGCTTACCTGACCTTGTGGGAGCGCAAAGCCATCGGATTTACACAGATTCGGCTGGGCCCGAACCGTGTGGGACCGTTCGGTCTGCTCCAGCCTATCGCCGATGCGCTCAAGCTTTTGACCAAAGAGATCATCATTCCAACGGCCGCCAGCAAAGGCCTGTTTGTCCTGGGTCCCATCATGACGATCATGCCTGCGCTGGCGGCCTGGGCGGTGATTCCGTTCGGTCCTGATGTGGCGCTGGCCAATATCAATGCCGGTTTGCTGTTCCTGATGGCCATTACCTCGCTGGAGGTCTACGGCGTGATCATCGCGGGTTGGGCGTCCAATTCCAAATATGCTTTTCTGGGGGCCATGCGGGCTTCAGCACAAATGGTGAGCTATGAAATCGCCATGGGCTTTTGCCTGGTGGTGGTGCTGATGGTGTCGGCCAGCCTGAACATGACCGATATCGTCATGAGCCAGAGCCGGGGCATGGCCGCTAGCATGGGTTTGAATTTCCTGTCATGGAACTGGCTCCCCCTGCTGCCGATTTTTGTGGTGTATTTTATTTCCAGCCTGGCCGAAACCAACCGCCATCCGTTTGACGTCGTCGAGGGTGAGTCTGAAATTGTTGCCGGTCACATGGTGGAGTACTCAGGCATGGCGTTTGCCATGTTCTTTCTGGCGGAATACGCCAACATGATTCTGATGTCGGTGCTGTGCGTTCTCCTGTTCCTGGGGGGCTGGCTGCCACCGATCGACAGCGCTTTTTTCAACTGGATTCCAGGCTGGATCTGGCTGGGCATCAAGTCGTTTGTGGTGGTCACGATGTTCCTGTGGGTGCGCGCTACCTTTCCGCGTTTTCGCTATGACCAGATCATGCGCCTGGGCTGGAAGATATTCATCCCAGTGACGCTGGTCTGGCTGGTGGTTGTCGGCGCCTGGATGCAGACGTCTTACAACATCTGGAAGTGAGTATGAGCCCCCAAGTTCGCGCACTTCGTGTCGCTCTCTGCCCCCCGAGGGGGCCGCTGCGCCTGCGGTCTGGCAAAGCCAGTCCCGTGGCCCCTGCTTGCATGAATGCATCGCCGGCAAGCTCCACTCCTGCAGGAAATTGATATGTCCACCGTAGCCTCCATCAAAGACTTTGCGTCGAGCTTCATGCTCACCGAGCTGTTCAAGGGCATGGCCCTGACGGGCAAGTACATGTTCAAGCGCAAGATCACGGTTCAGTTTCCTGAAGAAAAAACGCCCCAAAGCCCGCGTTTTCGGGGCCTGCATGCGCTGCGTCGCTATGAAAACGGTGAAGAACGCTGCATTGCCTGCAAGTTGTGTGAGGCCGTGTGCCCGGCCATGGCCATCACCATTGAATCTGACGTGCGCGAAGACGGCAGCCGCCGCACGTCACGCTACGACATCGACCTGACCAAGTGCATCTTCTGCGGTTTCTGCGAGGAAAGCTGTCCGGTCGACTCAATCGTTGAAACCCACATTTTTGAATACCACGGTGAAAAACGGGGTGACCTGTACTTCACCAAAGAGATGTTGCTGGCTGTAGGCGACCGCTACGAAACCGAAATTGCGGCCAACCGGGCAGTCGATGCCCCCTATCGCTGAAACCATCACCCCGATCAGGCTGCTGAACTTCGAGTGCAGGCAAGCAGGCTCAAGAAAGAATCCAAAAGAATATGGACGCTAAAACAGGTCTCTTTTATGTCTTCGCCACCATTTTGCTGTTTGCAGCATTCAAGGTGATCACGGCGCGCAATCCGGTGCATGCCGCCCTGTATCTGGTGCTCGCATTTTTTCAGGCTTCCGCCGTCTGGATGCTGCTCAAAGCCGAATTTCTGGCCATCACCCTGGTGCTGGTCTATGTGGGCGCGGTGATGGTGCTTTTTCTGTTTGTCGTGATGATGCTCGACGTCAACCTTGATGGTGTCCGCAAGGGTTTCTGGAAGCATTTTCCCCTGGCCGGAACAGTGGGCGCCATCATTGCGCTGGAAATGTCCTATGTGCTCATGGGCGGGTTCCGCGAGCCGCCGAAACTGGCGGTCAGTCCTGCCGTTCCTGGCCAAATCGCTGCCCAGGTGTCCAACACCAAAGAACTCGGCAAGGTGCTCTATTCCGAGTACATCTACCCCCTGGAAATTGCGGCCGTCATTTTGCTGGTGGCCATCATTGCCGCCATCGCACTGACCTTGCGTGAGCGCAAGGATTCCAAGTACATCAATCCGGCCGACCAGGTTCGCGTCAAGCGGGGCGACCGTATCAGCCTGGTCAAGATGAAGTCTGTGGTTGCCGCACCTGCCGTGGCAGCGCCTGCCGAGGAAAAACAATCATGATGCTGACGCTTGGACATTTTCTTTCGCTGGGCGCCATGCTGTTTGCGCTGTCGACCATCGGCATCTTCCTGAACCGCAAAAACCTGATTGTCCTGCTGATGGCCATCGAGTTGATGCTGCTGGCCGTGAACATGAACTTCGTGGCTTTTTCTTACTACCTGAACGACATGGCTGGCCAGGTTTTCGTGTTTTTCATCCTGACTGTTGCTGCAGCCGAATCGGCCATTGGTCTGGCCATACTGGTGCTGCTGTTCCGTAACAAGTCCAGCATTAACGTCGATGAACTCAACACGCTTCGGGGTTAAACAATGAGTCAAACCCTTTCTGCATCAACGCTGCTGGCCGTCCCGCTGGCGCCGCTGGCTGGCGCGCTGATCGCCGGTATTCTGGGCACGTCATTCGGTGGCAACTGGATCGGACGCCGCCTGTCGCATACCCTGACCATTCTCGGTGTTCTGGTGGCCTTCGTCATCTCGGCCATGACGCTCAAAAGCGTGGCCATGGATGGCGCACGCTTCAATGAAACACTCTACACCTGGATGACGGTTGGCAGCCTGAAAATGGAAGTCGGTTTTCTGGTCGACGGCCTGACCGCCATGATGATGTGCGTCGTCACCTTTGTGTCGCTCATGGTGCATATCTACACCATTGGCTACATGGAAGAAGACGAAGGCTACAACCGTTTCTTTGCCTATATTTCCCTGTTTACCTTTTCCATGCTGATGCTGGTGATGAGCAACAACATGCTCCAGCTGTTTTTTGGCTGGGAAGCGGTGGGATTGGTGTCGTATTTGCTGATTGGTTTCTGGTTCAACAAGCCGAGCGCGATTTTTGCCAACATGAAGGCCTTCCTCGTCAACCGTGTGGGTGACTTTGGCTTCATCCTGGGCATTGGCCTGATTGCCGCTTACGCCGGTACGCTGAATTACGCGGAGGCCTTTGCCAAGGCTGACGACTTGAGCAAGCTGCTGTTTCCGGGCACCGGCTGGATGCTGGTGACTGTGATCTGCATTTGCCTGTTTATTGGCGCCATGGGCAAGTCGGCCCAGTTTCCGCTGCATGTCTGGCTGCCGGACTCGATGGAAGGCCCCACGCCCATTTCTGCGCTGATTCACGCAGCGACCATGGTGACGGCAGGCATCTTCATGGTGGCGCGCATGTCACCGCTGTTTGAACTCAGTGACACCGCGCTCAGCTTCATCATGGTGATTGGTGCGATCACCGCGCTGTTCATGGGTTTTCTCGGCATCATTCAAAACGACATCAAACGTGTGGTGGCCTATTCCACGCTGTCGCAGTTGGGCTACATGACGGTGGCGCTGGGCGCTTCAGCCTATTCGGTGGCGGTGTTTCACCTCATGACCCATGCGTTCTTCAAGGCGCTGCTGTTCTTGGCGGCAGGCTCTGTGATTATCGGCATGCACCACAACCAGGACATCCGCTGGATGGGGGGCGTGCGCAAGTACATGCCCATCACCTGGATTACCGCTTTGCTGGGTTCGCTGGCGTTGATTGGCACGCCGCTGTTCGCCGGTTTTTACTCCAAGGACAGCATCATTGAAGCGGTCCACGAAAGCCATCTGGCAGGCGCTGGTTTTGCCTACTTTGCGGTGCTGGCCGGTGTGTTTGTCACCGCTTTTTATTCGTTCCGCATGTATTTCCTGGTTTTTCACGGCAAAGAGCGTTACGACCAGAACCCTGATGCGCACCACGCCAGCCATGACGATCACGGGGCCCATGACGATCATGGCCAGGCTGACCATGGCAAACCCCACGAGTCACCCTGGGTGGTTACGGTGCCGCTGATTTTGCTGGCCATTCCCTCGGTGGTAATTGGCTTCATGACCATTCAGCCAATGCTGTTCGGTGACTTTTTCAAAGACTCCATTTCCGTCAACCTGGAGCGACACCCGGCGATGCAGGAGCTGGCCAATCTGTTCCACGGCCCTGCAGAAATGGCCTTGCACGGCCTGACAGCCGCCCCCTTCTGGCTGGCGCTGGCGGGTGTCGTGCTGGCGTACTACATGTACATGGTGAACCCGGCGCTGCCAGCGGCGATCAAGCGCGCGGCGCAACCTGTCTACACCTTGCTTGAAAACAAGTACTACCTCGACTGGTTCAATGAAAATGTGCTGGCCCGGGGCACCCGGGCGCTGGGCACGGCCCTCTGGAAGGGTGGAGACCAGAAACTGATTGATGGCACGCTGGTCAATGGTTCGTGGAAACTGGTGGGCTGGATCTCTGGCATTGTGCGCAGGTTGCAGTCGGGCTATATCTACCACTACGCCTTTGGCATGATCATTGGCGTGTTTGTGTTGATGACGTATTTCGTTTGGCTCAATCGATAAGTCAGTCGATAAAAAATCGATAAAACTTCGATAAGAAGAAGGAAGAATAAGAATGGGTTTGTTGAGCCTTGCCATCTGGACGCCGATTGTTTTCGGTGCCGTTTTACTGGCGCTTGGTCGTGACGAGCAGGCGCGCAGCGTGCGCTGGGTTGCGTTGATCGGTGCAGTTGCCAGCTTTTTGGTGACCCTGCCTTTGTATGCCGGCTTTCAGCTGGACACTTCGGCCATGCAGTTTGTCGAGAAGGGCAGCTGGATTGCGCGTTTCAATGTCAACTACCACGTGGGGCTTGACGGCATTTCGCTGTGGTTTGTGCTGCTGACGGCCTTCATCAATGTGGTGGTCATTATTGCCAGTTGGGAAGCGATTACCACACGCGTCAACCAGTACATGGCCGCCTTCCTGATCCTGAGCGGCCTCATGATCGGTGTGTTCAGCGCGCTTGACGGCATCTTGTTTTACGTGTTCTTTGAGGCCACGCTGATTCCGATGTACCTCATCATTGGCGTCTGGGGCGGACCAAACAAGATTTACGCCGCGTTCAAGTTCTTTTTGTATACCTTGCTGGGCTCGCTGCTGATGCTGGTCGCACTGGTCTTTTTGTACAACAAATCGGGTGGCAGCTTTGACATTCTGACCTGGCACAAGCTGCCACTGGCTGGCACGATACAAACCCTGTTGTTCTTTGCATTTTTTGCGGCATTTGCCGTCAAGGTGCCCATGTGGCCTGTGCACACCTGGTTGCCCGATGTGCACGTCGAGGCGCCCACCGGGGGTTCGGCTGTGCTGGCCGCCATCATGCTCAAGCTCGGCGCCTATGGTTTCCTGCGTTTCTCGATGCCGATCGCACCGGATGCCTCCCATGAGTGGGCCTGGCTGATGATTGCCTTGTCGCTCACCGCCGTGATTTATGTCGGTCTGGTGGCGCTGGTGCAGCAAGACATGAAAAAGCTGGTGGCGTATTCGTCGGTCGCGCACATGGGGTTTGTTACCCTGGGTTTCTTTATCTTCAATGACCTGGGTGTTTCCGGCGGCATTGTGCAAATGATTGCGCACGGTTTTGTGTCGGGCGCCATGTTCTTGTGCATTGGCGTGCTGTACGACCGCGTGCATTCGCGAGAGATTGCCAGCTACGGCGGCGTGGTCAACACCATGCCCAAGTTTGCGGCGTTTGCCCTGCTGTTTGCCATGGCCAATTGCGGCTTGCCGGGCACCGCAGGCTTTGTCGGCGAGTGGATGGTGATTCTGGGTGCCGTCAAGTTCAACTTCTGGATTGGTTTTGCGTCAGCCACCGCCCTGATTTTTGGTGCCGCCTACACGCTGTGGATGTTCAAGCGCGTTTACCTGGGGCCAGTGGCCAACGAGGACGTCAAGGCCCTGAAGGACATCAACAGCCGCGAGTTCCTGATGCTGTCCATGCTGGCCATTGCCGTGCTTTACATGGGTATTTACCCCAAACCGTTTACCGATGTGATGGATGTGTCGGTAGCCGACCTGCTCAAGCACGTGGCGACATCCAAACTGAACTAACCACAGAAGAATTCAGATGATTGACAAACTAAGCTGGATCGCGATTTACCCGGAAATCGTCCTCTTGATCATGGCCTGCGTGATCTTGCTGGTGGACCTGGGCGTGCAGACGCCGCGCCGCACGGGAACCTATGTGCTGACACTGATGACCTTGGCCGTGGTGGCTGCCATGGAGGTGTTTTACGCCGTGGGCGGACAGACCTTTTATGGTTTTGGAAACATGGTGGTCGTTGATCCCATGGGCAGCTGGCTCAAGTCGTTTGCCTGCATTGCCCTGATGGTCACGCTGGTCTATAGCCGGCCGTACGCCGCTGATCGCGGCATGCTGCGTGGCGGTGAGTTGTTTACGCTCAGCCTGTTTGCGCTGCTGGGCATGTTCGTGATGATTTCCGGGCACAACTTCTTGGTGCTCTACATGGGCCTGGAGCTGCTCACGCTCTCAAGTTACGCGCTCGTGGCCCTGCGCCGTGACAATGCCACCGCCACCGAGGCGGCGATGAAGTATTTCGTGTTGGGGGCACTGGCCTCGGGTTTCCTGTTGTACGGCATGTCGATGCTGTATGGCGCTACCGGTTCGCTGGATCTCAATGAGGTGTTCAACGCGATTGCCAGCCGTCAGGTCAAGCACCAGGTGCTGGTATTTGGCCTGGTATTTATTGTGGCGGGCCTGGCCTTCAAGCTCGGGGCTGTGCCGTTTCACATGTGGCTGCCAGACGTTTACCAGGGCGCGCCTACCGCGGTGACCCTGCTGATTGGCGGCGCGCCGCAACTGGCGGCCTTTGCCATCTGCATGCGTTTGCTGGTCGAAGGGCTGTTGCCCCTGGCGATTGACTGGCAGCAAATGCTGGCACTGCTGGCGATTGGGTCCCTGCTGGTCGGTAATCTGGCGGCCGTGGCCCAATCCAATCTCAAGCGCATGCTGGCGTTCTCAACCATTTCGCAAATGGGTTTCCTGCTGCTGGGCTTGCTGTCGGGCGTGGTCAATGGCAACCAGATCAATACCGAGTCGGCCTACAGCGCCGCCATGTTTTACGCCATCACCTATGTGCTGACCACCTTGGGCGCTTTCGGCATTATTTTGCTGCTGGCCCGGGCTGGTCACGAGTCCGAGGAAATTACCGACCTGGCAGGGCTTAACCAGCGCAGTCCGCTGTACGCTGGCGTCATGGCAATCGCCATGTTCTCGCTGGCCGGCTTGCCGCCGCTGGTGGGTTTTTATGCCAAGCTGGGCGTTTTGCAGGCACTGATTTCGTCGCAGCAAACCAGTTATATGGTGCTGGCTGTTTTTGCCGTGATGATGTCGCTGATCGGGGCGTTTTATTACCTGCGGGTTGTCAAGGTCATGTACTTTGACGCACCCCACAGCCACAACGCCGAGCCGATTTCTGCACCGGCAGATGCCCGCGTTGTGCTGGCGGCGAACGGTGCGCTGATCCTGATTCTGGGCATTTTCCCCGGCGGTCTGCTGACCTTGTGCGCGCAGTCCATCAGCAGCATTGTCAAGTCGCTGGGCAACTAGTTTTTTGACATGACTCAATCGGCCTCGGTATGGCTGCTGGTGCTGCTGGCCTTGTTGGCGGCCAATCTGCCCTTCATCAGCAATCGCCTGTTCACGCTGTACGCACTCAAGGCGCCCAAAAACCTGGCAGTCAGACTGGCTGAGTTGCTGGTCTGGTATCTGCTGGTGGGGGCGCTGGGCCTTTACCTAGAGCAACGTACCGGACAAATCGCCCCGCAGGGATGGGAGTTTTATGCCATCACCGGCACGCTCTTCATCACCTTTGCGTTTCCGGGCTTTACCTACCGCTATTTGTTCAAGCCCCGCGCATGACATCGGCACAGGGCTCTGCCCCCGGCCCCGACGCAGGCGTTGAAACGGCCAACCAGCATCTGGTCGAAAGCCGGGTCAGTTCCGAGCAAATTCTCAGCGGCCATTTTCTGAAGGTACGCCGCGACACGGTGACGCTGCCCGATGGCAGCCACAGCACACGCGAATACGTGGTGCATCCCGGCGCGGTGATGATTGTGGCGCAACTCGATGACGGTCGCGTCGTGCTGGAGCGCCAATACCGGTATCCGGTGGGTGCTGTCATGATCGAATTTCCTGCTGGCAAGCTCGATGCCGGTGAAGCCTCGCTGGCCTGTGCGCAGCGTGAGCTGCTTGAAGAAACAGGCTACACCGCCCGCGAATGGGCCAGGGCGGGTGTCTTGCACCCGGTGATTTCCTATTCCACCGAGTTCATTGATGTCTGGTTTGCCCGCGGGCTGACGCAGGGCGAACGCCAGCTGGACGTCGGCGAGTTTCTTGACGTGTTTACCGCCACCCCTGCGGCGCTGCTGGCCTGGTGCGGCGACGGCCAGGTGACCGATGCCAAGACGCTGACCGGCATGCTGTGGCTGCAAAACGTCGCTTCAGGCGCGTGGTCACTGGATTGGCAGCCCGTCGCCGGCAGTGAGCGCGCCATAATCGGTTGATGAAAGTTCTGGATCTTCAGTGTTCGCACCAGCATGCGTTTGAGGGCTGGTTTGGGTCTGAGGATGATTTTCAGGCCCAGCTGGCGCGCGGCCTGGTGGAGTGCCCGCTGTGCGCTGACAACGCCATCTGCAAAATGCCCAGCGCACCACGCCTTAACCTGGGCGCCCTGTCGGGGCCTGGGCATGAGCCATCGCGGGCTTTGTCAAAGACCCCAGAAGAAATGCCACGCTCCGCGTCAGTTGCTGCGTCGGCAGAAACAGGCATGGGTGTTCACCAGGGCGGCAGTCCTGCAGCGCAGGCCGCTTTTCTCAAGGCCCTGCGCCATGTGGTGGCCCATACCGAGAACGTGGGTGACCGATTCGCTGCGGAAGCCCGCGCCATGCACTATGGCGACGCAGAGGCCCGTAGCATTCGCGGCCAGGCCAGCCCGCAGGAAGCCGTTGAGCTGATGGATGAGGGCATTGATGTCATGCCCCTGCCAATGCCTGCAGCGCTCAAGGAAACGTTGCAATGAGTGGGTTTTGCTATTAATTGAATAGCTGCTTGCGCCCGTTTTGATTGGGCTCAAGCCATTTTTCGCTCAAGAAATAGACGATGTCGGTCTTTTGGAACCCGGCAAGGCGCTGCGGCGGCCGGCCCGTCTGGGCAAACCGCCGCCAGCCATCAGGGGTACAGGCCACGCAACTCGCGGGTGTGCAGAATCCGCTTGCACGCCACGATGAAGGTGGCGGTGCGCAGGCTGACCTTCTGGTCTTGCGACACTTGCCAGACACCGGCAAACGCTTCCTTCATGATTTTCACCAGGCGGGCATTGATCTCTTCTTCGTCCCAGAAGAAGCTGGAAAAGTCCTGTACCCATTCAAAGTAGCTCACCGTCACGCCACCGGCGTTGGCAATCACGTCGGGCAACACCAGCACGTTGCGCTCCTGCAGAATGTCGTCGGCTGCCGGGGTGGTGGGGCCGTTAGCGCCTTCGATGATCATGCGGGCCTTGATGCGGCCGGCGTTGGCCGCCGTGATCTGCTGCTCCAGCGCGGCGGGAATCAAAATGTCGCATTCCACGTCCCAGAACGCGTCATTGGCAATGACTTCGGCGTGTGCAAAGCCACCCACGCTGCCGGTGGCTTCCACGTGTTTGAGCAGCGACGGCACATCCAGCCCGGCTTCGCGGTAAATCGTGCCGCCGTGGTCCTGCACGGCCACGATACGCGCGCCGGCCTCGGCGAACAGCTTGCCTGCCACGCCACCCACATTGCCAAAACCCTGCACCGCCACGCGGGAAGTGCTGATGTCCAGCCCGATGTGGCGGGCCGCTTCAACGCCCACCGTGAAAACGCCGCGCCCTGTGGCTTCACGCCGGCCGAGCGAGCCGCCCAGATCCACCGGTTTGCCGGTGACCACGCCGGTGGCTGTTGAGCCGGTGTTCATGGAGTAGGTGTCCATCATCCAGGCCATGATCTGGTCATTGGTGTTGACGTCGGGCGCCGGAATGTCCTTGTTGGGGCCAATGATGATGCCGATCTCGCTGGTGTAGCGGCGTGTCATGCGTTCCAGTTCGCCGCGTGAAAGCTTTTTCGGATCGACCCGGATACCGCCTTTGGCACCGCCGTAAGGCACGTTGACCGCTGCGTTTTTTACCGACATCCAGGCCGACAGCGCCATCACTTCAGACAGGGTGACGTCCTGGTGAAAACGCACACCGCCCTTGCCGGGGCCGCGTGAGACGTTGTGCTGTACGCGGTAGCCTTCAAAGTGGGCCACCGTGCCGTCGTCCATGTGAATCGGCACATCCACAATCAGGATGCGCTTGGGGCGCTTCAGGGTTTCGGCCCAGCGGGCCAGACCGCCCAGGTGCGGAATGACGCGGTCTACCTGCTGCAGGTAGTTGCCCCAGGGGCCCAGGTTGTCGGCCTGCAGGTACGAGGGCAGCGGGTGTTGCTGCGGCTGGGCCGGTGACGCTGCCTGCGCGGCGGCGGGGGTGGAAGATTGCGACATGAAAAACTCCTTGTGGGAAAACAGTCAAGTCACGAAGCTTAGGCCTGCGGCATTCGTCTGTCCAAGGCCATGTTCATTCAATATTATGCAAAAAATGCATAGTTATGCATTTTGCGCAAAACCAGGGCCGGCCATCCGCTTGCCAGAGCGCGACCGAACCGTACGCCGCCGCTCAGGTGGTGAACTGTAGTGCGGCCAGCCGGGCATAAACGCCGCCGCGTGCCACCAGTTCGGTGTGCGTGCCTTGCTCGACCAGACGGCCATGGTCCAGCACCACAATGCGGTCGGCCTTTTGCACCGTGGCCAGGCGGTGGGCAATGACCAGCGTGGTGCGGTCTTTCATGGCGGACTCCAGCGCCGCCTGCACCATGCGTTCGCTTTCGGCGTCCAGCGCGCTGGTGGCTTCGTCCAGCAGCAGCAGCGGCGAGTTTTTCAGCATCGCGCGGGCAATCGCAATGCGCTGGCGCTGGCCGCCCGACAGGCGCACACCGCGTTCGCCCAGAAAGGTGTCATAGCCCTCGGGCAGCGCCATGATGAACTCATGGGCAAAGGCGGCTTTGGCCGCTGCGCGGGTTTCCTCGTCGCTGGCGCCGGGCTTGCCGTAGCGGATGTTTTCCAGTGCGCTGGTCGAGAAAATCACGGCATCCTGCGGCACGATGCCGACGCGCTGCCGCAGCTCGCCCAGCGCCATGTCGCTGCTTGCCACACCGTCCAGCGCGATACGGCCAGAGCCCGGGTCATAAAAGCGCAGCAGAAGCTGGAACACCGTGCTTTTGCCGGCTCCGCTGGGCCCCACAATCGCCACGGTTTCGCCGGGGGCCACGCTCAGGTTGAAGTTGCTCAGGGCGGGCTGCAGCGGGCGCGACGGATAGTGAAAGGTCACTGCTTCAAATTCAATAGCGCTTCCCGCCCGTATGGCGGGGGCTGCAGCCGGATTTTGGGGTGAAAAGATGGGTGAGCGGGTTTCCAGCAGCTCCATCAGCCGCTCGGTGGCGCCGGCAGCGCGCAGCAGGTCGCCATACACCTCGCCCAGCACACCGGCCGCACTGGCCAGAATAATCACATACACCACGGTCTGGCCCAGGTGGCCGGCGCTAATGTCGCCGCGCATGACCGCCTGCGTGCCCTGGTAAAGGCCCCAGAGCAGGGCCCCCGACGTGGCGATGATGATGAAGGCCACCAGCGCCGAGCGTGCACGGGTGCGGCGCACCGCCGTGTTGAAGGCATCGGTGGTGGACTGATTGAAGCGCGCGGCCTCGCGGGTTTCGGCGGTGTAGCTTTGCACCACCGGAATTGCGTTGAGCACCTCGGCGGCAATCGCGCTGGAGTCGGCCACGCGGTCCTGGCTGGCCCGCGAGAGCTTGCGCACGCGGCGACCAAACCAGACCGACGGTGCCACGATCAGCAGCAGCACGGCCAGCACCTGCACCATCAGGCGTGGGTTGGTGTACACCAGCATGCCCAGCGCACCCACACCCATCACCGCGTTGCGCAG
Source organism: Polaromonas sp. (assembly GCA_031409395.1). Classification (GTDB taxonomy): domain Bacteria; phylum Pseudomonadota; class Gammaproteobacteria; order Burkholderiales; family Burkholderiaceae_C; genus Polaromonas. The sequence goes on from JANNXF010000340.1 coordinate 22,214, forward strand.
GCCCATGCTCAGAGACGAACCCACCACGGTTTGCACCAGCGTGGTGTCGCCGGTGAGGCGGCTCAGCACCTCGCCGGTTTGCGTGGTCTCAAAAAACTCCGGGCTCTGTTGCAGCACATGGGCATAGACCGCGTTGCGCAAGTCGGCGGTGACCCGCTCGCCCAGCCAGCTGACCATGTAAAAACGGCCCGCCGAAAAAAGCCCCAGGGCCGCCGCCACGGCAAACAGCTCAAAGAAGTGGGTGCGCAGCGTCATCAGTTGTTGGCCCTTGCCCTCGGCCGTCAGGGTGTCGCTGACAAGCTTGCCACTGGCCAGCCCGCCATCAATCAGGCTGCGCAGCGCCAGCGGAAACACCAGCGTGGCCACCGCGGCCATGACCAGAAAGAACACCGCCAGAAGAATCCGGCTGCGATAAGGGCGCAAAAACGGCAGCAGGCCCGAGAGTGAGCGGGGCGAGCCTTTGGGGGCGTTGGCCGTTGGCGTGAAGCGTGGTGGTGAGGTGGCCATGTTCCGAGTTTAGTCAAGGTCTCACGATGGGCTCTGATCGGGCTGCACGCCGGATCTTGCCAATGTGAAAATCTTGTCGCTGGCCCAGTTAGCGCCGGCTATTTGCGCGCTGGGTTGCTCAAACCCTCGTCCCGCAGGATGCGGCGGATTTCCAGAATGGCATCGGGGGTTTCCTGCACACTGTGCCCCGAGTTCACGATCTTTTCCGAGGCCGCCCCGGCAAGGTGGGCGCTGCTGTAAGGCACTATGCCATCGCTTGAATCGGCGAGCGCCACTTTGAGCGATTGCTGGCCAATCACCGAGTGGTAAGTGACACGGTCTGAAATGGGTATGCTGGCGGTTTGCTGCATGAAGAGATTTTTGTCGCTCAGGTTTTCGATGCTGTTGGGCATGTGCAACTGCGTGTTGCCGGCACCACTTTCCGCCAGCTTGCTGCTCAGGTCGGCCATGCCGTCCAGCACCGCAAAGGGAAGCCGCACCAGGTTGGCGATAAAGCGCGAAAGGCGGTTTTGCGCAAACGGTGTCCCGCGGTGCGGTGACGCCAGAAAAATGACCTTGCTGACCTCGGGCATGGGGGTGAAATAAAGGTAGCGGTCCAGGTCGTCGCGAACCACGCTCATCTGTGCATCGGTCAGGCCGTACTGGTCAGCAAAAGACGACACCAGTTTGTCGCCGGACGACGACACCATCAGGCGCGCCAGCACGCCCCCCATGCTGTGGCCGATCAGCACCATGTCTCTGGAAGCCGGCGCGGTACCCTGGGGGTCGAAGTGGCGCAGGGTTTGCTGCAGCGTCTCGCGGATGTTGGCATGGTTGAAAACAATGGGGGCGTTGGTCGGGTAGTAGACCTGCCAGATCTGGTAGCGCGCCCGGAGTGTTTCATCACCCAGTATTTCATTGGCCACATTGATCCACGCTTCGGGGCTGCTGGCCAGTCCGTGCATCATCACGATAATGCGGCGCTTCGGGTCATAGGGCTGCATCAGGAAGACATGCGGCTCGACTACCCCTTTTTCGCGGCCAAAAACCGTACGCAGTGCCTGCGTCGCAAAGCCGGACTGCGACAGCCACAGGCCATAGCCCGCCGTGAAATTGGCAGCAAGCGGTATCCGCGTGCCCGCCACTTCGGTCGTTGCGTGCAGATAGGAGTCGTAGGCGATGATCTCGATGTCGTGGGTCTTCAGCACCTGCAGTAGCGTGTTGCCCTGAAATTTGATGATGCCGCTGATGGCTTCGTATTGCATGGGGGTAAACGAATCCCGGCTCCGTTCGGCTGCAGTCACGGCCACGACGTCGGCGCCAAAACCATCCCGGCGGTAGATATTGCGCACACCGTCAAAACCGAGTGACGAGGCGGGGATCAGTTCCTTGAGCGGCTGGCGGTGGTCATTGCTGTCCCCGTCTTCCTTGCGGACCTGGATGCTCCATTTGCCTTCACGCAGCACCGCACCGGATTGCAGCTGACTGTTCTCCTGGTAATGCGGAAACATCAGCGAAACCGCTTCCTTGACGGCAAAGTTGTAGTAGTCGCGGACCTGGGTCTGGCGGTCTTCGAAGGCACGCTCGCTGGGCTTGCGCTGGGTAAAAAACAGGTAGGCGTAGGCGTAACGCGCTGACTCCAGAAAAGCATCCAGCACCACGGCTTCGCCGGCCGGGCTCCTGTCTTCGCTGCGCAGGTGGATGGCCTGCTGCATCCACAACTCGGCCAGGCTGGACAGCCGCTGTTCGTCGCTCAGCCCCAGCGGGGCGGCCAGTGCCTTGCGGCAGTCCAGTTTGCCTTTGAGGCAGTCGTCCGGGTCAATTCCCAGCACCCGGAAAACATCGCGTGCCGATGCGCTGAGCTTGCCGGTGCTGAGCACATCGCCCCGGCGCTGTGAAATATAGGTTTTGGAGTCAACAGACTGGACGCTGACCGCCGCGCAACCACTGAGCAGCGCCGCCGCCAGCAACAAGCCCAGGAGCCGCCTCATGGCTGCACGCCCGGCATGCCACGCCGTATGGCCTGGGAAAACTGGGGCCCCTGGGCTTGCTCGGGCGCCGCCTTCAGCGCCCGGTCTGTGATGCGCCCGCCGTCGCGCAGGGCCTGCAGCGTAAAGCGGCTGTCCAGGCCGCCGGCCGCATAGGCGTATTCGTGCAGGTAGCCCGACAGCAGCAGCCGGTAGTCGATGGGCAGCCCGCTGCTGATGCGCTTGAGCATCTGATACACGAGGGTGGTGCAGTTGGTGGTCAGGGTGTTGTAAAAGCGCGGGGTTTTCGCCAATGCATTGGCCTCGTCAATGTAGGCCAGGAAAAGCGAGCGCATGGACTCGGGGGACATGTTGAGCCGGTACAGGTAGACGTCTTCGCTTCTGGCATTGGTGCGAACGCGCAGAATGTCGGATTCTTCTGCGGCCACCAGGCTGAGTTCAAACTGCTTGAAAAAACCGCCGATTTCCGAGAAGCTCTCGCCCTGTTCCTTGCGGATTTCAACCGAAAAAACCAGAAAGCGGCCGTCCTTGAAACCAAAGGAGACCAGCGTGTGGGCAATGGCCGGCCCGGCCCAGTACGACAGGGCCAGATCCACAGAGACCAGCTCGTCCAGGTCGTAGCGGCGGGTTTCCCAGCGCGGGGTGAAATCGGTCTCGCTGCGCCAGGTGAAGTTGCGCACATGGGACAGTTCAACCACCGACCCCTGCACCGTGCCCGACAGCGTTTGCGCAACGTCTTCGGCCCAGGGGCGGTTCTGCGACGGCTGAACGTTGCCCCACCAGACCAGCAGGCTTGAAAACAGCAGGGCGTAGGCCAGCAGGGCCCGCCACCCGGTGGCCCGCCACAGCATGAGCACTGCCGCCAGTGCTGCCAGACTCCAGAACGTGATCAGGGCAAGCCTGAGGCTGCTACCGCCCGGTCCGTGGTACCACAGCGCTGCGGCCGCCCACAGGGTGGAGAGCACGATAGCCACAGAGCCCAGCAGGCGCAGCAGATTCCAGAATAGATCGGTCAGGCTCATGGTGGCGTGTGTTGCGGCTTCAAATTCGCCGCAGGCGCTTGGCCAGCAGGCGGGTGGGTATCCAGCGCACCAGCTGGTGGGAAAGGGTTTGCACGGTCATCATGGACGAGCCAAAGGCCATGAGCACCAGGATCGTTGAAGCGGTGAAAAGCACGATGCTGGCCGCGCTGAGTGCCGACGTCATCCAGGCCGCCTCCAGTTTTGCAGCCAGTCTCAGCAGGGCAGTGCCCATGCTCCCCAGGGCAACCCCCAGAATGAACAGGGTGATGGCCTGCATGAGGCGCTCTGCCGCATACAGTGAACGCCGCTGGGGCTTGCCGGGCCGCAGCGCGCGGGAGCGGCTGTACAACAGCGCCGCAAAGCCAAAATGAACCGCCAGCACCGAGGCGCACAGCGCGGCCGCATCACCCAGTTGCCCGGCGATGAGGTGGTCGCGGATAGCCCAGAAAAAAGCCGAGGCTGCAGCCCCGAACAGGAGCAGGTAATAGCACCAGGCAAAGTAGGCGCGCAAGCGGTAAAAATATCGGTTTGACATGGACGAACGTGAGGTGACTGCAGCCCACTTTATGACAGGTTTCAAGGGCAGTGGTATGAATTCGGTGTCGATCTTATTGCATTTGCATAAGCGCCAGCTCGGCTGCAGGGCGGTTTGCAGCAAGGCGCGCCGGCGTCACAGCCGCAGCGCCTGGGCGTAGCCGGTCATTTCCAGGTAGCCGCTGCCCACGCGTTGGCCCTTGCTGTCGATCAGCTCGCTCAGACCTTCCCAGTAGATGGCGCCGGTCGAGCGGCGGCTGTCCAGCTCCTGGTTGTCGACGACGGCCCTGACGGTGTAGATGTCGGCCGGTGTGCGCACCTGCCACTCGACCGGGTAGCTGGCCTGGCTCAGCGGGCTCTTCCAGCGGCGTTGCGGCCTGAAAATCACTTCACCGCGGCTGAAGATGTAGGCCTCGCCTTTGGCGGAGCGAAAAGAGCCGCCGTCCCAGACGGCGTTGCCCTCTTTGTCGCGCAGCCTGAAGGCGGTCAGCGCGCTGCCGTCGTCAAGGTTCATGCCCAGCCAGTCCCAGCCCACCGCGCTGGGGTGCAGCAGTTCCTGGCTCCACTCATGGTCTAGCCAGGCCTTGCCCGTCACATCAAAGCGCTGGCCCTGCACTTGCAGGCGGCCGCGTGTGGCGAGTTGCGGCTGGCTGTAGTAGTAGCTGGCCTGCCGGCTCTCGGGCCCCTTGCGCGACAGGCCCTGGTTGCCCTGTAACAAGACGTTCTGGGTTTCTTCAAACTGCAGTTGCAGGCCGAAGTCGGTGGCGGGCAGGTTCGCGGTGTAGCTGGCGCCTTTGGCCTCCAGCGACCAGTCCCGCAGCTTGATGGCCATGTCCTGCTCGCTGCTGCTGGCAATGCCAAAGCCGGTGCGGGCAATGCGCTGGTCGTGCCAGAGTTTCTGGCCGCTCACGTCGGTCAGGGCGGCATGGGCGAACACCAGTTGTTTGGCGGCAAAGCGGGAGTTCATGTCCTGCGTGCCCTCTACCCGTGAGCGAAAAAACGTCAGCTGAAACCCAAAAAGGCGGCTGCCCGCCATGGCTTGCCCGGTGATGTACCACCACTCGGTGCGAAAGTCGGGGTGCGCGCCGCGGTCGCGTGGGAAAACCAGCGTTTTGGCCGGCAGTGCGTGGGCGCTGCCGCTGGTGAGGCCCGCGCTGGCGGCGGCCAGCCCGCCCAACACCAGGTGCCGCCGCCGCAGGCTGTGGGGTAGAGCGCGCATGTCAGGCCCTGGGGGCGGGGCGCATCAGTGACCCCAGCCGTTGCTGCGCCTCGGCACCATCGCCCATTTTGGTGCTGACCCAGCCGGCGTCATGGTAAGTGGGCAAGTAGCGTTCACCAGAGTCGCACAGCAGCGAAAGCAGCGAACCCTGCTGCCCGCGTGCCAGCATTTCGTGGGCCAGCGTCAGCATGCCGACAAAGTTGGTGCCGGTCGATGGCCCCACCTTGCGCCCCAGCAACTGCGACAGTGCATGCATGGCGGCCACTGAATCAAGGTCGGGCACTTCAATCATGCGGTCGATGACGGTGCGGATAAAACTGGCTTCCACGCGCGGCCGGCCAATGCCTTCGATGCGGGAGCCGGCGGCAGTGATGCTGGCATCGCCGCTGCGGTGGTAGTTGCCAAAGACCGAGCCGGCCGGGTCGGCCACGCAGAGCTGGCAGGCCGGGCCGTGGTGACGCTGGTAGCGGATGTAGCGGCCAATGGTGGCGCTGGTGCCGCCGGTTCCGGCGCCCACCACAATCCAGCGCGGCACCGGGTGCCGCTCACGCGCCATCTGGTGGAACATACTTTCGGCAATGTTGTTGTTGCCGCGCCAGTCGGTGGCGCGTTCGGCGTAGGTGAACTGGTCCATGTAATGCCCGCCGGTCTCAAGCGCGAGTCGTCGGGCTTCGTCGTAGACCTCTGCCGCGCCGTCCACCCAGTGGCAGCGGCCGCCGTACAACGCGATCTGCGCTATTTTTTCAGGCGAGGTGCTGCGCGGCATCACGGCGATGAAGGGCAGGCCCAGCAGGCGCGCAAAGTAGGCTTCACTGACGGCGGTGGAGCCGCTGGAGGCTTCCACAATGGTGGAATGTTCGTGAATCAGGCCGTTGCACAGCGCGTACAAAAACAGCGAACGGGCCAGCCGGTGCTTCAGGCTGCCGCTCGGGTGGGTTGACTCGTCTTTCAGGTACAGGTCAATGCCGTGGCTGGCAAATTCGGGCAGGCTGAGGGCGATCAGGTGGGTGTCGGCACTGCGCTGGAAGTCGGACTCGATCAGGCCGATGGCGGCGCTGAGCCAGGTGGTGGCGGAAGTCCTGGGGGCCTGAAAAGCCGGTGCGGTCGGTGAAAGCGTCATGTCCCGGATTCTCGCAGCAAGGCGGCGCCCTGTGCGGGACAGGGCGTTTCAGGGGCCAGGGCCTGCCAGGGTGGTCCTGAAAACAATCTCTCCGCTGGGAACATGCACCACCCGCACCTCCTGGCGGCTGGGGTCGGCCACGCTTTTGACGGCCACCGCCACCGCCAGCGAGGCGTCGGCATACAGGTGATTGAAGTTGGGGTGTGACAGCAGGCTGCCGGTCACCGGGTTGCGGCTTTCAATCCGGAAGTCGTGTGGTGGCGGGTGAGCAACTGTCATGATGGACCCCTGGTAAAAATGAACCCCCATGGTAGGAGCCGGCTGCGGTTTTGTGATGACAGGTTGACGTCAAAACTGTGAGCGACGTAAGCAAATGAAAGGGGGCTTGCCCTACCAGTCTTCCCTGACCGCCAGCACCGCGTCTTTGCCCGCGGCCGCCCGGCCCGCCAGCCAGGCCGTCAGTGTGCCGGCTGCGATCACCGCGGCACACAGCCACAGCAGGCGGCTCCAGGGCACCTGCAGGTCCATGGTCCAGTGAAAGCTCTGCGGGTTGACGACAAAAATCAGCACCGCAGACACCGCCAGCCCCAGCGCCAGCCCGGCCAATGCGCCCATGACCGTCCAGGCCGCGCCTTCGCCCGCCACCACCGCCAGGATTTGCCGCCGCGTCAGCCCCAGATGCGCCAGCAGGCCAAACTCCTTGCGGCGCGCCAGCACCTGCGCGCTGAAACTGGCCGCCACGCCAAACAGGCCAATCGCGATGGCCACACCCTGCAGCCAGTAGGTCACGGCAAAGCTGCGGTCAAAAATCTTGAGGGATATCGCGCGTATCTCGCTGACAGACGCCAGCTCGATCAGACCGCCGGCGCCCGCCTGCTGCTCGGCCAGCGTGCGGATGGCCTGCTGCACCGCCTCTGGCCTGACCTCTGCCGCGAGCCAGACGGCCAGGTCGTTGACCCGCGTGTCGCCGCTCAGGCGCTCAAAGTCGCGCTGCGACAGGGTGATGGCGCCAAACTGGCGGGCGTAGTCGCGCCAGACGCCGGCGACGTAAAACCGTGGCGCTTCCGCAGTCACTGGAGTTGCTATCAAATCAGGAGCTGCTTGCGCCCGTGTTGATTGGGCAAAAGCACTAAATGCCTTGGACAGTGGGCTGAAAACCTGGCCAGGCCGGGCGTCATACAGGTCAACCATGGCTTCGCTGACATAAATACCGATGTGCCCGGCGGGCACCGGCAAGGCCTCGCCCAGCAGGGGCAGGGTGGCCGCCGGGTCGTCCAGCGGGCGCGCAATCAGCGCCACGGCGGGTTTGCCGGTGTCCAGCAGCAACTGCGTGGTGCGCAGGGTGCTGACGCGGTCCACGCCGGGCAGCCGGGCCAGGGCCTGCACAAACCCGGGCGGCAGGTAGGCGGTGTCACCGGCTGACGCACCTGGCGCCGTGCGCACATACAGGTCGGCGGGCAGCACCACGTCCAGCCAGCGGGTGACCGAGTCGCGAAAACTCGCCACCATCACCGTCAGCGCCACCGCCAGGCTGAGCGAGGCCACCACGCCGCTAACGGCCACGGCGGCGCTTTCGCGCACCCGGCGTGCGCGTTCTACCGCCAGCATCGGCAACAGGCGGTGCGCCACCCAGGGGCTGAGCCGGTCGTACAGCAGCGCAATCAGCCATGGCAGCGCGGTGATGCCGCCCACCAGCAGCAGGGCCACCGACACATAAGCCGCCAGCGGAATACCGAACACCGGCGGAAGCATGGCCAGCAGCACGCCAGCGGCTATTAACAAGAAACTGAGCCAGCGGCTGTGGCCGCTGCCTGTGGCGAGGCCAAGGCCCTTGAGGGTCTGGGCGGGTGGCAGTTTTTGCGCCGCACGCGCAGGCCACCAGCCGCCCACCCCGGCGGCCAGCAGCCCCAGCGTGCCGTAGCTCAGGGCTGCCCAGCCATTCCATTGCAGGCTGGGGCTCACCCCGGCAAAGTAGCCGCCGCCGAGGTCACCGCCCAGCAGGCGCAGCGCCAGCGCGGCCAGCGCGCTGCCCAGCGCCACGCCGAGCGCGCTGCCCGCCAGGCCCAGCGCCAGCGATTCGACCAGCACCAGTTGCAGCCGCTCGCGCCCGGTCAGGCCCAGCACGCCGAGCAGTGCAAACTGCTGCGCACGTTTGGCAACGCTCAGCGACAGCACCGAAAACACCAGAAACGCACCGGTAAACAGCGCCACCAGCGCCAGCACCGTCAGGTTGACGCGGTAGGCCCGCGACAGGTTGCTCACGCGCTCGGCGGCGTCGCCAGGGGCGCTGGCGATGATGTGGGGCGGCAGTTGCAGCGAGGCGACGACGCTGGCGGCATCGCTGCCGGGTTGCAGCCGCAGGTCAATGCGCGTCAGCTGGCCGGTTTTGCCAAACAGCTCCTGCACGGCGGCAATGTCCATCACCGCCAGGGCGCCGCCGCCCGTGGCAACCGTGCCCGCCACCGTCACGCTGCGCAAGGCCAGACCGCTTTGCAGTTGCAGCTGCGGCGTGTTGAGCACCTGCCGCGCCGCCGGGTTCAAAAACACCGCGCCGGGCGAAAAAACGGCAAACCGGTCAGCGTCGTTTTGGCCAGAATCAGGCACGGGCAGCAGGGCCGGCGCTATCGACGCGACCGCCAGCACATCCACGCCCAGGATGCGCAGCGGCTGGCGGGCCGAACCCGCAACCCCCGTGCTGGCGTAGGTGGCTATTTCCAGGATGGGGCTGGCCAGCGCCACCTGCGGGTGGCTGGCCACTTGCGCGTAGACCGCTTCGTCAAAACTGCCCTGCACGGCACGCAGCTCCAGGTCGGGCTGGCCATTGAC
>JANNXF010000341.1:0-11280 GCA_031409395.1 Polaromonas sp.
AGCCAGCGCCTGGGCACCGACTGCTGGATCAAGCACGAGAACCACACGCCGGTGGGCGCCTTCAAGATTCGCGGCGGGCTGACCTACTTTGACGCGCTTGAAAAGCGCGGGGCGCTGCCTGCAGAGGTCATCAGCGCCACGCGCGGCAACCACGGCCAGAGCATTGGCTGGGCCGCACGCGCCCATGGCGTGGCCTGCACCATTGTGGTTCCGCACGGCAACTCGCTGGAGAAAAACGCCGCCATGCGAGCCCTGGGCGTGACGCTGATCGAGCACGGCCACGACTTTCAGGAAAGCCGCGAGTTTGCCGTGGCACTGGCGGCCAAACGCGGCGCGCACATGGTGCCCAGCTACCATGCCGAGCTGCTGCGCGGCGTGGCCACCTACTGGTGGGAGTTCATGCTGGCGGTGCCGCAGCTTGACGTGGTCTACGTGCCGATTGGCCAGGGCTCGGGGGCCTGCGCGGCGATTGCCGCCAAGCTGGCGTTAAACCACAGGGCGCGCATCGTCGGCGTGGTCAGCGCCCATGCCACCACCTATGCCGACTCGCTGGCCGCCGGCCGCGTGGTGGAGGCGCCTGTGACCACGCAACTGGCCGACGGCATGGCCTGCCGCCAGGCCGACGCAGCGGCGCTCGACGTATTGCTGCCGCATCTGGAGCGCATTGTGCAAGTGACGGACGACGAGGTTGCCCAGGCCATGCGGGCCCTGTATGCCGACACCCACAACGTGGCCGAGGGCGCAGGCGCGGCCAGCTTTGCCGCCGCCATGCAAGAGCGCGGCCGGCTCAAGGGACAGGTGGTGGGCACCACGCTGTGTGGCGGCAATGTGGATACCGCTGTGCTGGCCAGGGTGCTGGCCGACTGACAGCTCAGCCGACCGGCAGGAATCTCAGCGCAAATTGCCGGTGTGGCCGAGCGAGTAACGGCCGGGCTGCGGCCAGACCGTCAGGCCGTGCGGTTCACGCCCGACCTTGATCTTGTCGACCGCGCCGGTCTGGGTCTCGATGCGGTACACCGTGTCGTCGTAACGACCCGACAGCCACAGATACTTGCCGTCGGCACTGACATTGCCCATGTCAGGGCTGCCGCCGCCGGGAATCGGCCAGGTTTTCACCACGCTGCGGCTGGCGAAATCAATCACCGAAATGCTGCCCTTGCCGTTGGGCGTGCCGCGAATCTTGTTGCCACCGCGGTTGGCCACGTACAGGCTTTTGCCGTCACGGCTGGGGTACAGGCCATGCGCGCCCACACCAGTGGGCAGAAAACCGGTTTGTTTGAAGCTTTCGCCGTCCACCACATGCACGCCGTCGGCCATCATGTCGGCGATAAAAAAGGTTTTGCCGTCGGGTGAGGCGCGCACGTCTTGCGGCATGCCGGGCGTGGTGCAGATGTCGGCGCCGGGCTGGGTCGGGTCTGGAATATAGCGCGGCTTTTTGCCGGGCGCGGCAATCGCGGCCAGTGCATCGGGCCGGTTGAAATAGGCGCTGAGCTTGATGGTGCCGACCACCTTGCGGTTCACCAGGTCAATCTTGGTCAGCGCACCGCCGAATTCGCAAGTGAACAAGGCAAACTTGCCGTCGATTGAAAAATCGGCATGGTTGATGCCGGGGCAGGCCGGCGTGGGAATCGAGTACGCCATCTTCATGGTGCGTGCATCGCGGAAATCCAGGCGCTTGTAGGCCTCTGCCACCACGATGGCGAGCTGGCCGTCGGGCGAAAAATACATGTTGTAGGGGTCGTCCACCGCAATCGACTTGCCGGGCTTGCCGGTTTTGGGGTCAATCGGCGTCAGGCTGCCGTCGGTGCGGCCTTCGGCGTTGTTGGCCACCCACAGCGTCTGCAGGTCCCACGCGGGCACCACATGCTGCGGGTGAACGCCCACCTTGAATTTGTCAATGACCTTGAGCGTGGCCGGGTCAATCACCGACACCGTGTTTTCACCGCGGTTAGGCACATACACGCGCTCCAGCGCGCCGGCGGTGGCGGCGCTGAATTTGCCAGCGGCGGTTTCGCTGTACAGGTTGAGGGCGTCTGGCACGGGCGGCATGCCGGGCACCGTGACCACGGCCTGCGTCGGTGCGGGGGCCGCTGCGGGCGGCGCGGCCTGCCCGGTCAGGGCATAGCCGCCCCCCACCACAGCGGTCAGGACTAAAACGGCGGCAAAAGGAAGGTATCGGGACATGGCATCACGGTAAAAAGACGAATGGGCTATTTTAGCGGGCGCGACCGGGCGGCCTGGATGGCGTCTGCCGTGCGCGCCACAATCAGTTCCACACCCAGCTCGCCCAGCGCGGCCGTGGCTTTGCGCGGGTCGCCCACGGTGCCGGCGGCTGGCCCGGCTTTCACCGCGTCGTCAAAGCGCTCGGGACGCACCAGGCCGGGCTCAATCGCCATCAGCAGCGCCGTGTCGGCCACTCCGGCATGCGTGCCAATCTGGAAGTCGCTCAGGCCCCTGGCCCGCAGAACGTCGGCATAGGGCGCCTGCGCCACGCTGTAGTACACGTCGATAAAGTGCACCCGGGCCGGGGTGGCCGCCCATTCACGGTTCAGGCGCGCCGCAATGGTTTTGAGCTGCGGCTGGTAACCGCCATGGTCCCCGATCAGCACGATGTCGGTAAAGCCGTGCTGCTTCAGGCTGCGCGCTGCGCCGTCCACAATGCCGCCAAACGCCTCGGGAGACACCGACAGCGTGCCGGCAAAGCGCATATGGCCCTGCGGCGGGTTGATGCCGCCCTCGGGCACATAGGCGATCACCGGGGCCACCAGCGTGTGGCCCAAGCGGCTGGCAATCTTGCCCGCCAGCACCCTGACGCGCACATTGTGCTTGCCCAGCGCCAGATGCGGCCCGCTCTGCTCGGTGCCGCCAATTGGAATAATCACGGTGGCTGTGCCCGCCTTGAGCGCCTGCCGGACCTCGGTCCAGGTCAGGTCCTCGAGCATGACCCGAGCCGGCTCGGCCGCCCGGACAGGCAGCCCTCCGCCAGCCGCCAACAAGACAATACACACCCCACGCAACACACTGGACAGCACAGTTTTCCTGACGTTTAGAACAGCCGCCAGTCCCGCTGGCGACCCTCAAATTATCAATCGCTTTGGCCCGCTGCAGTCGCCGTCTCGCGGGTGACTGGACGGCCGGCGGCTTGTGGCCACAATTTACCCATGGGAACACTTTATTTGGTACGCCACGGCCAGGCCTCGTTTGGCGCCGACAACTACGACCAGCTCAGTGCGCTGGGCTACCGGCAGGCGCTGCGCCTGGGCGAGTATTTCCGGCACAAGGGCCTGGTGTTTGACGCCGCCCTGACCGGCACCCTGGCGCGGCAGGTCCAGACCTTTGCCAGCATCTGCCAGGGCATGAACAGCCCCCTGCAAGCCCTGCCGTGGGCGGGCCTCAATGAATACGACAGTGAAGCGGTGATCCGCGCCATCCATCCGCACCCGCTGGAAAAGCCCGACACACCCGAGCTGTACCGGCACCACTTCCGGCTGCTGAAAGACGGCCTGGCGCAGTGGATGGCCGGTGTGGTCAGCCCCCGGGGCATGCCCAGCTACGCCGATTTTGTGACCGGGGTGACCAGCGCCCTGGACCACGTTCGCAGCCAGCACACCGGCAACGTGCTGCTGGTGTCCAGCGGCGGGCCGATTGCCACCGCCGTCGGCCAGGTGCTGGGCACCAGCCCCGAGGCCACGATCGAGCTGAATTTGCGCATACGCAACGCCTCGGTCACCGAATTTGCCTTCACCCCCAAACGCCACATGCTGGTGACCTACAACACCCTGCCGCACCTGGACGCCCCCGAATACGCCAGCTGGATAACCTCTTCCTGAGGCCGCCAGCGCAGCGGTTTCCCGTGGTTTCCCCGGTATTGCGCAATTAGCGGCAAGCAAAGATACTCGGCGGCACCATGCATGCCGCTCCCCGCACACTCCCCTTGTCCGCCAATGTCCGTGTGGACGGCATTCGCCTGTGTGCCCCCAGCGCCGCCGCGCAGGCGCTGGCCAGCGACGGGCTGCGGGCGCAACTGGGCGCACTTAGCCTGCTGGCTGAGGTAGAAATTTCGGAGGGGGTCGCTTGCCCGGCGACCGGCGCTGAAACCAGTGGCTTCGAAACCCGCTTTACCCTGCGCGCCGACTGGGTGGCGCAATGGGCACCCGGCCTGGACACCACCGGCCTGGCGGCGCGGCTGCAACTGGACACGGCGCACCGGCCCGAAGACCTGGAAAAGGAAATCATCCTGGCCATGCTGCTGAGCCCGACCGGGTTTGAGTTTCCGAGCCACGCCGAGTTTGCGTCAGCGGTGCGCATACGCGGCAACCTGGTGCGGGCGGCGCGCAGCACCGCGCTGGCGTTTCACACCACCGAAGTCGACCGGCCCGAGGACTGCTGGACCTATGCGCCCGGCCGCAGTTTTACGGTGCGGCCAGGCCATGCGCTGATTGCCGCCCTGCAAAAAGCCACCCAGCCCGGGCAGTCGGGTGCGCTGTATTCGTTTTCCTGCTACCGCGCCACCGAATACGTGATTTTGCTGGCCATTGCGCAAGAGCTTGAAAGCTGCAACCCCAGCCTGCTCGACGCGCTGCAGCAGCAATGGGAACGCCGCGCCATCATGTCGGGCCAGTTTCACGATGTTTTTTTGCGCGAATACGGTTCGATGGACGCGCCCCTGCCACCGCGCTACTACGTGCCGGGCGACCGCCTGTGGTTTCGCAACCCCGACGCGCATTCGTCCGACGTCTCGGGCTACGAGGGGTCCTGGGTGTTTTATCTGGGCGGCGGCCTGTTCACCAACTTCTGGAAGCGCGATCAGCCCTTTACCCTCCAGTCCAAATGCCTGGAGCTGTACCACTGGCGGCATGCGACCTATCTGGATGCAGAGGGCGAGTTGCGCGTCGATGAAAAAATCGTCGAGGAACGCGTCCGGGACTCGCTGGCCGACCCCGCCGCCACGGCCCGGATTCTGGAACAGATGATGCGCCTGCGCGAACCCAAGGGCGTTTACCTGTCAGGGGGCTGCATAGACACCTCGCGCGAACACCCGCGCTGGGTTTGCCCGGGCACGACCGACCTGCTGCTGCCAGCAGTTTGAGCGTTCCGCCTGGGGGTTCAGACGCGCCTTCAGGTGCTCCTCCAGGCACCCAAATTGCTATCAAATAAATAGCTGCTTGCGCCCGTAATGATTGGGCAAAAGGCCTTTTTCACTAAAATTACAGCCGCCTGCCAGCCCCTGGCCCCCGCGCCGGGTCAGCGCGCTGCGGCGCTGCTGACACGCCAGACCACATTGCCCACATCGTCGGCCACCAGCAGCGCGCCGCGCTGGTCCATGGCGACGCCGACCGGACGGCCGTAGGCGTGGCCCTCGGCGCTCAGAAAGCCGGTCAGCACATCCAGCGGAAGCCCGGCCGGCTTGCCGGCGGAGAAAGGCACAAACACCACCTTGTAGCCGCTGTGGGGCCGGCGGTTCCACGAACCATGCTCGCCGACAAAGACACCGCTGGCGAGCGCCGCCGGCAGCGCCTTGCCGCTTGAAAACACCATGCCCAGCGGGGCTACATGCGAGCCCAGCGCGTAGTCGGGCGACAGCGCGCTGGCCACCAGGTCCGGGCGTGGCGGCTTGACGCGTGCATCCACGTTCTGGCCGTAGTAGCTGTAGGGCCAGCCGTAAAAAGCGCCGTCTTTGACGGACGTGAGGTAGTCGGGCACCAGGTCACTGCCGATTTCGTCGCGTTCGTTCACCACCGTCCAGAGCGCGCCGCCTTCGGGCGACCAGCCCATGCCGTTGGGGTTGCGCAGGCCCGAGGCAAAGACGCGGTGGCTGCCTGTCTGGGGGTCGATTTCCCAGATGGCGGCGCGGCCTGCTTCTGCCGCCATGCCGCGTTCGCCCACATTGCTGTTGGAGCCGACGGTGGCGTAGAGCTTGCTGCCGTCTGCGCTGGCCAGGATGTTTTTGGTCCAGTGGTGGTTGATCGGGCCGCCCGGCAGGTCCAGCACCTTGACCGGCGCGGCGGCGATGCTGGTTTGCCCGGTTTCATAAGGAAAGCGCAGCACCGCGTCGGCATTCGCCACATAGAACGTATTGCCCACCAGCACCATGCCAAACGGCGAGTTCAGGTTTTGCAAAAACACCGTGCGAAGTTCGGCGATGCCGTCTCCGTCCGCATCGCGCAGCAGGGTGATGCGGTTGGCGCTCGGCACCCCGGCACCCGCCCGGCCCATGACCCATTTCATGACCATGCCCTTGAGGCCCTGGCCGTCATCGGGCTTGGGCGGTGCGTTGCTTTCGGCCACCAGCACATCGCCGTTGGGCAGCACATAGACCCAGCGCGGGTGGTCCAGCCCGCTGGCCAGCGGCGTCACCGCCAGACCGGCCATGGGCTGCGGCATCACGCCCTCGGGCCAGCCCTGGGCCGGGGCAATGTTCAGGGTGGGAATCAGGCTGCTTTTGGGCGCTGGCAGGGTGGGCGTGGCGCCCATGCCGGCCGATGGCGGCAGCGTTGCGGTGTCGCCGCAAGCGGCCAGCGCGCCGCACACCACGCCAAGCACCGCCAGGCCGCGCCCGGACCGGCCCCAGACGCTGAAAGGTAACACCAGTGACTGCATGACAACCCCCTGTGGCTTTGATTGAGAGATTCTGCTCCCCCAAGGGAGGCTCTGCATCACTCTGCGGGGAAAAAAGCGCATCGCCTGTAGGCGTTTGCCGTCAGTGTGTGTCGGCGTTTCAGCCTTTCGGCAACAGCGGCAGGTCGGCTTTTTTCAGCGTGCGCAGCACAAAGCTCGACTTGCTGTGGCGTATGCCCTTGATCTTGTAGAGCCGTTCGCGCAGCAAGCGCTCGTAGTCCTTGGTGTCATGCACGGCAATGCGCAGCAGGTAGTCGTATTCGCCCGACACCAGCCAGGCCTCGATGACCTCGGGAATCGCCGCCAGCGTTTCACCAAATTTCTCCAGCGTGTTGTCGGAGTGGCTGTCGAGCGTGACCTGCACCAGCACCGTGTCGCCCAGGCCCAGCGCCTGCGCATTGAGGCGCACGGTGTAGCCTTCAATCACCCCGGCGTCTTCCATCTTTTTGATGCGGCCCCAGCAGGGCGACGGGCTCAGGCCGACGGCGTGCCCGATGTCTTGCAGGCTGGTGCGTGCATCGGCCTGCAGCACCTGAAGGATTTTCCGGTCTAAGGTGTCCATAAAGCCAATTTATCTGAAAATTTGGCATTTAAAGAATTTATTGCTGATTATTCAGAAAATAACAGCAAATCAAGCAAATTATTCTCAGCGCTGCGGCCGACAATAGAACGCATGGCAAGGGGCTTACCGGCACGCTTGACAGGCTCAGGCCCCCAACAGGTTACCGCCTGTTGGGGGCCTTGATTTTGGGGCGCTTGGGGCCTAGAAAGCCGTCTGGTCGCTGAGCGTGTCAGCCGGCAGCTGGTCGATCTCACCCAACAGTTGCGCCAGGCTGCGGCCGGCGGCCGACAGCAGCGCCCGGCCTTTCTCGGCGCTGGCGGCGGCGGCGTTGCCGACCGCGCCCTGCGGGTTGTAGTCCTGCATCTGCCAGGCCAGCTTGGCGCTGCGGCCATCGCCCAGGATGCTGAATTTTTCGGCCCGGTCCTGCGACGTTGACCGGAAATTCTGCGCCCTGGCCATGTCCACCTGCTCAGGCTTGAGCGCCAGCATCATAGAGGTTTCCATGTCACCGGCATGAATGCCGAAGCGGTGTTCTTCGGCGCTGAACAGCGCGGCCACCGGCTGGCCGTCTTCACCTGTCAGCGGCAGATTGAACCAGTTCACGCTGTAGACCAGCATGCCCAGGCGCGCCCGCAGGTCGCGCGCCACCACATCGAGCAAGCCCACCTGGCCGCCGTGGGCGTTGAGCAGCACCAGTTTTTTGACGCCGGTGCGCGCCACCGACTCGGCCAGTTCGGTCCAGAGGGCGATCAGGGTTTCGGCTTTCAGCGTCAGCGTGCCGGCAAAGCGCGTGTGTTCGGGGCTGAAACCCACCGCCTGGGTGGGTAAAAACAGCACCGGCAGACCGGCCGGCAAGTGCGCCAGCGCCGCCGCAATCACCCCGTCGACCAGCGTGGTGTCGACATTGAGCGGCAGGTGCGGGCCGTGCTGCTCAATCGCGGCCACCGGCAAGACGGCGATGCTGCGGCCCAGGTCCAGCCGGGCAAAGTCGGGGCTTTTGAGGTCGGCCCAGAAGCGGGTCAGGTCAGGCACAGGCGTGGGCACAGGGTTCATGGCTGTATTTTGAGGCTATTTGGTGCGGCCACCGCTCAGGACGCGTCAAACGCCGCTGGCAGCCATTCAATCGGGGCGGCGGGCCCGTGGCCGGGGGCGCCGCTGTCCAGCGCGCCATTGACCAGTACCACGTCAAAGCGGCAGGGCGGCGGGCTGGCAAAGCGCATGAGGTAGTGGCGGGCGGCAAACACAATGCGCTGCTGCTTGCTGCGGCTGATGCTGGCCGCCGCGCCGCCATGCGACGCACCCGAGCGCTGCCGGACCTCGACAAACACCAGCGTGCCGTCGGGCGCGCGCATCACCAGGTCAATCTCGCCGCCGCCGCGCCCCGGCGTGCGGTAATTGGCCTCGGCCAGGGTCAGCCCGGCGCGAAGCAGATAGGCCAGGGCCGCTTTCTCTGCCGCATCGCCGCGCGACTTGGTGGTAACCTGCTTCGCTAAGCCCGCCGCACGGCCGGGCACGTCAGCGCCGGGGGCTAGCCCCTGCGGCGGCTTGTTGACCTGTTTTCTGGAAAACCACATTGAACGCTTCTTTCGACCTGGCTCTGGCTGCAGCACGCGCCGCAGCAGGCATGCAGCATTATCCAGAAGCCACGCTGTATGTGGTGGCCACCCCTATTGGCAACCTGGCCGACATCAGCCTGCGCGCATTGCATGTGCTGCAGCTGGTCAATGCAATTGCCTGCGAGGACAAGCGCCACACCCAGCCGCTGCTGCGCCAGTACGGCATTGACACCGGCGCGGGCAAGCCGCTGCTGGCCCTGCACCAGCACAACGAGGCCGAAGCGTCAGCGCTGGTGGTCGAGCGGCTGCAGCGCGGTGAACGCGTGGCCTACGTCAGCGATGCCGGCACACCCGCCGTGAGCGACCCTGGCGCACGCCTGGTGGCCGCCGTGCGCGCGGCCGGGCTGAAGGTCATGCCCTTGCCGGGGGCCAGCAGTGTGACCACGGTGCTGAGCGCGGCAGGTGTCACGCGGGCCGAGGGCAGCGGGGGCGACGCCGGCAACGGCAGCAGTTTTGTCTTTGCCGGTTTTTTGCCCACCAAGGCGGGTGAACGCGACCAGGCCATCGCGACCTTGCAGGCCGACACCCGCGCCATCGTGATTCTGGAAGCCCCGCACCGCATCGAGGCACTGGCGCGCGCCATGGCGGTGCTGCAGGGCCGGCTGGTGACAGTGGGCCGCGAGCTGACCAAGCAGTTTGAAGAAATCGCCACCCTGCCGGCGCAAGACTTTGCCACCTGGCTGGCGGCGGGGCCGCAGCGCACCCGCGGCGAATTTGCGCTGGTGCTGCATGCCTGCGCGCCGCAGGAAAGCGCTGAAGACAGCACCCGCGTGCTGCAACTGCTGCTGGCCGAATTGCCCCTGAAAACGGCGGTGAAGGTGGCCGCTGACATCACGGGAGCAGCCCGCAACGAGCTGTATGAAACCGCCCTGATGCTGAAAAAAGCCGACCGGCAATCCAACGAACCCCCACAAGGCTGAACCCCCCATGAACCCCAACGCCAACACGCTCTGGACTGCCCCGCGCTGGACGCTGTCGGTGTTGCTGGCGGTGCTGGGCATGCTGGGGCCGTTTTCAATTGACACCTACATCCCGGCCTTTGCCGGCATCGCCCAGTCGCTGGGGGCGACGCCGGTAGAGATGCAGCAAACGCTGTCGGCCTACCTGTTTGGCTTTGCCTTCATGAACCTGTTTCATGGCGCGCTGGCCGACAGCTTTGGCCGCCGGCCGGTGGTGCTGTGGGGTATTGCCATGTTCACGCTGGCCTCGGCCGGCTGCGCGCTGTCGCAAACCATCGAGCAGCTGGTGTTCTTCCGGGCGCTGCAGGGGCTCTCGACCGGCGCCGGCATTGTTGTGTCGCGTGCCGTGATTCGCGACATGTACCCCCCGGCGCAGGCGCAAAAAGTCATGAGCCAGGTGACGATTTACTTTGGCGTGGCCCCCGCGCTGGCGCCGATTGTGGGTGGCTGGCTGTTTGTGCACCTGGGCTGGCACAGCATTTTCTGGTTTCTCACCGGCGTTGGCCTGGTCTTGTGGGGCGCCAATTACCGCTTTTTGCCGGAAACCCTGCACCAGGACGCCCGCCAGCCCTTTGAGGTGCGCCACCTGATGCGCGGCTACTGGCAGCTGGGCTCCAGCCCGCGCTTTTTGCTGCTGGCGCTGGCCAGCGGCGTGCCCTTTAACGGCATGTTTTTGTATGTGCTGTCGGCACCGGCTTTTCTGGGGGAGCGGCTGGCCTTGCAGCCGACCCAGTTTTTCTGGTTTTTTGTACTCACCATCTCCGGCATCATGTCGGGGGCCTGGCTGAGTGGCCGCATGGCCGGCAAGATCGCCCCCAAACAGCAAATTCGCCACGGCTTTGTCATCATGCTGGTCACCTCGGTGCTCAACCTGATCGCCAACCTGCTGTTCTCGGCGCATGTGTCCTGGGCGCTGTTTCCGATTGCGCTGTTTGCCTTTGGCTGGGCGCTGATGGTGCCGGTGGTCACCCTGCTGGTGCTGGACCTCTACCCCGAACGGCGCGGCATGGCGTCGTCGCTGCAGGCGTTTATTGGCTCCACCGCCAACGGTGTGGTGGCGGGGGTGATCGCGCCGCTGGTCATGCATTCGGCCGCTGCGCTGGCGGCCGCGTCGCTGGCGATGCTGAGCATAGGCCTGCTGGCCTGGCTTTATTTGCACCACCGTTGGCCAGAAATTGGCCGGGCCGTGGCCGGAGACTGAGCATCAAATCGGGCTTTTGCCCAATCACTACGGGCGCAAGCAGCTATTTATTTGATAGCAACTCTCGCCCCCTCAGTCAGTCTACTCAGTCAGCCCAAAAATCTCAGTTGTCGTGGAAACGGAAAGGGAATTCCATGCCCTGCGAGGTTCGCTGCACCACCTGCGCGCCGTCCAGAAAGACCCAGAAGAACATGGGTTGGTCGCGTTCCAGCCAGCGGTAAGTCATGACATCGCCAGACCAGGAACGCACACGGTCGGTAGACGCAGGGCGGCCAAACTCGCGCTCGACATCGTCCCGCGTCCATTGGCCAACGCCAATGCGTG
>JANNXF010000342.1:0-1859 GCA_031409395.1 Polaromonas sp.
GCGGGTGAGTGGCCGGTGACGACCACCTTGCTCGTTGAGACGCCCTTGGCAGCGCTGAACAGGAGGCTGAAGGACGCCTGCGCCGAGCGCGCCCGCAACATGTCACCCTCGGCGTAAAAAGGAAACCGTACCTCGACGGAATCGAAGGCCAGCAAAGGCCTGTGCAATATGAACTGGCTGGACACCCGATACACCTTCTTGCTGGCCACGCCGGTACCGCTGACCTGGCTGAGGTCCACCACGATCTCCAGAACCGGCGGCGCACCAAAGACCGGGTCATGGATCACCTTGCCGCTGATGGACGCCTGGCCGGAAAACACGACCGCCTCCAACGGCCCGCGTCCGCCCACTGCGCCGAGAACTGCCACCATGGTGATGGCGTCGACTGGCGCGCTCCCCACCGTCACGGCGGCAGCAGGAGCCGCGGGGGCGCTGCCGGCACCCGGTGTGGCCGCCAGCATCACCAGGCCCAGTAACAGCCCAACAGGGCCCGGCCATCGATGTGTTGTTGTCATGATGTTTCCCCCTTAATAGGCGGTCTTGAGCACGTCGGTCGGTGCGGCAAACGTCACGCCCTGCGGCGTCGGAATCGGGGTCGGCAGCGGCTGCAGGACCGGGTTGCCCAGGCTGTCAATCTCCCAGCGCAAAAGCATGGCGTTGTCTTCATGCACCGTGTTGTGGCAATGCTCCATGAACATGCCGCCCCAGTCGCGGAACTGCATCGTGATCTTGATGCTGCCGCCAGGGCGCAGCCGGTAGACATCCTTGCGGCCTTTTTCCCAGGCCGGCACCTTGCTGGCACTGCCGTTGCGGGCCAGCACCTGGCCTTCTTCAAAATGGATATGGATGGGGTGGTCCCAGCCACCACCGCCGTTGACGAGTGTCCAGATCTCCCGGGTACCGACCCGGGGCGCTGCCGACACGCGTCCGAAATCTGCCGCCAGCATATCCCCGCTGGCGGTCTTGATGCCCCAGGGGCCGACCCCCGACGAGACGGGACTTTTCGTGGTTTTCTTGGCGCCGCGTCCAAACTCGAAAACCCGCTCACGGGCCACCGGAATGGCCGACAGGTCAGGGTTGGGAATCAGGGTGGCAGGCACCTGGCTGAGGTCTGGCTGGGGCGAGTCGCGCACCACCCGGAACTCCAGGAATTTACCGACACAGGGGTCGTCTGAACGGGATGCGAACGCCTCGGACAGTGACAAGTCCTTGGCCACGCGGCGGCCGTCCTTGTGCTCGGCCAGATTGACCAGGTGAATGCGCGTACCGTTGGAATAGCGGGAGAAATCAATCACGATGTCATAGCGCTCCGCAACACCGATTTCGTCCAGCTCTGACAGCACCACCGGGTGCGGCAGCAGGTTGCCGTCATTGGCGATCTGGATCATGGGCGAAGCGTCACTGAGTGCCAGCTTGAAGAAGCGCGACACCGAGGCATTGAGAATACGAAAACGGTACTTGCGGCGCTCCACCTCAAAGTAGGGCTTGTAGAGCATGTTCACCGTCATCTGGTCGCCCAGGAAACCATCGAAGTCGAAGATGTCGAAGACCATCTGGCCGTTGGCGTCCCAGGCCTTGTCGGCCAGCATCAGGTTGACGTCGTAGTCGAGATTGCCCCAGTCATTCGCGTAACCGCTGGGCAGCCTGAGATTGACCCCGTCGTTGATCGCCTCGTTGCCGCGGTCGAGTGCGCTGTAAATATTGAACATCGCCGCGATGCCCTTGTAGACGTTCTGCGACGTGAAGCTGAACATGTGGTCGTGAAACCAATGTGTGCTCATGGTTTCGTGCCAGTCGCCCGGTATCTTGGTGATGCCGCCGTTACCGTCCGGGCTGCCGGCACGCGGGTCGGTGGCGTC
>JANNXF010000343.1:0-1837 GCA_031409395.1 Polaromonas sp.
GGTGGGGGTGGGCCTGGCGGCTTGCCCGGGTGTGCTGCCTGGGGGATGTTCAGCGTTCATGGTGCCTCCGGTCTGTGGGTTCCCGCCCCTGAAGCGGGCGGCTAGGTCTCGTCGGTGATGGGGTGCAATTGCCCGCCCTGGTACGGCTGCGCAGGCTGTGTATGCTTTACTTTAAGGGCTGCTTGCGTCCAATGCAAGACGCTGCGCCATGAAACGACAAAGGACTACACACGGAGGTCGAGCCTTCAGCGTACCGGCTTGCGCCACACACTGGCCAGCCAGGGCTGCCGCTCGATCGGCAGACCCGCAGGGCGGTGGCCGAGCGCCTTGAAGGTCTTGAGGTCACGGCTCGGGCTGCAGCCAAGATCAAGCACTTCAAACGGCGGGACTGCCTCGATAGCTTGCAGCAGCGCGGCGATGTTCTGGCTGACGTCATGGTGCCGCCCTGGCCCGCTTCAGGTTTTCAGCGCCCTCAGCACATTTTCCGCCGTCGCTGGCGCCACCAGTTGAACCACCTGCAGGTCGCCGCGCGCCTGCGCCACCGCATCGCGCAAGGCCTCCCACACGCTGATCGCCAGCATCAGCGGCGGCTCGCCCACCGCTTTGCTGCCAAACACGTTGTCTTCGCGGTTGGGCTCGGGCCACAGGTCTACCTTGAAGTGTTCGGGCACGTCGCCGGCTACCGGAATCTTGTAGGTGCTGGGGGCGTGGGTGGTAAGCAGGCCTGCGCTGTTCCAGACCAGTTGCTCGGTGGTCAGCCAGCCCATGCCCTGCACAAAGCCGCCTTCAATCTGGCCTATGTCAATCGCCGGGTTGATGCTGGTGCCGACGTCGTGCAGGATGTCGACCTTGAGCACGCGGCTTTCGCCGGTCAGGGTGTCAATGGCCACTTCGGTGCAGGCCGCGCCGTAGGCAAAATAGTAAAACGGCCGGCCCGTCAGCGTGGCTTTGTCGTAGTGAATCTTGGGGGTGCGGTAAAAGCCGTCGCTCCACAGCTGCACACGGTTGGCGTGCGCCAGTTTCACCACCTCGGCAAAGGGCCGGGTGGTGGCCGGCGTCATCACCTGGCTGCCGGCAAAACGCACGGCCCCCGCGCCGCAGCTGTCCAGCCCCGCGACAAACTGCGACAGGTTGTCACGCACGTTGCGTGCGGCGTATTGCGCCGCCCTGGCATTCAGGTCGGTGCCCGCCGATGCGGCCGTCGCCGATGCGTTGGGAATCTTGCTGGTGTCGGCTGCCGTGGCCAGCACCTGCTCAAAGGCCACGCCGAGTTCGTCGGCCACGATTTGCGCTACCTTGGTGTTTAGACCCTGGCCCATTTCGGTGCCACCGTGGTTCACCTGCACACTGCCGTCGGTGTAGACATGCACCAGCGCACCGGCCTGGTTGAACAGGGTGGCCGTGAACGAAATGCCAAACTTCACCGGCGTGATGGCGATGCCTCGCTTGATCACCGGGCTGCTGGCGTTCCATGCCGAAATGGCTTGTTGCCGACGCAGGTAGTCGGAGGTTTGCTCCAGTTTTGATAGCAGTGGCGCCAGAATGTTGTCTTCTACCGTCATGCCGTAATGGGTGGTGTTGCGCGCGCCGTCCGTACCGTACAGATTACGCCTGCGCACCTGCAGGGGGTCCAGGCCCAGCTGGCGGGCGATGTCGCCCATGATGGTTTCAATCACCAGCATGCCTTGCGGCCCGCCAAAACCGCGAAAGGCGGTGTTGCTCTGGGTGTGGGTTTTGCAGCGGTAGGACGCAATTTTGACGTCTTGCAAAAAGTAGGCGTTGTCAACGTGAAAAATCGCGCGGTCGGCCACCGGGCCCGACAGGTCGGCGCTGAAAC
>JANNXF010000344.1:0-14261 GCA_031409395.1 Polaromonas sp.
CCAGCCAGCCCGGTGAGCAGCACCACCAGGTACAGGCGCACGCCACTGGCCCAGCCCAGGGCACCTGCCAGGGCAATCAGTTGTGCGGTGTCGAGTGCTTGCATATAGAAACGCTGTAACAGCCGGTCAAGAAACGAGCCAGGACGGCTTGCGCTTTTGCAGAAAGGACTGCACGCCTTCCCGGCCCTGCTCGCTGGAACGGATATCGGCAATGCCTTTCACCGTGCTGGCAATCAACTCGGCGCTGATCGGCTGGCCGGCCACGTCCTGCACCAGCTGCTTGCAGGCTTTGACCGCCTGCGGACTGGCATTGACCAGCGCCTGCGTGATCTCGGCCACCTTGGCATCCAAAGCGTCAGCCTTGACCACTTCATGGACAAAGCCGATGCGATGCGCCTCCTGGGCGTCAAACCGTTCAGCCGTCAAAAAATAGCGATGCGCCGCGCGCGCGCCCATGGCGCGGATGACGTAAGGGCTGATGGTGGCCGGGATCAGACCCAGCTTGACCTCGCTGAGGCAATAGTTCGCCGTATCGACACTCACGGCCATGTCGCAGGCCGCCACCAGACCCATGCCACCCGCATACACGTCACCCTGAATGCGGGCAATGGTGGGTTTAGGGCATGCGTAAATGGTACGCAGCATCTCGGCCAGCTGCGCTGCATCGGTCAGGTTCTCGGCATGGCTGTAGTCCGCCATGCGGCGCATCCAGTTGAGGTCGGCACCGGCGCAGAAGGCAGTGCCTTGTGCCGCCAAAACAATGCAACGCACATCGTCGCGTTGGCCCAGCGCGGCGAAAGCCTGCGTGAATTCCGCAATGACTTCGTCGTTGAAGGCGTTGCGGACTTCGGGGCGGTTGAGCTGCAGCGTTGCTACATCAGCTTCTACGTGAAGTAGTAGATGGTTCACGGTTTTTTCCAGACAACTGTGTCGTCCACCGCGTAGAGAACGCAGGTTTCATTGTTTGCTTTTTCACAGCCAGCCATCGCAGATTGCATGGGATTTTCTCCTCCCCAGGCGTAATTTTGCTTGCCCGCCTTGGTGGCAATCGCGAAAGCGCGAGGCGAGCGTTTATTCAGGAATTTTTGGTAGGCATTTTCAGAGCCTGCATTGGCAACTTTCAGCGCGGCGACATCCGCGATTTCCGCGTAGCCGGTGGCGGTGGGTGCACCCGCTGTGCGTCCATACTGCGCCGCGACCACCTCGGTTGGAAGCCCCACCACGCGCATTTTCGCGAGCACTTTATCAAGCCAAATATCCAGACCATCCACACTGCCAAACATGCCGTGGGCGTCCATGCCGAAAGGGCCATAGGCAACCATCTCGCCCTGCCCTTGCGCATCGGTAAAGGCTTTGAAGGCTGGCGCTATCACTGGCGGCGGAAAGTAGCTGTCGTTCTCGCCGTAAAACCAGATGGATGGCGTTTTGCTTTTCTTGCCGTAACGGCCAAAAGCCTCGCTCAGAGCCAGTTCCCACTGACATGCGCTGGTGTATCTCAAGCCACCGGCAAAGTTCACAAACAACTTGAAGCCGGGATGGGGGTCTTGCGAATAAGCCATGGTGGTCAAGCCGCCATGCGACTGCCCGGTCATCATCATTCGGCCGGTGTCCGCCCAGCCTTGGCCACCAAGCCATCTCACCACTGCCGCCACATCCTCGGCCTGCGCCTCACCATTGCCTGCGATATTGCAACCCTCACCCACGGCAGAACCACCCGAGCCGGCAAACCCCTGGCGCATGGGTGCGATCACCACATACCCACGCTTGAGAAACTCACGTGTCGCGTTGAGGGCGCGGTTGCGCCCTTGCAAGTGTGCATTGCCGCCCGCCTTGCCATGATTCATTAGAACCACAGGAAAAGGCCCAGGCCCTTCGGGCTGGAATACCGTGACCTGTAGATTCACGGGGAAAAGCTTGTCGTTTTTGACAAACTCAATACGCTCACCTAGCGCCGGGTTGATAAGCTCGGCTGTTTGCGCTTGTGCCTGTGCGGTGATGAGCACCAAGGCCACCGAAATGCTGATGCTGATCGGGTTTTCAATCCACCTCGCCCGTCCGGGCCATCGCCAATGATCACCTGAAAACGGCATGGAATTTCCTCATTACATTCTGAACAAACCAAACTTCGTATCCGGAATCGGCGCATTACGGGAAGCGCTCAAGCCCAGCGCCAGCACGCGCCGCGTATCGGCTGGGTCAATGACCCCATCGTCCCAGAGCCTTGCCGTCGCGTAATAGGGGTGGCCCTGGACTTCATACTGGTGGCGTATCGGCGTCTTGAAGGCTTCTTCCTCGTCGGCACTCCAGGCACCGCCTTTGCCTTCAATGCCGTCGCGCTTGACGGTGGCCAGCACCCCTGCGGCCTGGTCCCCGCCCATCACGCTGATGCGGGCGTTCGGCCACATCCAGAGGAAGCGCGGCGAAAACGCCCTGCCGCACATCCCGTAGTTGCCCGCGCCAAAGCTGCCGCCAATAATGATGGTGAATTTGGGTACCGCTGCGGTGGCCACGGCCGTTACCATCTTGGCGCCGTTACGGGCAATGCCTTCGTTTTCATACTTTCGGCCCACCATAAAGCCGGTGATGTTCTGCAAAAACACCAGCGGAATTTTGCGCTGGCAGCACAGCTCAATGAAGTGCGCGGCCTTGAGCGCCGACTCGCTGAACAAAATGCCGTTGTTGGCGATGATGCCGACCGGCATGCCTTCAATACGGGCAAAGCCGCACACCAGCGTGGTGCCGTAACGCGCCTTGAACTCGTCAAACTCGCTGCCGTCCACGATGCGGGCGATGATTTCGCGCACGTCAAAGGGCTTGCGGGTGTCTACCGGAATCACGCCGTACAGCTCTTCCGCTATGAATTCAGGAGCTAATGGCACCCGTGTTGATTGGGCTTCAG
Organism: Polaromonas sp.; assembly: GCA_031409395.1. Lineage (GTDB taxonomy): Bacteria > Pseudomonadota > Gammaproteobacteria > Burkholderiales > Burkholderiaceae_C > Polaromonas. The sequence continues at coordinate 2,900 of JANNXF010000344.1, forward strand.
CCTTGTTTTTATTAAGATTTTTGATGGAGGCACGCGCCAGCGCCAGCGCGTGCATGTCGTTCTGCGCCAGGTGGTCGGCCACACCCGACAGGCGGGTATGCACATCACCACCGCCCAGGTCTTCGGCGCTGACGACCTCGCCCGTGGCGGCCTTGACCAGCGGTGGCCCGCCCAGAAAAATCGTGCCCTGGTTTTTGACAATGATGCTTTCGTCGCTCATGGCGGGCACATACGCGCCGCCCGCTGTGCAGGAGCCCATGACCACGGCAACTTGCGCGATGCCCAGTGCGCTCATGTTGGCCTGGTTGTAAAAAATGCGGCCGAAATGGTCACGGTCAGGAAACACCTCGTCCTGGTTGGGCAGGTTGGCGCCGCCCGAGTCCACCAGGTAAATGCAGGTCAGGTTGTTCTGCTGCGCCACTTCTTGCGCCCGCAAATGCTTTTTGACGGTGAGCGGGTAATAAGTGCCGCCTTTCACCGTGGCGTCGTTGCAGACAATCATGCAGTCGACGCCGCTGACGCGGCCAATGCCGGCAATCAGGCCGGCACACGGTGCGTCGCCGTGGTACATGCCGTGCGCGGCCAGCGGCGCCAGCTCAAGAAAAGGCGTGCCGGGGTCCAGCAGCATCTGCACACGGTCGCGCGGCAGCAGCTTGCCGCGCGCCGTGTGTTTGGCGCGCGCGGCTTCGCCGCCACCGGCCGCCGCCTTGGCGATCTGCACATGAAGGTCGTCTACCAGCGCCCGCATGGCGGCGGCGTTGGCCATGAAGTCGGCCGATCGGGCGTTGAGCTTTGTCTCCAGAACGGGCATGGGGTTCTTTCTGTTTTGTTCAGAACGTCGGCAGGTGTGTGCGCCATTGTCTACCCCCGAGGATAGAAGTACAAAGGGATTCGGCGGCGTCACGCAGGTTGCAAATCGCGCCATATGGCGAGATACTGGCGCCCGTGTTCCTCCAGCCACCCCGGGCGCGCCGCTCACCCCCTTCACCCGCTCCTGCCACCGGCATGAAGGGCGACGTTGCTGTGACGCCGATTGCATTTGTCAATGCCATCGTGGCGGCCTACGCGCACCGGGGCCAAAGCCCGCTCCAGGCGTTGGCCTTGGCACAAATTGCGCCAGCGGCTCTGGCCGATCCTGCGTCGCGCATCACCGCCCTGCAGATGGAGCGCATTTCCGGTGCAGCGATGCAGGAGCTGGACGACGAGGGCCTGGGCGGATTCAGTCGCCGCCTGCCCTGGGGCAGCTACGGCATGCTGGCGCGCGCCTCCATCAGCGCGCCCACGCTGGGGGTGGCGCTCAAGCGCTGGTGCCGTCACCACGGGCTGATTGCTGACGACATCACGCTCAAGCTGACGGTGGCTGACAGCACGGCGACGTTGGCGATTGCCGAACACCGCGATCTGGGCGCGTCGCGCGAGTTCTGCCTGGTTTCGGTGCTGCGCAACATCCATGGCCTGGCCTGCTGGCTGATTGACTCACGCATTCCGCTGCAGGGAGCCCAGTTTTCATTTGCAGCCCCGCCGCACCATGCGGTGTATGAGGTGCTCTTCGCGGGGCCCACCACCTTTGGCAGCACACCGGCAGGCCTGCGGTTTGACGCCCGTTATCTGGCCCTGCCGCTGCGCCGCGACGAGCAAGCCCTGAACCAGATGCTGCAGCGCGCACTGCCGCTCACGGTGCTGCAGTACCGGCGCGACCGCCTGCTGGTGCAGCGCGTGCGCCAGGCGCTGGCCGCCCATCCGGCCCAGACCCACAGCGCCGACGACCTGGCGGCCCTGCTGCACGTCTCGTCCCGCACGCTGCACCGCCAGCTGAAGGAGGAAGGGGCTTCGCTGCAAGCCCTGAAAGACGATGTGCGCAAGGGCCGGGCGCTGGATTTGCTGCTGCGTACCTCGCGCCCGGTCAAGCAGGTGGCCGAGGCGGCGGGCTTTCAGAATGAAAAGAGTTTCATCCGTGCCTTCAATGCCTGGACCGGGCTGTCGCCCGCCGAATTCAGGCGCCAATCCACGCCCCTGGCATGATTTGTCCCCTTTCTGGCACGCCCCGCGCCACGCCTGTTCATAGACTAGGGCCATGATCCCCATCGACGACCGCAGCACCCTGGGCGACGCCTTCTTCCGCGCCGCCACAGCCTATGGCCCGAACAGCCTGCTGGCCGTACCCGCCAACCCGGCACGCGCCTACAGCCCGCAGGGCCGCGAGATCAGCTACACCGAAGCGGCCGACACCGTGCAGTCCCTCATGGCGCTGTACAGCGCGGCCGGCTACGGACTGTCGCATCGCGTCGGCCTGTTTCTGGAAAGCCGGCCCGAGCACATGCTGCACAAGCTGGCCCTGAACGCGCTGGGGGTGTGCTGCGTGCCGGTGAACCCGGACTACCGGCCGCGTGAACTGGCCTACCTGATTGACCACTCACGCGTGGACCTGATCGTCGCCTTGCGCTGCCGGGCAGATGCCGTGCGCACGGCGCTGGCGCAGTCGCGCCACCAGCCCTTTGTTGCCGTTGCCGAAGACCTGGGCCAGCAGGCGCTGCCCGCCCCGCTGACATCCGCAGCCCCCGGCATGCCGCAAGCCGACACACCGGCCAGCATTTTGTACACCTCGGGCACCACAGGCCAGCCCAAGGGCTGCGTGCTGTCCCACGCTTACGAGCTCGCCGCTGGCCAGTGGTACGCCCGCCAGAAGGGGCTGATTTCCATCCGCGAGGGGCAAGAGCGCCTGTACAACCCGCTACCGCTGTTCCATGTGAACGCCTCCATCCTGTCGTTTTACAGCATGTTGCTCAGCGGCGGCTGCCAGGTGCAAACCGACCGCTTCCAGCCCTCACGGTGGTGGCAGGAAGTGTGCGAAAGCCGCGCCACCATCGTCCACTACCTGGGCGTGGTGGTGCCGCTGCTGCTGGCCCAGCCACCGGGGGCCCTTGACCGCGCGCACAGCGTGCGTTTTGGCTATGGCGCGGGTGTCGAGCCGCAACTGCACGCGGTGTTTGAAGCGCGTTATGGTTTTCCGCTGCTGGAGCTGTGGGGCATGACCGAAAACGTCCGGACCCTGTGCGACCACCAGGAGCCGCGCCAGGTCGGCACCCGCGCTTTTGGTCGCGCCGTGCCAGGCCTTGAGGCACGCGTGGTTGACGAGCTGGACGCCGATGTGCCCGACGGCACACCCGGCGAAATACTGATTCGCCATTCGGCCACGACGCCACGCCACCATTTTTTCAGTGGCTACCTGGACGACCCCGCCGCCACCGAAGCCGCCTGGCGCGGCGGCTGGTTTCACACCGGGGATGTCGTCAGCCGCTCACCCGACGGCATGCTGCATTTCATGGACAGGCGCAAGAATCTCATTCGCCGCTCCGGCGAAAACATTGCAGCGGCTGAAGTCGAAGCGCTGCTGCTCACCCATCCGTTGGTGCACCAGGTCGCCGTGATGGCCGTGCCTGATGAGATTCGTGAAGAAGAAGTGCTGGCCTGTGTGGTACTGAACGCAGCCCATGCCACCGGCCTGGCACAGGCCGATGCCGCACGCCAGTTGTTCGACTTTTGCCACCAGCAACTGGCCTACTACAAGGCGCCGGGCTGGCTGTGGTTCACCGGCAGCATTCCCACCACCGGCACCCAAAAAATGCAGAAGCACCGTATCTTCCCCCCAGGCACAGACCCGCGCACACTCGACGGCATGGTGGACCTTCGGGCGCTCAAAAAACGCAACCCGGGCTAAGGTCTGCGCCGCTGACTGCCCTGACACGACAAGGATTTACCCCATGATCACCCTGCACCACTGCGTCAGCGCCCGCTCCTTCAGGCCGCTCTGGCTGCTGGAGGAAATGGGCCAGCCCTACGCCTTGTGCATGCTGCCCTTTCCGCCGCGCGCGCTGGCCCGCCCGTTTCTGCAAGACAACCCGCTGGGCACCGTGCCGCTGCTGGTGGATGGCCACACGCGCATGACCGAATCAGCCGCCATGTGCCAGTACCTTGCGGCACGCCACAGCCCGGGGGCGCTGGACATTGCCGTCAATGACCCGGCCTATGGCGCTTACCTGAACTGGCTGCACATGGGAGAGGCCACCCTGACCTTTCCGCAGACCCTGGTGCTGCGCTACGCCCACTTCGAGCCGGCAGAGCGGCGACTGCCGCAGGTGGCAGAAGACTACAGCCGCTGGTTTTTATCGCGACTCAAAGTGGTGGATGCGGCGCTGCAACAACAGGATTTTCTCTGCGCCGGGCGTTTCACGGCGGCCGACGTGTCGGTGGGCTATGCGCTGCTGCTGGCGCAGCACCTCGGCCTGGCGCCGCGCTTTGCAGAACAAACACACAACTACTGGCAGCGCCTGCAGCAACGCCCGGCGTTCCAGCGCGCGCTGGCGGTGCAGCATCAGGCGGCAGCGGATCAAGGGGTGCCGACTACAGCCGCACCCGATCTGCGCCCGTTTGACTGACCCGGCCGGATCAGCCCCGCGCAGCCAGAGGCTGAACGGCAGGCGTCTGCCGCTCGCCCAGAGCGATGTCGACCATCATTTCACTGGCCAGAGTGCCCAGCTCCTGTCGCAATGCGTCAACCGACAACACGGCCGGTACCAGCAAGTGAGCGTCGATCTCGAAGGTCTGTTTGCCAGACACGCCGCTGCGGACAATGTCGGTATGGATGCTCTCGATGCTGATGCCGCGCTCCGCCAGTATCTTTGTCAGGCGGCTGACAATCCCGAGCCGGTCAGAGCCAACCAGTTTGAGCTCGACACTGCGCAGCGACGTGGGCAGGTCTGCGCTGTCGCTCCTGGCCACCACCACCTGCAGTCCGCTGGACTCAAGCCCGCGCAGCGCCGTCGCCAGTGCGTCCGCATTCTCGCGCGGAACCTCGAAGTGAACCATGCCAGCAAATTCACCGGCTAGCCGGGTCATGCGGCTCGCCGCCCAGTTGGCACCGAAGCGCTGCGCCCGTTCAGCCAGCGCACTCACAATGCCGTGGCGGTCAGTCCCCACGATCGAGACGACGAGCGAGGTCGTCGTTGAAGAGACTTCTTCGGTCAGCACGACCGACTTGCGGATCATGGGCGCCCGGGTGGCGAAGCTCGTATCTTGCGGGTAGCCCGGCACACAGCCTTGCAGCCGGGCGTGGTGAACCACCTTGCTCAAAAGAGCCAGGCCCATGGGTGCCAGAGCGCGCTCCCACAGCTCACGCGCGGTTTCGCCCTTTTTTACAAAGCACCAGTCCTGCGCGGCAATGGCCCCCGCGTCCCAGCCATCGGCCAGGTGGTAAATCGAGCCTCCGGCGATCGGATCGCCTTCCAGAATCGTCCATTCGACAGCGGCAATGCCTCGATGCCGGGGCAACAGCGATGGGTGATAACCGATACCGCCCAGGCGCGACCGCGCGAGCGCCTCGTCGCTGACCCGCGCGTGCGTGTGGGCGGCGAGGATGAGATCGGTTCCTTCTGGAATGGCGTTTCCCGGCACGATACGGGGGTTGTCGAGCACATGCACCGCCACGCCGGCGGCACTTGCGGCCAGTGCCAACCGGTCATCGGCGGCAGGCGCCACGACGCCGGTGAACTCGATGCCTTCTTCATGGCGCAGGGCCTCAAAGACTGAGGCGGCAAAAAAACGGGAACCTACCAATGCGCATTTCATTCAGATATCTCTTTATGGATGTACCAGGGGAGTGACGGCGAGCCCGACAGGATGGGCGCGGCGTAGCCCCTGGGCCGTCCACCGCACCGCCGTCTGCGCTGCCTGCAGTCAAAGTCGGGGTCTGTGGGTCCGCCCTCAGACGGCCAGCGCCTCTGCAGCAGGCGCCACCAGCCCGATGCGGTCGAGCGCAGCGGCGAGTTGCCCCACCGTGCGGTCGACCTGATGCCACTTCTCCAGCCCGAACAGGCCGACGCGGAAGGTCCTGAAGTCGGCGCCTTCGTCGCATTGCAAGGGGACGCCTGCGGCGGTCTGCAGGCCCTGCTCCATGAACTTGCGGCCCGACTGGATGTCGGGGTCTGTGGTGTAGCTGACCACCACGCCAGGCGCCTTGAAACCTTCGGCCGCAACGCTGGGAAGGCCGCGGCTCTCAAACAGGGCGCGTACTTTTTCGCCCAGCAATTCCTGCTCGGCACGCACTTTGGCGAAGCCATAGGCCTGCGTTTCCTTCATGACGTCACAGAGTCGCGTCAATGCATCTGTCGGCAGGGTGGCGTGGTAGGCGTGGCCGCCTTTTTCATAGGTTTCCATGATCTGCAGCCACTTTTTCAGGTCGCAGGCAAAGCTGGAGCTGGTGGTGCCCTCAATGGCGGCCCGGGCGCGCTCGCTGAGCATGACCATGGCGCAGCACGGCGAGCTGCTCCAGCCTTTTTGCGGGGCAGAAATCAGCACATCCACGCCGGTGGCTTTCATGTCGACCCACATGGCGCCGGAGGCAATGCAGTCAAGCACGAACAGGCCGCCCACCGCATGCACGGCGTCAGCCACTGCACGCAGGTAGCTGTCAGGCAGGATCATGCCGGACGAGGTTTCGACGTGCGGGGCAAAGACCACGGCGGGCTTTTCACGGGCGATGGCCGCCTGCACCTCGGCAATCGGCGCTGGCGCCCATGGCGCTTGCGCGCTGTGGCTGGTCTGGCGGGCCTTGATGACCGTGTGCGATGCGGGGATGTGGCCCATGTCAAAAATCTGCGTCCAGCGGTAGCTGAACCAGCCATTGCGGATCACCAGCACCTGCTGGCCGGTGGCAAACTGCCGCGCCACGGCTTCCATGCCGTAGGTGCCGCTGCCGGGCACCAGCACCGACGCGTGGGCGTTGTACACCTCTTTCAACATGCTGGAGATATCGGTCATCACATGCTGGAAGCTTTTGGACATGTGGTTGAGGGCGCGGTCGGTGTAGACCACCGAGAATTCGAGCAGGCCGTCTGGGTCGACATGGGGCAGGAGTCCGGGCATGGTGTTGTCTCTCGATCGTTTTAAAAGTTGGGCTACCAGCTTAGCATGGTGCTGCGCCTGAGGGGGCGAACCCGGCCATGAGGTCGTGCAGCGTCGCCATGTCGGCAAAGACCGCCACCGCCCCGGCGCCCAGCAGGGCTGCAGGCGCACCGTGCCCGGCCTCTGGCGGGCTGTAGCCAAACACGGTGGCGCCCGCCGCCACACCGGCCGTCACGCCCGTCACCGTGTCTTCGACCACCGCACACCGCCTGGCGTCCACCCCCAGCGCGGTCGCCGCCGCCAGGTACACGTCAGGCGCAGGTTTTGAGCGCGGCATCTCGTGGCCGCTGAAAATCCGGCCCTTGAAGTAGGGCATCAGAGCGCACTTGTCGAGTTGCAGCTCGACCTTGAAGCGGTCTGCACCCGACGCACAGGCGATGCGGCCGCCATGCAGCGCATGCAGCCTGGCCACGGCCTGCACGGCACCGGGAATGGGTTTGAGGCCCTCGGTCAGGCCCTGGTTGCGGCGTTCACGGAAGCGCTGCATCCACGCCTCGGTCAGCGGCTGGCCGGTGCGCGCTTCAATCAGAGCGGTTTCGTCCCTGACGGCCTTGCCGACAAAAATACGCATGCACTCCAGCGGCGTGAGTGCCCAACCAAGCTCTTCAAGCATGTCTCGCAACACACCGTTGGTGATGGGTTCGCTGTCTACCAGCACACCGTCACAGTCAAACAATACCGCATCGAATTTCAAGACAGGCTTTCTTTTGCTATGAATAAAATAGCTGCTTGCGCCCGTTAATATTGGGCTTGAGCCACTATTTGCTTAAGAGGTTGGGCGTCAGGGCAGGTCGTCGAACCCCATGGTAACAACGCCCTGCAGCTCGCCAGAGCCTGCCTTCAGGTGGTCGACAAGCCACCGGCCTGCCGGTCCTGGCGGCGCAGACGCCGGGTGAAAAGCAGACATCATCAACAGGAAGCCGGTGCGCGGCATGTCGTCAACGTCCAGCATCACCAGTGTGCCCACCGCAATATCTTGCGCCACCATGTGAAGCGGCATGCTGCCCCAGCCCACGCCGTCTTTCAGAAAGGCGTACTTGGTCGACAGGTCTGCCAGCCGCCAGGTGGCCGGGGACAACACGCCGTAGTCCCGGCCCGCCATCAGCGCGGAGCGGTCGGTGAGCACCAGCTGTACATGTTTTGCCAGCTCGCGCTTGGGGATGCGTTGGTTCAAGCGGGCGAGGGGGTGGCTGGCGGCTGCCACCATGACCAGGGGTATCTCGCCCAAACGCTCGCTGACCAGCGAGGGAAAAGCAACCGGCAAGGCCGCCAGAATGCCCAGACTGCATCGGCCATCCAGCACGGGTTGGTAGCTGGCGCCCAGGCCCTCCACAAAAAGCCGCAGCGGGGTCAGGGGGAAACGGCTCGCAAAGGCCTTCACCGCCTGCGTGATCACGGTGGTCGGGAAGAACACATCGACCACCACCGACAGCTCGGCCTCAAGCCCTGAGGCCATGAGCTTTGCGCGCGCCTTCAGGGTGTCCACGCCAGAGACGATGTTGCGGGCGTCTGCCAGCAGCAAAACGCCCTCGGGCGTGAGTTTGGGGAAGCGCCCGGTGCGGTCGAACAGCACGACGCCGATCTGGCCTTCCAGGCTGCTGACCCAGCCGCTGACCGCCGATTGCACGCGGTTGAGCTTTCTTGCCGCCGCCGAGAAGCTGCCTTCATCGACTGCGGCGATGAAGGTTCTGAGTTGGTCGAGTGACACGCCGTCCAGCATAAAAGCCCCAATCCATCCCAAAAACAGATATATCAGTTCTCAATATACCGTCTTCTCAGATTCAAGTGAAGCCTCCATCATTCAGGGCATCTCAACACCCTACCAAGGAAATCATCATGACGTATTCAATCATTGGCTCCGGCAACGTCGGTACGGCCCTGGCCCGGCAGTTTGCCCGCAGCGGTATCGCGGTGGGCATGGCCAACACCCGTGGGCCTGACAGCCTTGCGGCTCTGGCCACCGAACTGGGCGAAAAAATCACCCCCATGGCGCTGCAGGACGCGCTCAAGGCCGATGTTGTGGTCCTGGCCGTGCCTTTTCGCGCGCATCCGGCCGTTGCGGCCGCCGCACCCGACTGGAGCGGCAAGATCGTGATCGACGCCATGAACACCTACGGCATTGAGCCGGGCGAGCTGCAAGGCCAGGCCTCCAGCGACGTGGTGGCAGCGGCTTTCACTGGCGCCAAGGTGGTCAAGACGCTGAACCAGTTGCCGGCCAAACTGCTGGCGATGAACCCCGCCGAAAGTGGCGGCCGCCGCGTGATGTTTGTGGCCGGCAACGATGACGCTGCCTCGGCATTGATCGCCCAACTGGTGGAAGCCCTTGGCTTCGCGCCGATTGCCCTCGGCAAGATCAACGAAGGCGGCGCCTTGCTGGACCGGGGCGCGCCACTGGTGCTTCAAAACCTCATCAAGCAGGGATGAGGGTGGGGCCGGTGCGCCCTTCAATCAGGGTGCACTGGCGGCTGGGGAAGGCTTTTTTTGCTATGAATAATATAGCTGCCTGCGCCCGTTATTATTGGGCTTGGGCCACTATTTGCTTAAGAGGCTGGGCGTCAGAGCAGGTCGCCATCGACATAGTACCAACGGTGGCCTTCGCGTACAAAGCGGCTGCGCTCATGAATGCGCACCGCCGGGCCCGAGCCGGTGGACGGGCGGTAGCGGGCCACAAACTCGACTTCGGCGTGGCTGGTGTCCAGGGCCGCATGGCGGCGTACCTCCAGGCCCAGCCACCGGGTGCCGGCGTCAGCCGCCAGGTCGTGGGGCCGCGTGCTGGCATGCCAGGTGGCCGCCAGATAGTCGGTACGGCCGAGTACAAAAGCGCTGTAGCGCGAGCGCATCAGGCTTTCGGCATCGGGCGCCGGGGTGTTGTCAAAATCATCCAGGTAGCGGGCGCAGCAGGCGGCAAACAGCAGCGGCTTTTTGGCGGCATTCAATTGACCGCAAGGGCAGGCTTGCATGGGCATCCCTTGTTTCTCCGAGTGTCCTGAATCAAGCCAGCGCCCGCTGAATAATGATCTTCTGCACGTCTGATGTGCCTTCGTAAATCTGGCAGACCCGCACGTCGCGGTAAATGCGCTCGACCGGAAAGTCGCTGACATAGCCGTAGCCGCCCAGCGTCTGGAGGGCGGCGCTGCAGACCTTTTCCGCCATTTCGCTGGCAAACAGCTTGGCCATGGCGGCTTCTTTCAGGCAGGGCAGGCCGGCGTCGCGCAGGCTGGCAGCGTGCCAGATCAGCTGGCGTGAGGCCTCAAGCTGGGTGGCGCAATCAGCCAGCCGGAAGCCGACCGCCTGGTGGTTGAAAATGGCCGTGCCAAAACTCTGCCGCTCCTTGGCGTACTGCAGCGCAAACTCAAACGCACTGCGCGCCATGCCCACGCTTTGCGCGGCAATCCCGATGCGCCCGCCCTCCAGCGCGCCCAGGGCAATCTTGTAGCCTTCGCCTTCGGTACCGATCAGGTTGTCGGCTGGGATGCGGCAATTGTCAAAGTTGATCTGCGCCGTGTCGCTGCTGTGCTGGCCCAGCTTGTCCTCAAGCCGCGCCACCACATAGCCCGGGGCGCTGGTCGGCACGATGAAGGCGCTCATGCCTTTTTTGCCGGCGCCCTTGTCGGTGACGGCAATGACAATCGCCACATGGCCGTTTTTGCCGCTGGTGATGAATTGCTTGACGCCATTGATGACGTATTCGTCGCCGTCTTTCACCGCCGTAGTGCGCAGCAACGAGGCGTCGCTGCCCACATGCGGTTCGGTCAGGCAAAACACGCCCAGCATCTGGCCCTGGGCCAGCGGGGTCAGCCACTGTTTTTTCTGCGCGGCATTGCCGTAGCGCATCAAAATCGCGTTGACCGGACAGTTGGTGACGCTGATGGCGGTGCTGGTGCCGCCGTCGCCGGCGGCAATTTCTTCCAGCACCAGCGCCAGCGTCAGGTAGTCAAGGTCGGCGCCGCCAAACTCTTCGGGCACACAGATGCCGTACGCGCCCAGCGCGGCCAGGCCGCTGTGCGCCTCTTTGGGGAAACAGTGTTCCTTGTCCCATTGCGCAGCGTTCGGCCAAAGCTCTTCCTGGGCAAACGCGCGGACCGCATCGCGGATCATTGCCTGGTCTTGGTTAAGTATCAAATTGGCCTCCAGCCTAATAGGTATGGGCGCAAGCAGCTACTATTTTTATAGCAACTCAATGGCCAGCGCCGTGCCCTCGCCGCCGCCTATGCACAGCGTGGCAATGCCTTTTTTGAGCCCTCTTGCCTTCAGCGCGTGCAGCAGCGTGACGATGATGCGGGCGCCGCTGGCACCGATCGGGTGACCCAGTGCGCAGGCGCCGCCGTTGACGTTAACGAAGTCGTGGCTGATGCCCAGCTCGGCCATGGCCGCCATGGGCACCACGGCAAAGGCTTCGTTG
>JANNXF010000345.1:0-4132 GCA_031409395.1 Polaromonas sp.
GCCCCCACCACATGGAAATCCCCAAAGTGGTAGTAGTACATATAGGGCGAGGGGTTGAGCGCGCGCAGTGCGCGGTACAGGCTCAGCGGCGACTCGGTGTAGCGCTTTTTGATGCGCTGGCCGACCTGCACCTGCATGAAGTCGCCCGCCTCTATCAGCCGCTTGGCCTGCTCAACCGCCGCGATGTAGTCGGCCTTGGCAAAGTCGCGCTCGGCCGGATAGCCTTGCGACGGCTTGACGATGGGCGCACTGACCGAGTACTTGAGCTGGTCTTTCAGTTCGCGCAGGCGCTTTTTGGCGTTGGCATAGGCCTCGGGCAAGGCCGGGTTGGCATACACAATCAGGTAGAGCTTGCCCGACAGGTTGTCAATCACGGCCAGTTCTTCGCATTGCAGCAGCAAGATATCGGGGCAGCCCAGGGTGTCGGGGGGACAGGTTTTTTCGAGTTTTTTCTCGATGTAGCGCACGGTGTCGTAGCCAAAATAGCCCGCCAGACCGCCACAAAAACGCGGCAGACCGGGCCGCAGCGCCACCTTGAAGCGCTTTTGGTAGTCGCTGATGAAGTCCAGCGGGTTGAGGGTCGAGCTTTCAACCACCTGGCCGTCGGTGACCACCTCGGTCCGCATGTCGGCGCCAAAGCCCGAGGCGCGCACCAGCGTGCGGGCCGGCAGGCCGATAAAGCTGTAGCGGCCAAAACGCTCGCCGCCCACCACCGATTCGAGCAAAAAACTGTACTTGCCGCCGTCCTTGGAAAAGGCCAGCTTCAGGTAAAGGGACAGCGGGGTTTCGAGGTCGGCAAAGGCCTCGACCATCAGGGGGATGCGGTTGTAGCCCTGCGCGGCAAGGCTTTTGAATTCAAGTTCAGTGATCACGGGTGGGGTCCTTCAGCAATGGCCTGTCAGCAAAGACAGGGCCAAGGTTCATTCAAATGGCCTCGACATGCAGCGGAGGCCGGGAGTGCCCGATGCCAGGGAAGTGGCAAGAGCGCATCAAACAAGGTGGCAGGCCTGGAAGCGCCGGAAAACGATTTCCGCGCGCACGGCTCAGGCGAGCAAGAGATGACAGGGACGCCAGGGCCAGGCTCCCCGGTCGCTACAACCTGTTTGAATGATGCGGTGAATGAACATACAGGCTCAAAGTGTAGCAAAGCTGAAAGTACCCGGCCCTGCTTGCCGCGCCGCGATGCAGCATGGCCGTTTCGGCAAGGGCTGGTAAAAACGCTCATCTGGAAAACCCTCTTGCCGTGAAGGCGCCGTGGCGACAAAATTGGCGTTTAAACGAACGGTCGTTCTTTTTTGGAGACAACTATGATTTTTCTGAAGAAATTCGCGCTGGGCGCAGCCAGCCTGGTATTGGCCTGCAGCGCCGTGGCCGCCACGGTAGACGTGGGCGGCGTCAAGCTGGAAGACACCTTGGATGTGCGCGGCAACAAGCTGGTGCTCAATGGCGCCGGCGTCCGCTACAAAGCCATTTTCAAGGTGTATGCAGCGGGTTTGTTCCTGGGCAAAAAAGTATCGACGCCCGAAGAAGTGCTGGCCGCCCCGGGTGCCAAGCGCATGCACATCACCATGCTGCGCGAAATTGACTCCAACGAGCTGGGCAAGTTGTTCACCCGCGGCGTGCAAGACAACGCCCCCAAGGAAGAAATGTCCAAGCTGATTCCGGGCCTGATCCGGATGGGGCAGATTTTTTCTGACCAGAAAAAGCTTGTTCCCGGCGACACGTTCACCATCGACTGGGTGCCTGGCACCGGTACGGTCATCGCCATCAAAGGAATGGTGCAGGGCGAACCTTTCAAGGAGCCTGAATTTTTTAACGCCATGATGCGCATCTGGCTGGGCCCGCAGCCGGCCGACTTCAAACTGAAAGACGCGCTGCTGGGACGGTCATCCTGAGCGAATGACTCGCCAGTAGGTTGAAAAAACGGGGCGCAAGCCCCGTTTTTTTGTGCTCTATGGCTGCCTGCCCAGCTCGGCCAGCGAATCGACAAAACCGTCGGCATCGATGCCGCGCACCGGTTCGCCGTGGTTGTAGCCATATGTCACCAGCACCACCGGGCAACCTGCAGCGCGCGCCGCCTGGGCGTCGTTGCCGGAATCGCCCACCATCAGCGTGCGCGCCGGCCCGGTGCCCAGCGCTTCACAGGTTTTGAGCAGCGGCAGCGGGTCGGGCTTTTTGCGCTCGAAAGAGTCACCGCCAAAGACCTCGGCAAAAAATCCATCCAGCCCCTTCAAACGCAGCAGGGGCATGGCAAACGCCAGCGGCTTGTTGGTCAGGCAGGCCAGCTTCAGGCCGCGCTGCTGAAGGCTGCGCAGGCCTTCCAGCACACCCGGATACACCGCCGAATAGCGGCCGTTGATGCCCTGGTAGTGCGTCTGGTAGCTTTGCCAGGCGGCGGCATAAAGGTCTTCACGGGGCGTGCCCGCGACATGCGCGAGGACCGAGCGGATCAGGTGCTCCGAGCCTTTACCGACCAGTTTTTCAATCACGGCGCGCTCAATGCCCGGCAGCGACAGCTCGGCCAGCATGCGCTGAAGCGCCTCGGTGAAGTCGCCCAGGGTGTCGACCATGGTGCCGTCCAGATCGACGATGGCGGCATCGAAGCGGCCGTGCTGCAAATCAGGGAAGTTCGCCATGAGGAAGTTTCTAATCAAAAAACCGTGGATTGTGCTGCCCTGCCACGGCGCGTCCGGCGGCGGCCGTTGGCTGTTTGGGGTGGGTTGGTGGCTGGCCAGGTTTTGCCCTGGCAGATCAGGCGATCAGCGGCTCCCCCCGAAAGCCTGTCAGGCCTCTTCAGGCCTGCAGCGCCAGCCGCATCGCGTCAATCACCGATTTGTAGTCGGGCTGGCCGAATATGGCGCTGCCCGCCACAAAGGTGTCGGCACCCGCATCGGCGACGCGGCGAATGTTGTCGGTCTTGATGCCGCCGTCCACTTCAAGCCGGATGTCTTTGCCGCAGGCCTCAATCCGTTTGCGTGCGTGCTCAATCTTGCGCAAGGCCGAATCAATAAAGCTCTGCCCGCCAAAACCGGGGTTGACGCTCATGATCAAAATCAGGTCAATGTCGTCAATCACCCAGTCCAGCACGTCCATGGGCGCGGCAGGGTTGAACACCAGCCCGGCCTTGCAGCCCTTGGCCTTGATGGCCTGCACGCTGCGGTGCACATGGCCCGAGGCTTCCGGGTGAAAGCTGATGAGGTCGGCACCGGCATCGGCAAAGGCGGCGGCCAGGCTGTCCACCGGCTGCACCATCAGGTGCACATCAATCGGCACAGCCGTGCCGTCGGCTTTTTTCGCGTGCGGCTTGAGGGCCTGGCAAATCATGGGGCCAAAGGTCAGGTTGGGCACGTAATGGTTGTCCATCACGTCAAAATGAATCCAGTCGGCACCGCCAGCAATGACGGCCTTGACTTCGTCACCCAGGCGGGCGAAGTCGGCAGACAGGATGGACGGGGCAATCCGGTAGGTGGGCGGGGTGGTGTGGCTCATGGCAAGATTGTCGCAGCAAGCCCCAGGTTCGTCCTGCGCGCGGCGCGCCGGGTCAGACCGACACGGTTAACATGCAAACCACCTGTTTTCTGCCGCCATGTCCAAATACCAATTTTCCTGCGTCGTCGTTCCCCAGTACCTGCCAGAGCAATCTGCGCCGGACGAGTCGATTTTCGGCTTTGCCTACACCGTCACGGTGACCAACACCGGCCAGGTGCCGGCGCAGCTGATTTCGCGCCACTGGGTCATCAGCGACGCCAAGGGCCACACCGAAGAGGTCAAAGGCCTGGGCGTGGTGGGGCACCAGCCGTTGCTCAAGCCGGGTGAGTCCTTCCAGTACAGCAGCGGCTCGCGCCTGCGCACCCCCAGCGGCACCATGCACGGCAGGTATTTTTGTGTGGCCGAAGACGGCGAGCGCTTCGAGGTGGTGATTCCAATGTTTGTGCTGGAGGCTGGCGACGGCAGTACGCCGCCCGGCCGCACGCTGCACTGAGCACCCCGCACCGCCATGAATGCCCTGCCAGCACTGCTCAAGACACTTGACCCCCAGGCCAGCCTGGCCCAGCGCCATGTCTGGCTGATCAGGCTGTTTGCCTGGGTGCGTGGCGACGGGAGTTCTCCCCAGGCGTCGGTGGCGCGGGTG
>JANNXF010000346.1:0-3807 GCA_031409395.1 Polaromonas sp.
ACAAACAGCGGCACGGCCAGCAGCACGTAGCTGTTGTAAAGGCCATTGCCAATCTGCTCGGCCACCAGGCCCACGTCCTGACCCTTGACCATCAGGTAGGCGATGCCTGAGACCACCATCGAAAAGCCAATCGGCATGCGCAGCAGCATGCCGGCGACCAACACCAGAACCAGAACCCAAAGAGCCGATGTCATAGCCGCAACTCCGCTTCAAGACCCACAC
Source organism: Polaromonas sp. (assembly GCA_031409395.1). Lineage (GTDB taxonomy): Bacteria > Pseudomonadota > Gammaproteobacteria > Burkholderiales > Burkholderiaceae_C > Polaromonas. Next base: position 223 of record JANNXF010000346.1, read on the forward strand.
CCCGAAGCGCGTTCCAGATGGCCCACGCTGATCGCACCACCAGTGCCATCAGCAGCAGTACAAAGGGGAAAAACACCCACATGAACGGCACCCCCAGCACAGGCGTGCCTTCGCGCGCCATGAAGTGCACGTAGTCCCAACTGGCGGGAATGCCGCACAGCGCCAGCCCGCCCACCAGCAGGTTGCCGGTAATCTGCATGGCTTGCCGGGCGCGGCGGCTGGCGCTGTTCCAGACCAGGTCAAACACCACGTGTTCGCGCTCGGGCACGACAAAGGCCGCAGCCCACAGAATGACCCAGACATAGAGGATGACGGCGGCTTCATCGGTCCAGGCCAACGGCTTGTTAAAGCCAAAGCGTGCGGTGACCTGAATCACAAACACGATGAAGAGGGTCAGGAACAGACCGCCGCCGATCGCGTCGGCAGCTTTTTTCGCCCAGGTTTTCATGTTCGCAATACCGGGCTGTGCTTATTTGGTGGCGTTGATGCGCTCAAGCAGACCCTTGGGCCAGACCTTGGCGTAGTCAGAGTTCTGGTAAGTGGTTTGCACCGACTTGCGAAAAGCATCCACATCGGGTGTGGTGACCTGCAGGCCCTGCTGCTTGAAGAAGTCCACCAACTGGCCTTCTTCCTTGATGCGGTTCTCGTTGTTGAAAGCGGATGCCGCTTCGGCTGCTGTCTTGACCTTTTGCTTTTGCGCGGCGTTCATGGCGCCCCAGGCCTTGTTGGAGATGGCAATAAAGATGCCATCGACCAGGTGGCTGGTCAGCACAATCTGCTTGGTGACCTCATAAAACTTGGCGGCACGCACCGAGGGCAGGGGGTTGTCCTGGCCATCAATCGTGCCAGTTTTCAGGCCCAGGTAGACCTCGCCAAAGGCCAGTGGGGTGGGGGTGGCGCCCAGTGCCTCACCCAGAAACAGCCACTCTTTGGAGCCCGGCATACGCAGCTTCACGCCTTTCAGGTCAGCCGGTGTCTTGACATTGCGCACCTCGCGCAAATTCACCTGCCGGGTGCCCAGGTAGACGGTGGACAGCGGCGTCACGTCCATTTTTTCAGAGACGGTTTTGAACATCTCGGCACCGATAGGGCCATTGAAAATCTTTTGCTGGTGGTCCGGGTCACGCACCATATAGCCTGCGGTAAACACCGAAAACTCGGGCACCAGCTTGGCAATGTCAAAGGCCGAGATGGAGGTCAGCTCAAGGTTGCCGCGCGCCATGGCGGCGGGCTCGGTGCCCTGCTTGAACAGCGAGGCGTTGAGGTTGATCTGCACATCGAATTCGCCGGGCGCGCTTTTCTCCAGGCTGTCCTTGAACACGGTCCACATCTTGGCGTGCCAGTCGTCGGGCACCGCCGGGGTTGAAACGCGCATCACAATTTTGGTTTGTGCCTGGGCCGCAGGCATCAGGGTGCCCATCAGCAGCGTGGCCGTGGCGGTGGCCAGCAGGGTGCGGCGAAGCAGGGAAGTTTTCATGGTGTCTCCGTTGTAATAAGTCGTTGGCAAGGCGGGAAAATATCGCGGTAAATTTTCAGCGGTGAATGATCAGCGGTCAAAATCGGCAATCAAGCCCTGGCCGTTCATGGCCGTTGGTGGCGGCTCAGTCGGATTGTGAATCAATGCCGAAGGCCTGAATGGTTTTTTCAAGGGCCTTGAACTCGCCGGGCGTGAGCGCCACCAGGGGCGCCCGCACGCGCAGCCAGGCGCTGTCGCCACTCAGCATGGCCATGATGCCCTTGAGCGCGGGCATCAGCGAATAGCCTTCGAGCAGGCCCAGCAGCGTGAGGATGCGTTCGCGCTCCGCAGGCGTTGTCGCGGCGTCGGGCTGTGTCACCAGGCGTTTGACCACCTGCGGCATGAAGTTGGCCAGGCCGCTGATGGCGCCCGTGCTGCCGCGCCGGCCCATTTCCGGCAGGTCGGGCTCGAAACCGACATACACCGTCAGGTCGTTCATGAAGGCCTCGGCCAGGCCCACGGAATGCGCCGTGTTGCAGGCGCTGTCCTTGATGCCCAGAATGGTGGCCGGGTACATTTTTTTCAGTGTGGCAATCACATGGTGCGAGAGGCCGACACCAGTGACTTGCGGTATGTGGTACAGGTAAAGCTTGAAGGGCGTGCCGGCCATGCCGTCAATCACGTAGCGGTAGCAGTCGATGACACCCTGGTCGGACACGCCTTTCAGGAAGAAGGGCGGCAGCATCAGGCAGCCGTGCACGCCGGCGTTCACCGCATGGCGCGTGAGTTCCAGCGTTTCGGGCAGGGCCGCGCAGCTGGTAGACACCATGATTTGCGCCGCCGGAATGCCGTTTTGAATCAGCTGATCAATCGCTTCCTGGCGCTCGGCCAGGGAAAACGAGGGGCCTTCGCCGGTGGTGCCAAAGGCGGTGACGCCCGGGCAGCCCCTGGCGATCAGTGACTTGCAATGCGCGGCGAATTTGGCATGGTCAATGCCCAGGTCGGCCTTCAGCGGTGTGAGCAGGGCGGGCCAGATGCCGCGAAAAGCCGGCGATGGGGGGGACGCGTGGGGGTCGGTCATGCAGGTTTCTCCAAAGACCACGGCATGTCGGGCCGCGGCAGTCCGAGCACGCGGCGGTGTGCGCTTTCGATGTGGTGGCTCAGGCGGTCGAGCACGGCTTGCGCGTCGCGCCGCTTGAGGGCGTCTATAAACCAGAGGTGTTCTTCCATGGCGGGAATCAGCACGCCGGCGGACAGGGTGGAACCTTCGAGCTTGATGAGGCGCACCCGCAGGCTGTTGATGCGGTAGACCTCGGAAATCAGCTCATTGCCCAGCGAGTCAATCATCAGGTCGTGCAGGCCCCAGTCCACCGCCGTGGCGTCCTTGAGCAGGCTGTCGTCAATGGCGCTGCTGCGGGCGCGCGCCACGATGGCCAGGTGCGCCTGCTCAATCGCGGCCAGCTCGCGGTCAGAGACGGTGCTGACAAATCGGCTCGCCGCCTCGCGCTCCAGCAGGCGGCGCAGCTGAAAGGCGTTGTTGATCAGTTTCAGGTCGACATGCGCCACCTGCAGGCCGCGCTGCGGCACGGTTTTCAGCAGGCCCTCGGCCTCCAGCCGGGGAATCAGCTCGCGCACGGCGCCCAGCGGCATGCCCAGCAGCTGCATCAGTTCGCGCTGCGAAACGAACTGGCCGGGCCGGATATTGGCATCGACGATTTGCTGCTGAAAGCTTTGGTAGGCCTGGGCGCGCAGGCTGATGGGAGCGGGTTGGGCGGCGCTTTTCATGGTGTGCGGTTCACTGTTGCGACTCGTCAGGGGCAATGACGCCCTTGCGCAGCAAAATATTGCCGTATTTGCGCTGTTCGCCGCTGCGCAAAATCACAAAGGCCGATTGCGCGCGCTGGTAAAAATCAAAGCGCTCCAGCGAAACGCCGGGCGCCTCCCCGGCACTGTGCAGGGCCACGGCAAATTCAGCAACCGGCTCGGGTACTGCGCTGGCATCACCCACCACCTGCATGGTCCAGGCGGCCACAGGGTCAAAATGATCCAGCGGCAACACCTGCAGCACCGCCTGCAACACCCCGGTGGCATTGGCGCCCGCCAGCTGCACCAGCCGGGCACCGCCGGCC
>JANNXF010000347.1:0-11154 GCA_031409395.1 Polaromonas sp.
CGTGGCCACCGGGCAGGGCGGTGCATCGAATCCCGGCGCGACCGGTTGGGGCCAGCGTGCCTGGGGCCGCCGTATTTTCAACACCACGGGTCTGGCCATCTGGACGCGTCAGATCGCCGGTCTGGTTTCGTCGGGCCTGCCTCTGGAGCGTGCGCTCACCGCGCTGGCCGACGAGGCCGAAAGCATGCCCCAACGCCATCTGGTCGCGTCCCTGCGTGCCGAGGTCAATGGTGGCGCTGCCTTTGCCACGGCGCTGTCGCAGCATCCGCGCGAGTTCTCCGGCATTTACTGTGCGGTGGTGGGGGCGGGCGAAAACAGCGGCAATCTTGGCCTGGTGCTCGAACGCCTGGCCGACGACCTCGAAGAACGGCAGGCGCTCAAGGCCCAACTGGTAGGCGCCGCGCTTTACCCTGCCATCGTCACCCTGGTGGCCGTGGCCATCGTGCTGTTTTTGCTGGGGTATGTGGTGCCGCAGATTGCGCAGGTGTTTGCCGGCAGCAAGCGCGCGCTGCCGCTGCTCACCGTGATCATGCTGGGGCTGGGCAGCTTTGTCCGCAACCAGGGGTGGCTGGTGTTGCTCGCTATTATTTTAATAGCTATTGGCGCCCGTATTGCTTGGGCAAATGCCACTTTTCGTGAAAACTTTGACGCGGCGTGGCTGAATCTGCCCCTGGTCGGAAAGCTCGCACGCGGCTACAACGCAGCGCGTTTTGCCGGTACCCTGGCCATGCTGTCGGCGGCGGGCGTGCCGATTCTCAAGGCCCTGCAAGCGGCAGCGGACACCTTGTCCAACCGGGCCATGCGCACGGACGCGCTGGATGCGCTGGTGCTGGTGCGCGAAGGTGCGCCGCTGGCCTCGGCGCTGGCCCAGAAAAAGCGTTTTCCGGGCCTGCTTGGCATGTTTGCCCGCTTGGGGGAGCAAACCGGGCAGTTGCCCCTGATGCTGGAGCGCGCCTCGCGCCAGCTGGGTACCGAAGTGCAGCGCCGTGCGCTGCAGTTGGCCACGCTGCTCGAGCCCTTGCTGATTGTGACCATGGGGCTGGTGGTCATGCTGATCGTGCTGGCCGTGCTGTTGCCCATCATTGAACTCAATCAGCTTGCGCGCTGAAGCCGGTCCGCTGTGGCAAAGCCGCGCCAGCGGGTGCTGAGTCACGCCTGCTGCGCTTGCACCTCGCGGGGCGGTACGGTATAAATGCGTCACCAATGAGTTGACGCCAGACTTCAACACTGCGGGGTATCCGGTCTGGGAGGGCCGGGTGCACTGGCAAGTGTGTCTGACCTAGAGAAGAAATGTTCAGAAGCAGTCTGTTTCCCAGTCGCCGTCTGATTTTACGGAGCGATTCCACGCGCATGCAAGTGTGGAAGAGCTGAGGATTTGCTTGCTGCGCGAGTCAGTTGGCGCTGTATCCGGCCGGTTTCAAAAGGCGCGCTTTCTTTTTTCAGGCAGACAGTGATCCGCATAATTTGATTAAGTGATTCGGCATGCTGATGGGTAAATATCAGCGATGCCACCATGAACGAGAAAACCAGAAGGAAAAAACCAGTGTTCATTCATAAAAAAATTCTCCTGCAATCAGATTCGAGCACTCGACTCCTCAAACTGGTGACAGCGCCGCTGATGGTGGTGGTCGCATTGACGATGTTGCCGGGCTGCAAGCCCGCTGTCGAAGAGGCAGAGCCCGCAGCCCGGCCGGTGCGGGTCGTTACTGTCGCCGAGAGGGTCGCCGGCGATTCGGTGTCGCTCACCGGCCGTCTGCAGGCCCAGACCGAGGTCAACCTGGCCTTCCGGGTTGACGGCCGCATCATCAGCCGCAGCATCAACGTCGGCGATACGGTGCGCGCCGGTCAGGAAATCGCAGTGCTGAACCCGGAGAACGAAGAAAACGGCGTGCGTTCGGCCGAGGCCAGCCTGACCGGGGCAAGGGCCCAGCTCAGGGAAGCCCGGGCCAACGAGGCCAGCAACAAGCAGCTGCTGGCGCAGAACTTCATTTCCCAGGCGGCATTTGACCGGATCACCCAGATCGCGCAAACGGCCCAGGCGCAGGTTGACTCGCTTGAGGCGCAACTCAGCATTGCCCGCAACCGATTGGGTTACACCCGCCTGCTGGCAGATGCGGCGGGGGTGGTCACTGCGGTGGGCGCCGAGCCCGGCGAAGTGGTGCAGGCCGGGCGCATGGTGGTCCAGGTCGCACGCCAGGAGGGCCGCGACGCCGTGTTCTATGTGTCAGCACAACTGCGTGACAGCGCACCGGCCAACCCTGAAATCGTGGTGTCGCTTGCGAGTGATCCCAAAGTCACGGCCAAGGGCCGGGTGCGGGAAGTCGCGCCGCGCGCTGACCCGGCCACAGGTTCTTTCCGTGTGCGGGTGGGGCTGACCAATCCCCCAGAGGCCATGCGATTGGGCACCATTGTCACGGGGCGCATGCAGGTAGGCGCCCCCGAGGGGCTGGAAATTCCCGCCTCGGCGCTGATGCGCAGCGAGCGGGAACCCGCGGTCTGGGTGGTGGATCCCAAAGCACAAACCGTTTCTTTGCGCCCCATTGAGGTGGTCCGCTTTGACGTCGCCCGCGTGATCGTCGGCAAGGGGCTGAAATCGGGGGACATTGTCGTGACGGCAGGCATCCAGGCCCTCAGGCCTGGCCAGAAGGTCCGCTTGCCGAAAGCCAAAGCATGATCGGCCCGAATCTTTCAGAGTGGTCGATCAACCGCCGATCGCTCATGATCTTTTTCATGATCCTTGCCATCGTGGCAGGGTCGTTGGCCTTCGTGAAACTTGGGCGAGCAGAAGATCCGGTGTTCAAATTCAAGACCATGATCGTGCAGGCGGCATGGCCCGGGGCTTCGCTGGATGACACCCTGGAGCAGGTCACCGAGCGCATCGAGCGCAAGCTCCAGGAAACCCGCTCCCTCAACAACATCCGCAGTTTCACCAGCGCCGGTGTCACCACCATTTTTGTCGATCTGAAAGGCTCAACGCCTGCCGGTGACGTTTCCGGGATATGGCAACAGGTCAGGAACAACATCGGTGATATCCGTGGCAGCCTGCCGTCTGGCGTGGTCGGCCCGGGTTTTAATGACGACTTTGGCGACACTTTCGGCATTATTTACGGCTTTACGGCCGAAGGTTTTACCAAGCGCGAGTTGCGCGACTATGTGGAAGACGCCCGTTCGCGATTGCTGGTGGTGCCTGACGTGTCCAAGATTGAAATCATGGGCGCCCAGAACGAGCAGATTCTTCTTGAATTTTCAACAGAAAAACTGGCGGGCCTGGGGCTCGACTACCAAGCTTTGATTGGGGCACTGCAGGCGCAAAACGTCGTGCGCCCGTCCGGCGTTTTGCAGACCGCTTCAGAGCGGATTTCCTTGCGTGTGTCAGGCGCATTTGACTCGGAACGCGATATCGCCGCCATCAATTTCTTTGTCGGCGACCGGATGATTCGCCTGGGTGACATTGCGGAAGTACGCCGCGTCTATGTCGATCCGCCGCAGCCGATGTTTCGCGTGAATGGCAAACCCGCCATCGGCATGGCGATTGCCATGCGCGATGCCGGCGATATTCTGGCGCTGGGGAAAAACATCACCCAGGAAATGAAGGCCATCACGGCTGAACTTCCCGTCGGCATAGAACCGGTCCTCGTGGCGGACCAGGCGGTCACCGTGGACACCGCCATTGGCGAATTCACCATGTCGCTGTTGCAGGCCATTCTTATCATCATTGCCGCCAGCTTTGTGAGCCTGGGGGCACGCCCGGGCGCCGTGGTGGCGCTGGCGATTCCGCTCACGCTGGCCATCGTTTTTTCCATCATGCAGATTGCCGGGATTGACCTGCAACGCGTGTCGCTGGGCGCGCTGATCATTGCACTCACGCTGCTGGTTGACGACGCCATGACCACCGTCGATGCGATGATCCGGCGACTGGCCAGCGGTGATAGCAAGGAATCTGCCGCGACATACGCCTACAAGACACTGGCCGCACCGATGCTGATCGGCACCTTTGTCACGATTGCAGGTTTTCTGCCGATTGGTTTTGCGGCCAGCGCGGCCGGGGAATACACCTTCTCTATCTTCGCCGTGGTCGGTATTGCCCTGATTGTTTCCTGGTTTGTCGCGGTCCTGTTTGCGCCGCTGATGGGGATATGGCTGCTCAAATCACCCAAGCAGGGGGTTGAACAGAAGCCCGGCCCCGTGCTTCGCCTTTACAGCCGTTTCCTCGAAGGGGCCATGCGCGCCAAATGGCTGACGATTGCCTTGACGGTGGCCGCATTCGTGGTCGCCATCGTGGCGGTCCGTTTTGTGCCGCAGCAGTTCTTTCCTGTGTCAGACCGGCCCGAGCTGACGGTAGATCTCACCTTGCCTCAAAGCGCATCGATTTTTGCCAGCGAAACCACGGCCAAGCGTCTCGAGGCCGTGCTGGCTGCCGACCCGGATGTGGAGCGTTTCAGCACCTATGTGGGTCGCGGCGCCATTCGTTTTTACTTGCCATTGAACGTGCAGTTGCCCAATCCGTTTTTCACGCAAGTGGTCATTGTGGCCAAGGACATTGGCGCGCGGGACCGCCTGCAGGTCAAGCTCGAAAATTTGCTCAGCAATGAGTTCCAGGACGTGGTGGCCCGCGTTTCTCCGCTGGAACTCGGCCCGCCGGTGGGCTGGCCGCTGCAATACCGGGTGAGTGGCCCCGACCGAGAAGAAGTCAGGCGTATTGCGCTTGACGTCGCCAAAGCCGTCGACAGCGGAGACGCGCGCGTGCGCCATGTCAACTTTGACTGGATGGAGCCAGGCCGCCAGCTGCGGCTGCGCGTTGACCAGGACCAGGCCAGGCAACTGGGCGTCAGTTCGCGGTCCTTGGCGGCCGTGCTGAACGCCGCCGTGTCGGGTTCAACGGTGACGCAGTTGCGGGACGACATCTACCTCATTGATGTGGTGGCGCGTGCGACCGACGAGCAACGTCTGTCTTTTTCCACCCTGAGAACCCTGCAGGTCCCTCTGCCCAATGGACGGACTGTTTCCCTGAGCCAGTTCGCCACGTTTGAGGATGAGCAGGAGTACCCCATCATCTGGCGGCGTAACCGCGTGCCCACCCTGACGGTGCTGGCGGATGTCGCTCCGGGGGTGCTGCCGGAGAGCGTTGTCGGCGTGCTGGCCCCCAGAATTGCTGAACTCAATGCCAAGCTGCCAAAACCCTACCGGATAGAGACCGGCGGCATTGCCGAGGAAAGTGCGGACTCCCGTGCATCGGTGGTGGCGGTGGTCCCTCTGATGATTGGTGTCATGCTGACCGTTTTGATGCTGCAGCTGCTCAGCTTCCGGCGACTGGCCATGGTCATCACCCTGTTGCCACTCGGCCTGATCGGCGTGGTGGGCGCCTTGCTGCTGTCCGGACGACCCCTCGGGTTTGTGGCCATCCTGGGCATTCTTGCGCTGATGGGCATGATCGCCAAGAACGCCGTGATCCTGATTGTGCAGATCGAGAGTGACCGCAAGGACGGCAAAGACATCTGGGAGGCTGTCGTATTTGCCAGCAGTTCCAGGCTGCGGCCCATGATGCTGACAGCCATTTCAACCGTGCTGGGCCTGATTCCCATTGCGCCTACCGTGTTCTGGGGCCCCATGGCGTTTGCCATCATGGGCGGGCTGCTGGTGGCGACGCTGCTGACGCTGGTGTTCTTGCCCACGCTGTACGTGACCGTGTTTGGCGGCAAGCCGTCCGGGTCGCGTTCGTCCGCAGCCGATGTAGCGACTTCGGCATGAGTGCCAGGGCGCGCGCCGCATGGACACGGGGCGCGCTGTTCCTGGCGTTCTGGGTGGCGCTCATCGGGTTGGCTGCGGCAGATTTTGCCGTGGGTGTGGTGGCTGCTGCGGCGGCGACCTGGACCAGCCTGTATTTGCAGCCTCCGGGACGGGAGCGCGTGAACCTGGGGGCGCTCTGCCGGTTTTTTCCGCGATTTTTGGGGCAATCATTGCTGGCCGGTTGGGACGTCGCGCGGCGTGCGTTTGATCCACGCCTGCCCTTGCGTCCCGGCTTCATCAGCTTTGCGGTGGTTCATCCGCCCGGCCACCTGCGCAACACCTTCTCCACCATCACCAGCCTGTTGCCAGGCGCGGTGCCGTGTGGCGACGAAGACGGCAGCCTGGTCTACCACTGCCTTGACGTGGGCCAGCCGGTGGCGCAGCAACTGGCGCTCGAAGAGAAGGTGCTCGCACAGGCGCTTGGGGGCGTTCGGCGTGATGGTTGAGTTTTTTTGGGGAGCGGCATGCCTGGTGCTGTTGCTCACGGCGCTGGGGCTGGTTCGGGTCTTGCGCGGCCCGGGCGATGCCGATCGCATGATGGCGGCGCAATTGCTCGGCACTGGCGGCATTGCCGTGCTGCTGTTGCTGGGTGCCGCCACCCTGGAGCCCGCCAGTGTTGACGTTGCGTTGACCCTGGCGCTGCTGGCCGCCTTTGCGTCGGTGGCTTTTGCGAAGGCGGTGGGCCTTTCGCCCGATGCGCCGTCCCCGTCGGGCGAAGACTCATGAGTCTTGCCCTCAATATCTTTACGGTGCTGGCCATCCTGGGCGGGATTTTCTTTTTTCTGGCCGGAACCGTCGGCCTGCTCCGGTTCCCCGATGCGCTGACGCGCCTGCATGCCCTCACCAAGGCCGACAACCTCGGCCTGGGGTTGATTGTGCTGGGCCTGCTGCCGCATGCCGGGGGGCTGCTCGGCGCGGTCAAGCTGATGGGCGTCTGGCTGCTGGTGCTGCTGGCCAGTGCGACGGTGTCCCAGCTGATTGCGCGTGTTGTGCGGCGAAGCGCGCAAGCGGAATGACGATGGTCGCGGTATTCGACCTTCTTGTCTGCCTCTTGATTGTGGGGGTTGCTGTGTGGACCATTGCCGCACGCGACAACTTTGCCGCTGTCGTCGGCTACGTTGTCTATGGCTTGTTGCTGGCACTGGCCTGGATGCGCCTGTCGGCGCCAGACATCGCACTGACCGAAGCGGCCATTGGTGGCGGGTTGACGGGGGTGTTGCTGATTCGCGCTGCGGCCCGGCTGCGCGCCTGCGAAGCCGCTTCGCTCAAAGAACGTCCCGGGCCCGGGCTCCGTGTGGCGGCCGCCTTGCTGGCTGGCGCTGTTGCCTTGCTGCTGGCGGGCGTCGTCCTGACATTGCCAGAACCGGCACCGACGCTGGCGCCACAGGTTGACAGCCACATCGCGACGACCGGCCTGGGCAACGCCGTGACGGCGGTCTTGCTCGCTTTTCGGGCCACCGATACCCTGCTGGAAGCGGTGGTGCTTGTCTTCGCGTTGATCGCGGTCTGGTCCATGGCCCCCGACAGCGCCTGGGGCGGTCGCCCCGGGCCCCGCATCCCCGCAGATCCCCACGGCATACTGAGCTATATGGCGCGCCTGCTGCCGCCTTTCGGCATCGTGATCGCCATTTATCTTTTTTGGGTCGGGGCCGATCTTCCGGGGGGCAAGTTTCAGGCGGGCACCTTGCTGGCCGCCATGTGGCTGCTGGTCATGATGGCGGGCCTGGTCGACGCGCCCGCTGTGAGCCGGCGGCTGTTGCGGGTGGGCCTCGTGACCGGAACGGTGGTGTTTCTCGGAATCGGGCTGGCGGGTATTGCCTGGACAGGAACCTTTCTCGCCTATCCCGAAGGCTACGCCAAGCCCCTGATTCTGGTGATTGAAGCCGCCTCCATGCTGTCGATTGCCATCACCCTGGGCCTGCTGGTGGCGGGGTCGCCAGAACGCCCCGAACCGCCATGAGCGTCATTACCTTGTTCGGATTGTGCGGTGCGGCGCTGGTGGGGCTCGGTCTTTACGGCGTCATTGCCAATCCGCAGCCTCTGCGAAAAATCCTCGCCTTCAACCTCACCGGCAGCGGTGTCTTCCTGATACTCGGGGTGATCGCCATCCGGGGCGTCGCCTTCGGATTGGCGGCGGACCCGGTGCCGCAAGCTCTGGTCATTACCGGTATTGTGGTTGCCTTCTCGGCGACCGCACTGGTGGTGGGGTTGATCTGCCGGCTCTACCAGGCAACGGGATCTTCCACTTTGCAGGCGGTTGCCGCCGCCCAGCCTGTTGACCTGCCCAAGCCGTGACATCCTTGCCCCTCCTCTCGATGGCCGCTGTGCCCATGCCCTTGCCAGAAGTCACCACACCCGGCGGGCTTTTGCTTGTGCTGGCGCTTGTCATTCCTTTTCTGGGGGTGGTCGCTGCGCTGACGCTGGGGGGGCGTCATGCCCAACGCGTGGCCATGGTGTCCCTGCCCATCGGGCTGGTTCTCGCGCTGGCATCCGGGTTCCAGCTGCTGCAGTCTGGCCGCACGCTGGTTTATTTTCTGGGGGGCTGGGCGCCGCCGCTGGGCATTGCCCTGAGGGCAGACGGCCTGTCTGTGCTGATGCTGCTGACCACCGTGGTGGTGGTTTGCGCGATCGCCGTATTTGCCCACGCGGATTTCCGCACGCCACAAGGGGTGCGCGAGGCCCGCGCGCCCCTGATGTTCTGGACGCTGCTGCTGGCGGTCTGGGGTTCGCTCAATGCCCTGTTTCTGGCGGGCGACCTGTTCAGCCTGTACGTGGCCCTTGAGCTGCTGACCTTTGCCGGCGTACCACTGGTTTGCCTGGATGGGCGGCCCGAGACACTTCAGGCGGCACTGCGCTACCTGCTGTTTGCGCTGCTGGGCTCCATCCTCTACCTGCTGGGTGCCGCACTGCTGTACGGTGCCTACGGCACACTCGACATCACCCTGCTGGCGGCCAGCGTTCAACCCGAACCAGCAGTCTGGGCGGCTGCCGCGCTGATGACGGCCGGCCTGCTGGCCAAAACCGCCTTGTTTCCGCTGCACCTGTGGCTGCCACCCGCCCACGCAGGGGCGCCTGCCGCCGCCAGTGCCTTGCTGTCGGCACTGGTCGTCAAGGGCTCTTTTTTCCTGGTGATCCGCCTGTGGCTGGACGTGCTGCCGGACATTGTCACACCGGCGGCCGCGCAGATGCTGGGTGCGCTCGGTGCCTTGGCCATCGTGCTGGGCAATGTGGTGGCGCTGCGGCAGGCCCGCCTGAAGCTGCTGATTGCCTATTCAACCATTGCCCAGATTGGCTACCTGTTCATCATGTTTCCACTAGCCGCCGGCCTCACCGCGATGCAGCTTCCCACCGACCCCGCAGTCACCGGCGGGCTGCTGCAGGCCATCTCGCATGCCACGGCCAAGGCGGCCATGTTCATGTGCGCCGGACTGGTCTACACCACACTGGGGCATGACCGGATTGCCGATTTGCGGGGAGTTGCCCGGCTGCTGCCCATGACGGTTCTGGCCTTTGCCCTGGCGGGAATTTCCTTGGTCGGGCTGCCGCCCTCGGGCGGATTTCTGGCCAAATGGCTGTTGCTGACCGCTGCCTTTGTCACGGGGCAATGGATCTGGGCCGTCGTCATGCTCGCAGGCGGGCTGCTCACCACCTGTTATGTGTTCATCGTGCTCATGAACACCCTGGGTGCGCCAGACCAGCCCCTGACGCCGGTGATGCGCGTGCCCCGCTACCGCGAGGGAGTGGTGTTGTTCCTGGCTTGCGTGTCGTTTCTGCTGGGCCTGGTTGCGCTGAGCCCGGTGGATGTCGCGCAAATCGGCCGTCCAGGCGCCGTCGTCACGGAGGCGCGATGACCCACACCGCAGGCCTGATGTTTGCGGCCATTGGCGTGCCACTGGCTTTGCTGCTGGCCTGCACGGTGCGCTCTTTGCGCGAGCGCATGCCCGCCGTGCTGCCGTTTGCGCCATTGCCCGCGTTCGCCGCCGCGCTGCTGGCGGCGGGCGGTGAGGTCCTGGTGCTGGGCAATGCCAGGGTCCCGCTGGCGTTTTCGACAGACCTGGCGGGCGCTGTCCTGCTCGGCGTTGCCATGGTGCTGTGGATAGCCGCGGGCGTGTATGCCGCCACGTTTCTGCGGGGCCGGCCGGACGGCGGCCGGTTTGCCGTGACCTGGTTGATGACGCTCACCGGTTTTGTCGGGGTTTTTCTGGCCGCCGACATGCTGAGCTTCTACGGCATGCTGGCCCTGCTCAGCGTGGGAGCCAGCGGCCTGACCCTGCACGACGCTACGCCCAAGGCCCAGCGCGCCGGTGCGGTTTACCTGGGCGTTGCGCTTTTCGCCGAGGCATTCTTGTTGCTGGCCTTTGTCTGGATGGCCGCCATCACGCCTGGCAACAGCCTGATGATCAGCGACGCGGTGGCCGCACTCGGACCGTCGCCCTGGCGGGTTCCGATTGTCGCCCTGCTGCTGGCTGGTTTCGGCATAAAAGCCGGGCTGGTGCCGGCGCACTTTTTTCTGCCGATTGCCCACACCACCGCCCCCATCCCCGCATCGGCCATCCTCGGTGGCGCCGTCGTCAAGGCCGGTATCCTGGGCCTGATCCGCTTTCTGCCCATCGACACGCCCCTGCCGGCCTCCGGGCTGGTGCTGGCGATCACCGGTCTGTTTGGCGCACTCTATGGCGTTGCCGTCGGCATCACGCAGAAAAATCCCAAGACCATACTGGCTTACTCCAGTGTGGGCCAGATGGGTTTCATCCTGGCCATCATCGGCATGGGGCTGCTGGCGGGCGATGGCAACGCCAAGCTGGGCGCGGTTTTTTATGCCGCCAACCATGTGGTGGTGAAAGGCGCGCTGTTTCTGGCGGTAGGCACCATCGCGGCCACCGGGTCGCGGCGCGTCTGGCCCCTGCTGCTGCCGGCCGTGGTGCTGGCGCTGGGCATGGGCGGCCTGCCGCTCACCGGTGGGGCACTGGCAAAAGCGGTGGCCAAGGACGTACTCGGGGACGGCCTGGCCAGCTCCATCGCCACGGTTTCTGCCGTGGCCACCACTCTGCTCATGCTTCACTTCGTGCGCTGCCTCAAGGCCACGGCATCGAGCGAGACCGACCGGCGTGCGCCTGCCGGGCTGGCCTTGCCCTGGCTGGCCATGGCCGCCGCGTCCCTGGTCATTCCCTGGGTGCTGTACATTGCCGCCCCCAACCAGTCTTTGAAAGAGGCCTTCTCGGCGCAAGCCCTGTGGGCGGCGCTCTGGCCGGTTGCCGTGGGCGCAGCGCTGTCCGTACCGCTGGCGCGTTGGCAGCACACCCTGCCGTGTCTGGCCGAAGGCGATGTGTTTGCGGCATTTCGCCGTATCGGTCAGATTTCCTTCAC
>JANNXF010000348.1:0-34955 GCA_031409395.1 Polaromonas sp.
GTCGCTAGACCCCCTGCTGACGCTGATTGCAGAGAACGACGGCGCCTTCAAGCAGCACCTGGACCGCTACAAATACCCCAACCGCTACCCGTTGGAACAGGCCGGTGACGCGCTGCAATTTGCCCGGGAACACCAGGCCGCTGGGGCGCGCTGGCTGGCGGGACTTGAAGCGCGGCTCGGAAGCGGCGGCTGGCTGTTGAGCCCCGCCGCCAGCCTGGCCGACATGGCCATCCTGCCTTTTGTGCGGCAGTTTGCGCACACCGATGCGGCGTGGTTTGCTGCGCAGCCCTGGCCGCTGTTGCAGGCCTGGCTGGCGCGGTTTGAGGCCAGCGCCTTGTTCCAGGGGGTGATGGGCAAGCATCCAGCGTGGCAGGCCGGGGGCTAACCGCCGTTGGGCTTGCTATCAAATATATAGCTTGTAGCGCCCGTAGTTATTGGGGTTCAGGCGTAATAGACTCGGCATAGTCGTACAGCGCACCGAGTATCTGTTCACCCCGCGCATCCGCCGCACCGGACAAGGCATCAATCTCGGCGAACAGTGCATCCACATTGCGCGCGCCGCCCTCGCCTTCGAGCAAACGCGCAGCCCGGTGCGCTTCCCAGCGCTCGGCGTCTTCCGGGCTCAGGGTGTCCGGAAAGTTACGCGCCCGGTAGCGAAACAGCAGTTCCTGCAGCCGTTCGTCGTCAAAACCGGTGCGGCTGTGGGCCAGTTCGGCCGGCGACATCTCGCGCAGCTGGTTCAGCCGCCGGCGGTCCGCATTGCCAACAAAGCCGCCATACAGGTCTTCGTCCACATCGGGCTGCGCTTCTTTGGGCCGCTTGAAGACGTCGGGCCAGATGGCGCTCATGTCGGGCAGGCCTGCCGCTATTTCGGCATGGCGCAGCGCAGCGTCCAGGTCAATGCCCCAGCGCTCGGCCAGGGCGGGCGACAGGGTTTGCAGCTTGCTGACCACCATGGGTGATTTGTTGAGGTGCACCGACTTGAGCGGCAGGCGCTGCACGCCCTTGGGCAACTCGGCCGACCGGGTAAACAAGCGCTGGCGCAGCGTGGCCACGTCCAGCAGCGGCAGCTCGCTCGGGTCATGCGCCAGGTCCCAGGCCAGCAACTCGTTTTTATTCGACGGGTGCGTGGCCAGCGGCCACATCACCGACAGGCAGCCGCGCTCGGGCGGGAACATGCCCGACACATGCAAAAAAGGCCGGGCGGTTTGCGGGCTGGCCGGCAGGCCCAGCTCTTTGGCCACGCGGTCTTTTTTGTGCAGGCTCAGGCAAAAATCAAACAGCTTGGGCTGCGCTTGCCGAATCAGCCGCGCCAGGGCAATCGTGGCGCGCACGTCAGACAGCGCATCGTGCGCGGCTTCGTGCGCCAGGCCGTTGGCAGCGGTCAGGTCGGTGAGTTTGAAGCTGGGTTTGCCGTTGCGGGGGCCCTCTTCGGTCTTGGTCGGCCAAATGATGCCCTCGGGCCGCAACGCATAGGCCATGCGCACCACGTCGAGCAGATCCCAGCGGCCACAGTCGTTTTGCCACTCGCGCCCGTAAGGGTCGATCAGGTTGCGCCAAAACATATGCCGCGTCACTTCATCGTCAAAACGGATGGTGTTGTAGCCCACGCCGATGGTGCCGGGCTGGGCCAGCAGCTGCTCAATTTGCGCGGCAAATTCGTGCTCGGGAACACCGTGTTGCAGACAATGCTGAGGCGTAATACCGGTGATCAGGCACGACTCCGGGCTGGGCAGGTAGTCATTGGCCGGCTGGCAGTAAATCATCAGCGGTTCGCCGATTTCATTGAGCTCGGCATCGGTGCGGATGCCGGCAAATTGCGAAGGCCGGTCACGGCGGGTGTTGATGCCGAAGGTTTCGTAGTCGTGCCACAAAAAGGTGTGCGAATCGGGTAACAGGGGCTGGGGCATCAGGTAGGTCTCAGAATATCTTAAAGCGAAAAAGGCCTCTGGCCCAATCACTTCGGGCGCAAGCAGCTATTGTTTTCATAGCAAAATAAAAAAGGCCGGCAGCGTGATGCTACCGGCCTTTTGGGCGATTTTAAAAAACGCAGCAATCAGCTGGTTTCTGCCGCCTCTGATTCAGGTTTGGAACGGCCTTCTTTCTTGGGCAGCGGTTGAATGTCGAGCTGGACTTCACCCGATTCCACGCCTTTTTCATCCGTCGTCACCTTCATGTCGACCGTCAGGCGACCGCCGTCAATCAGGCGTCCAAACAGCAGCTCGTCGGCCAGCGCACGGCGAATCGTGTCCTGGATCAGCCGCTGCATCGGGCGTGCACCCATCAGGGGGTCAAAGCCTTTTTTGGCCAGGTACTTGCGCAACGTGTCGGTAAAGGTGACCTCCACCTTTTTCTCGGCCAGTTGCGTCTCAAGCTGCAGCAGGAACTTGTCGACCACCCGCAAAATAACGGTTTCGTCGAGCGCCTTGAAGCTCACCACCGCATCGAGGCGGTTGCGGAACTCGGGTGTGAACAGGCGTTTGATGTCGGCCATCTCGTCGCCGGCTTCGCGCGGGTTGGTAAAGCCAATGGTCGCCTTGTTCATGGTCTCGGCACCGGCATTGGTGGTCATGACGATGATGACGTTGCGGAAATCGGCCTTGCGCCCATTGTTGTCGGTCAGCGTGCCGTGGTCCATGACCTGCAGCAGCACGTTGAAGATGTCCGGGTGCGCCTTTTCGATCTCGTCAAGCAGCAATACGCAATGCGGCTTTTTGGTCACGGCTTCGGTCAGCAAACCGCCCTGGTCAAAACCCACATAGCCCGGCGGCGCGCCAATCAGGCGGCTCACGGCGTGGCGCTCCATGTACTCCGACATGTCAAAGCGGATCAGCTCGATGCCCATGATGTAGGCCAGCTGCTTGGCCGCTTCGGTCTTGCCAACGCCGGTGGGGCCGGAGAACAAAAAGCTGCCAATCGGCTTGTCGTCTTTGCCCAGGCCCGAGCGCGCCATCTTGACGCTGGACGCCAGCACATCGAGTGCCTTGTCCTGGCCAAACACCACGCTTTTCAGGTCACGTTCCAGCGTTTTCAGCTTGCCGCGGTCGTCGTTGGACACATTGGCGGGCGGAATCCGGGCAATTTTGGCCACAATCTCTTCGACCTCGGCCTTGGTGATGGTTTTCTTGCGCTTGTTGGCCGGCAAGATGCGCTGAGCCGCACCGGCTTCGTCAATCACGTCAATCGCCTTGTCGGGCAGGTGGCGGTCGTTGATGTATTTGGCGCTGAGTTCGGCCGCTGCCTGCAGGGCGGCCACGGCGTATTTCACGCTGTGGTGCTCTTCGTAGCGCGACTTCAGGCCCTTGAGAATTTCAACGGTTTCCTGCACGGTGGGTTCGACCACATCGACCTTCTGGAAGCGGCGCGACAGGGCGGCGTCTTTTTCAAAGATGCCGCGGTATTCGGTGAAGGTGGTGGCGCCAATGCACTTGAGCTGCCCGGAGCTGAGCGCGGGCTTGAGCAGGTTGGACGCATCCAGCGTGCCGCCCGAGGCCGCACCGGCCCCGATCAGGGTGTGAATTTCGTCAATGAACAAAATGCCATTGGGCTTGTCTTTCAGGGCTTTCAGCACGCCCTTGAGGCGCTGCTCGAAGTCGCCCCGGTATTTGGTGCCGGCCAGCAGCGCGCCCATGTCAAGCGAATAGACCTGCGCCTCGGCCAGGATTTCGGGCACGTCTTTTTGCGTGATGCGCCAGGCCAGGCCCTCGGCAATGGCGGTTTTACCGACACCGGCCTCACCGACCAGCAGCGGGTTGTTTTTGCGGCGGCGGCACAAAATCTGGATCACGCGCTCGACTTCATACTGGCGGCCAATCAGCGGATCAATCTTGCCGTCTTTGGCCAGCTGGTTGAGGTTGACGGTGTACTGCTCCAGCGGCGACGCTTTTTCGTTCTTTTCGCCACCGCCTTCTTCGTTTTCAGCCGCACTCTCACCCGACTTGGCGGGCTCGGGCGGGTCACTTTTCTTGATGCCGTGGGCGATGAAATTCACGACGTCGAGGCGGGTCACACCCTGCTGGTGGAGGTAATAGACAGCGTGCGAGTCTTTTTCGCCAAAAATAGCGACCAGCACGTTGGCGCCAGTCACTTCTTTTTTACCATTGCCGGTGGACTGCACATGCATGATGGCGCGCTGAATCACGCGTTGAAACCCCAGTGTGGGCTGCGTGTCCACGTCATCGGTGCCAGCCACCTGCGGTGTGTTGTCCTTGATGAAGTTGGCCAGCGACTTGCGCAAGTCATCGACATTGGCTGAACAGGCCCGCAGTACTTCGGCCGCGCTGGGGTTGTCCAGCAAGGCGAGCAGCAGGTGTTCAACGGTGATGAACTCGTGACGCTGCTGGCGCGCCTCAACAAAGGCCATGTGCAAGCTGACTTCTAATTCCTGGGCGATCATTGAACTTCCTTCACTTAACGGGTGCTTGCTTGGATCTACTGTACTGACTTCAACGGAATATTGGCGGGATTTCTCATAATTCAATAGGTTCGCTGACACATTGCAGCGGGTGCCCGTTTTTTCGGGCGGCTTCGGTCACCTGGTCAACTTTGGTGGCGGCCACGTCTTTCGAAAACACGCCGCAAACACCTTTGCCATCCAGATGGATCTTCAGCATGATCTGCGTCGCAGTTTCCCGGTCTTTATTGAAAAACTCCTGAATGACCTCCACCACGAACTCCATCGGTGTGTAGTCATCATTGAGCAAAACCACCTGGTACATCTGGGGTGGTTTGGTTTTTTGCGGACGGCGCTCCAGCACAACGGAATCGCCGCCCTGGGCGTCGTCGGGCCGGACAGCGGGCGCCGGGGGCCGTGTGGGTGTATTTGGAGTTTTGGGAGACTTGGTTGCCATGGATTTCATTCTAGCGACCGATGCTCTCCAGTGTGACTGACATGGGAATTGGTGGCGTGAACGCGACATCTGGTGGCAATCCAGACAGGCCTTGCGGCGATTTCCCCCAGGGGTTTGCGCAGCCACAAAAAAACCGCCTCGGGATCACTCCCGGGCGGTTGGCAAGCTGAAAGCCTGGTCGATTTACATGTTGTCGATCATGACCTGGCCGAAACCGGAGCAGCTGACCTGGGTGGCGCCTTCCATGAGTCGGGCGAAGTCATAGGTGACTTTCTTCGATGCAATAGATTTTTCCATCGAGCTGATGATCAGGTCAGCGGCTTCAAACCAGCCCATATGGCGCAGCATCATTTCGGCAGACAGGATGACGGAACCCGGGTTCACGTAGTCCTTGCCGGCGTATTTGGGCGCCGTGCCGTGGGTGGCTTCAAAGCAGGCCACGGTGTCTGACAGGTTGGCGCCTGGCGCAATGCCGATACCGCCCACCTGGGCTGCCAGCGCGTCAGAAATATAGTCGCCGTTGAGGTTGAGGGTTGCCACCACCGAGTATTCAGCCGGGCGCAGCAGAATCTGCTGCAGGAAAGCATCTGCAATCACGTCCTTGACGATGATGTCCTTGCCGGTTTTCGGATTTTTGAACTTGCACCATGGGCCGCCGACAATCAGCTCTGCGCCGAATTCGTTTTGTGCCAGTGCATAAGCCCAGTCACGGAAACCGCCTTCGGTGAACTTCATGATGTTGCCTTTGTGAACAATGGTCACGCTGGGCTTGTCGTTGTCAATGGCGTACTGGAGGGCTTTGCGCACCAGGCGCTCAGTGCCTTCGCTGGACACCGGCTTGATGCCGATGCCCGAGGTGTTCGGGAAACGAATCTTCTTGACACCCATCTCGTCTTGCAGGAACTTGATGAGTTTTTTGACCTTGTCGCTGCCTGATTCAAACTCGATACCGGCGTAGATGTCTTCCGAGTTTTCACGGAAAATGACCATGTTGGTCTTTTCTGGCTCCTTGACGGGCGACGGCACACCTTTGAAATACTGGATGGGGCGCAGGCAGACATACAGGTCAAGTTCCTGGCGCATGGCCACATTCAGGCTGCGAATACCGCCGCCCACGGGCGTAGTCAACGGGCCCTTGATGGACACCACGTAGTCGCGCACGGCATGCAGGGTTTCTTCTGGCAGCCAGACGTCAGGGCCATAGATCTTGGTTGACTTTTCGCCTGCGTAAACTTCCATCCAGTGGATTTTTTTCTTGCCGCCGTAAGCTTTGGCAACCGCCGCATCGACCACTTTCAGCATGACCGGCGTGATGTCCACACCTGTGCCGTCGCCTTCAATGAACGGAATGACCGGCTCATCGGGCACATTCAGTGAGTTGTCTGCGTTGACGGTGATCTTCTGGCCTTGGGCGGGCACCTTGATGTGCTGGTACATGTGAAAAAGTCTCCAGTGAGCGTTGGAAGCCTGGGCGGGCGGGCCGCTTTCGGCAGTTTAGGTAAAAACCCCTAAATTCTAGCCGTAAAACCTGTTCTGAAGAGAATTTGAGTGCTGGTGTCAACGGTTTGCGGACAGTCCTCGTTACGGTAGAGCCTCCGAGAAGTTCGGGGTATTTTTTCCAATCACGTTATCAAGGAAATTCCAAATGAACAAAATCCTCGCTGCCCTGATCGCTGGCCTCTTTTCTGTTGGCGCTTTTGCCGCTTCACATGCTGGCGCGCCCATGGCTGCTCCAGCTGCTGCCGCCGCACCTGCTGCTCCTGCCGCAGTGACCAAAGCCGAAGCGGCCAAGGATGCCAAGCCTGCTGCCGGCAAAGCCATGACCAAAGAAGAAAAAGCTGCTGCCAAAGCCGCCAAGAAAGAAAAAGCCGCTGCTGCCAAAAAAGCAAAAGCTGACGCTGCCATGGCCAAAAAAACTGAAGCCAAGAAGTAATTTCGGCTGACTTCGGTCGCAATGCCCGCCTTGTGCGGGCATTTTTTATGCGCGTCGTATATGCTGGCCAATCCATTTCTTCCAACGTCAAACCATGATTTTCAAATCCGGCGCCTTCAGCCTTCAAAAATTGCGCCAGCGACTGGCTCTGGTGCTGGCCGCTGCCGCCCTGCTGTCACCACTTGGAGCGTCAGCCCAGGACGAGCCCCAGATGAATTTGCAGCGCGTCAAGCTGTCAGCGGGCATGCACTTGATTGATGCCCAGGTCGCGCAGACGCCCGAGCAGCGCCAGGTCGGCCTGATGTTTCGCAAGGATATGCCGCAGTCCGAAGGCATGATTTTTGTTTTTGACCAGCCCACCCGGCAATGCTTCTGGATGAAAAACACCCTGCTCCCCCTGACCGCTGCTTTTGTCGCGGACGACGGAACCATTGTGAACATGGCGGACATGAAACCGCAAACGCTGGAATCCCATTGCTCAGACCAGCCGGTTCGCTATGTGCTGGAAATGAACAAAGGATGGTTTGCCAAAAAAGGCATCAAGGCCGGCAGCAAACTGGGCGGAACACTGTTTGAGGCCAGGCGCTGACAACTCGTGCCCAGCATAAGCATAAGCGCCCGGAAAACACCTACAAAAAAGCCGACATGATGTCGGCTTTTTTTGTGCCCGGACGCTGTGCCGGGTCCATCAACCCTGAACTCAGGCGAAGTTTGCTTCGGCGAATTCCCAATTGACCAGGTTGGACAAAAAGGTTTCAACAAACTTGGGACGCATGTTGCGGTAGTCGATGTAGTAGGCGTGCTCCCACACATCGACCGTCAGCAGGGCTTTGTCGGCCGTGGTGAGCGGCGTGCCTGCTGCACCGGTGTTGACGATATCGACGGTGCCGTCGGCTTTTTTGACCAGCCAGGTCCAGCCGGAGCCGAAGTTGCCCACGGCCGACTTGACGAAAGCTTCCTTGAAGGCAGCATAAGAGCCGAACTTGGCGTTGATGGCGGCGGCCAGCGCACCGCTGGGTTCACCACCGCCGGCGGGCTTCATGCAGCTCCAGAAAAAGGTGTGGTTCCAGATCTGGGCTGAATTGTTGTACACACCACCGCTGGATTTTTTGACGATTTCCTCCAGCGTCATGGCTTCAAACTCAGTGCCTTTTTGCAGATTGTTGAGGTTCACGACGTAGGCGTTGTGGTGCTTTCCGTGGTGGTATTCAAAGGCTTCCTGGCTGTAGTGGGGCGCCAGGGCATCGATGGCGTAGGGGAGCGCAGGCAGTTTATGTTCCATGATTTTCCTCGTGGTGGTTGATAAGTTGTTTGGGTGATTGTAAAAACTAAATCAGGCGGGGCGCTGAAACGGTCAAATCGACCGTGCCATCCGCAAGGGTAGCGCGTACCGGCTGGCCGGGCGTGATGTTCCTTGCACTGCTGATGGGCTGGCCCTGCAGGTCGGCCAGCCAGGCGTAACCGCGCTGCAAAACCAGCTTAGGGTCAAGCAGCTGCAGGCGCAACTGGGCACGTTCCAGCTGTCGCTCGCGGTGCTGCAGACTGGCCGCGGCCCCAGCGGGCAGGTTGGTCCCCAGCGCTTGCAGCCTGCGTTGCTCGTGCATCAGGGCGGCACGCATGCTGTGCCGCAGGCTCTGCGCGATGCCGGTCAGGCGGGCCTGCTGCCGGGTGACCAGGTGCGATGGCCGGCTGACACGGGACGCCGCCCGGTCCAGGCGCTGGCTGTTCGACTGCAGTTGCCGGTCAACCCCATTTTGCAAGCGTGAAAATGCCAGCCCAAGGGCACCCAGCCAGACACTTTGTGGCTGGGCGCACAGTTCGGCAGCGGCGGTAGGTGTTGGCGCGCGCACATCGGCACAAAAATCCGCGATGGTGAAGTCGGTTTCATGCCCGACGCCGCTGACCACCGGCATGGGCGAAGCCACAATGGCCCGTGCCAGTGCCTCGTCATTAAAGGCCCACAAATCCTCCAGGGCACCGCCGCCACGCACCAGCAGCAGCACGTCGACCTGGTCGTCAGCCCGCCGCTGGAAGGCCTTGAGCAATGCCTGGCGCAGTTCCGTTGTGGCCTGGCCGCCCTGCACGCTGGCCGGGTAGATCACGACAGGAATGTGCGGTACGCGGCGCTGCAGGGTGCTGACCACATCATGCAGGGCCGCAGCACCGAGAGAGGTGACCACCCCGATCGCCCGCGGCATCAGAGGCAGTGGACGTTTGCGCGCGGTTGCAAAAAGCCCCTCGGCTTCCAGTTTGGCCTTGAGCGCCAGAAACTGCTCGAATAAATTGCCCTGCCCGGCCTGGCGCATCGACTCGACCACCAGTTGCAGTTCGCCGCGCGGCTCATACACGCCCAATCGCCCACGCAGCTCCACCAGCTGTCCGTCTTTGGGCGAAAAATCCAGCATGCTGGCGGCACGGCGAAACATGGCACAACGCACCTGCCCCTGGTCGTCCTTGAGAGAAAAATAACAATGTCCGCTCACCGCACGGGAGAATCCCGAAATTTCGCCCTGAACCGCCACCGGGTTAAAGCGGGCCTCAAGGCTGTCGGCAATCGCCCGCAGCAACGAGCCCACCGGCCAGACACGCACACCAGCCCGCTGGCTGGAAACCGGCAGTTGGGGGGCGTTGATGGGCGACTCAAACACTGTCAAACCCCTTGATTTGACGGGGGCAATACTCCACAGCGCGTGGCAGCACGGGGCCCAGCACGGTGGTTTGACGTGGACAGTCCGGTGGCTTGGTGTAACTCATTGATTTTCCACAACTTAATCATGCCCAAATTTTCATCGTTTTGTCACATGCACGATTTGGCGCGGGTCCCGAGCGGATGCAGCATCACTTACTCACAAAGTTATCCACAACTTCTGTGGGTTATCGCTTGCAAAATTCAATCTGAAAACATTCCCGGGCAAGGCAGTATGCAGCGCGGGAGCGTGATGCCGTTAAGCCATAATCCACCACAAATTATCTGTTTGGAGATGTGCATTGTTTTCGATCATACAAGCCGCAGGCAGGCCAATCTGGCCTCTGGTTGCCTGCTCCGTTCTGGCGCTGGCGCTGGTAATCGAACGTTTTACCAGCCTTAAAACGCCCAAGGTTGCGCCCCCCAAACTGCTGGACGAAGCCATCACCGTGTCGCGCACCGCCATTCCATCGGCAGGGGTTGTGCAGCAGCTTGAGCAGAATTCGCTCTTGGGTGAAGTCCTGGCCAGCGGCTTTCGTGCCCTGAACGCCAACCCGCGCATCAGTGAAGACGACCTGCGCGCCACGCTCGAAGGCACCGGCCGTCAGGTGGCGCACAAGCTGGAGCGCTATCTGGCGGCACTGGCCACTATCGCCTCTGCCGCCCCCCTGCTGGGTCTGCTGGGCACGGTCATCGGCATGATCGAGATTTTTGGCTCGCAGGCCGGCGGCGGCGCCAGCAACGCGGCGGGCGGCAACCCTGCACAGCTTGCGCAAGGTATTTCCATTGCCCTGTACAACACGGCGTTCGGCCTGATGGTGGCCATTCCTTCGCTGATTTTCTGGCGCTATTTCCGGGCCCGGGTCGACGGCTATCTGCTGACCATGGAGCTGGCGGCTGAACGCTTCATGCGCCATCTCAACACCCTGAGAAAATAACGATGAATTTCCGGCCCCATCCCCACGACGAGCCAGAAATCAACCTGATCCCGTTTATTGACGTGCTGCTGGTCGTCCTGATCTTCCTGATGCTGTCGACCACCTACAGCAAGTTCACCGAGTTGCAGGTCAAACTGCCGGTGGCAGACGCCGAGCAGCAGCGGGACTACCCAAAAGAAGTCATCGTCGCCGTCAGTAGCGACGGGCGCTACATGGTCAACAAAACGCTGGTACCGGGCCGGAGTATCGAGGTGTTGGGCGCGGCACTGGTAGAAGCCGCCAAGGCCGGCAAAGACAGCGTCATCATCATCAGCGCCGATGCCAGCGCCACACACCAGGCGGTCATTACCGTGATGGAAGCGGCCCGGCGCAACGGGATGACACAGATTACCTTTGCCACCCAAAGCACGGCGCAGGCCGGCGCCCGCTAGTTTTTGGAGCCAGCGACTTGCCCGGTATGTCAACATCGGCAAGGAATCCGTGAAGCACGGTTTGCCCAAGGTATGGCTGAACAGAGGCTTGCCAGCCTGCCTGCTCTGGCCTGTGGCACAGATTTACGGCCTGATCGCGCACTTTCGCCGAGCCTTGTACCGTAGCGGACGCCTCCCTTCCTGGCGCTTTGGCGTGCCAGTCATCGTGGTAGGCAACGTTGTGGCGGGCGGTGCTGGCAAGACGCCGCTGGTGATGGCGCTGGTCAGGCATCTGCAAACACAAGGCCTGCCCGTGGGGGTGGTTTCACGCGGCTATGGGCGCTCAGGCAAGGCGGTCCTCGAAGTCATGCCAGACACGCCGGTTCTGGAGTCCGGTGACGAGTCGGCCCTTATTCGACGGGCGACGAACGCTCCTGTTTTTGTAGCGGACAAACGCATTGAAGCCGTACGCGCCCTGCTGGCCGCTCACCCGGACACCGCCGTGGTGGTTTGCGACGACGGCTTGCAGCACTATGCCCTGCAGCGCGACATTGAAATTGCCGTGTTCGATGACCGTGGCGTGGGCAACGGCTGGTTGTTGCCGGCAGGCCCGTTGCGTGAACCCTGGCCAGCGCGCCAGCGCCAGGGCGTGGACCTGGTGCTGCACACCGGTCAGAAACCAGCGTTTGAAGGCTTTACCTCCAGCCGGCGCCTCGCCGATCACGCGGTGGCGGCCGACGGTGCCCGAACCGCGTTGACCGACTTGAGGGGGAATCGCCTGGCAGCCGTGGCCGGCATTGCGGCCCCCGAGGTGTTTTTTGCCATGCTGAGGGCCTGCGGTTTGACGCTGGAAACAACCATGGCCCTGCCGGATCACCACTATTTTGCGCAAGAGGATCTGGGCGCCCTTGCCGGAGAAACCGTGCTGTGCACCGAGAAAGATGCCGTCAAACTCTTTGCCCTGCCTGGCGCAGCCACACGGCAGGTGCTGGCGGTACCGCTGGTGTTTTCACCAGAGCCTGCCTTTTTTACCGCATTGGACGCGCTTCTGGCGCCCAAACTCCTGAGCGCTTTTCCCCGGTAGTTTCTCAATTACCATCAGCCCATGGACACCAAATTACTTGAACTTCTGGTTTGCCCCGTGACCAAGGGGCCACTTGACTTTGACCGCGAAAAGCAGGAACTCATCTCGCGCAGCGCCCGGCTGGCGTACCCGGTGCGCGACGGCATTCCGGTGCTGCTGGAAAACGAGGCCCGAACCCTGACCGACGAAGAGTTGGGACTCTGATGGTGGCTGTACCCTCACGCCCCACTACGTTCGGCCGCCTGTCATGAGTTTTACCGTTCTCATTCCGGCGCGCCTGGCGTCCACACGCCTGCCGAACAAGCCGTTGGCCGACATCAAGGGCGCTCCCATGGTCGTCAGGGTGGCGCAGCGCGCCATGCTGAGCACGGCTGTGCGTACCGTTGTCGCCGCAGACAGCGCCGCCATCATGGAGAAATGCCAGGCTTTCGGTGTCATGGCCGTGCTTACCCGCACCGACCACCCCAGTGGGAGCGACAGGCTGGCCGAAGCCTGTGACCTGCTGGGTCTGGCCGACGATGACATCGTGGTGAACGTGCAGGGCGACGAGCCGTTGATAGAGCCTGCGCTGATTGATGCGGTAGCGCACTTGCTCGGTGCACGGCCAGACTGCGCCATGAGCACCGCCGCCCACGCCATCGACGATTTGACCGAACTGCTCAATCCCAATGTGGTCAAGGTTGTGCTTGACGCGCGCCAGACGGCGCTGTATTTCAGCCGCTCCCCCATTCCGGCCGCGCGCGACTTCACGGGCCAAGCATGGTGGGACGCTGGCAGTTCACTGCCCAAACCGCTGCGCCATGTGGGTATTTATGGCTACCGTGTGGGGTTTTTACGGCAATTCCCCACCTTGCCGCAGTCACCGCTGGAGCAGCTGGAGTCGCTGGAGCAATTGCGGGCGCTGTGGCACGGCCACCGGATTGCCGTGCATGTGACCCAGCACGCACCGGGCCCCGGTGTAGACACCCCCGAAGACCTGGACCGCGCACGCCATCTGTTTTCATAGGCCCGGGGCAATCACCTGGCGCCCCTGTAAGCCGGCCCCAAGGGTGCCCATGCTATCCTTGGAAATACACACAAGCATGGTCAGGCTGGCCGGTGCGATAGCGGCCCTGAACCCCGGCACGACAGCCTGCCAGGTGATTGCCCAGCCAACCTGTCGGCTGACTTCCTGAATTCATAAAAACACGAGGATATCCATGAGACTGATTTTGTTGGGCGCACCTGGCGCGGGCAAGGGAACACAGGCGACCTTCATCTGCCAAAAGTACAGCATCCCCCAGATTTCGACAGGCGACATGCTGCGCGCAGCCGTCAAGGAAGGTACACCGCTGGGCCTTGAGGCTAAAAAAATCATGGACTCGGGCGCGCTGGTAAGCGACGACCTGATCATCAATCTGGTGAAGGAACGCATCGCCCAGCCCGACTGTGCCAAAGGATTCCTGTTCGATGGTTTTCCGCGCACCATCCCCCAGGCAGACGCCATGAAGGCTGCGGGCGTGAAGCTTGACTACGTGCTTGAAATCGACGTTCCGTTTGACGCCATCATTGAGCGCATGAGCGGACGCCGCACGCACACTGCCTCAGGCCGGACTTACCATGTCAAATACAACCCCCCCAAAGTGGAGGGCAAGGATGACGTTACCGGCGAACCGCTGATTCAGCGTGAAGATGACAAGGAAGAAACCGTGCGCAAACGGCTTGAGGTGTACAGCGCCCAGACCCGTCCGCTGGTGGACTACTATTCCAGCTGGGCAAAAACGGCACCCGACGCAGCACCCAAATACCGCGCCATCAGCGGCATGGGCGGTGTGGACGACATCACCGAACGCGCTTTCAGGGCACTGGCAGACTGACTTCTGGCCAGCCAGGCCCTGCGCCACTGAAAAAGCCGTCGGTTCGACGGCTTTTTTGATGATTTTTCGGCTCGCATGTCTTTGGACAGCTTGCCAAAAGCCCTCAATTCAATTCAGTTCAACCCAGTTCAGCCCAGCCCAAACACCCCTGGCTCAAAACAAAGCTGCTTGCGCGCTAGCGTGACAGGCTCCACTCATCCATCAACTGCAGCATCAGCGCTATCCGGGCCTTCACCGGACTCAGGCCCCCGGAATCAGGAATCGCTGCGCCGGGCATGCTCAAGACCTGGCCATTCGGGCAGCGCGTAGCGCGCACCACCCTGACACCGGCGGCCTGGGCTTGCAACAAGGCCGCCTCCAGGCCGTGGTGCACTGTTCCGTTGCCGGTTCCGGCCACCACCAGGCCATGAACGTCCTGGGCAAGGAGCGCCTTCACCACGGCAGCACCGGCACCGGCATAGCTCATGACGATTTCAACGCGCGGCCAGTCGGCAAAACCCTCAGGACTCGCTATTATTTTCATAGCTGCCTGCGCCCATGATTGCTGGGCTAATGGCCAATTTCTCAATAACCTGACGCGTCCCTCCTCGACATGGGCAAGCGGTCCGGCGTCGCCCGAGCCGAAAGCGTTCAGCTGGTAGGTGTGCACTTTTTGCACGTCCAGTGCGCTGTGAACGGTGGCGGCGCACACCGCTACCACCCCCTGCGCCCCTGCGCAGCGCGCCACGGTCAGGGCGTCCACCAGGTTTTGCGGTCCATCAGGGAACAGGGATGACGCCGGACGCATGGCGCAGGTCAGTACGACCGGCTTGGCAGGCTGACAGACGGTCTGCAGAAAGTAGGCGGTTTCTTCCAGCGTATCGGTGCCGTGCGTAATCACAATGCCCTGCACATCGGGGCGGGCCAGGTAGTGGTTGACACGGCCCGCCAACTTCGCCCAGACGGCAAAGTCCATGTCCTTGCTGTCTATCTGAGCCACCTGCTCGGCAATCAGCGCCCCGCCGTTCGCCAGCGAAGGGATCGCAGTCAGCAACTGCTCAACCCCCAGCTGCGCGGCGGTGTAGCCAATATTGTCAGAAGCGCTTGATGCACGCCCGGCAATCGTGCCGCCGGTGCCCAAAATCACTGTGTGTTGAGTTGTCATATACGTTGCACTTGCATTTCTTTGAAAGCTGGATAAAAATACAGTTACTGATTATTAAAACAGGTTTTCAACACAGGTTCAGCACGGCCTGCTGCGCCGGACGCAACAAACCCCGTGAACTATTCAACGCCCATGCCCAAAGGGCATCTCTCGCAAGCCAAGGAGTTCCCGCCATGAGTATCCTGAACGACTTTCCGCAGCCATCCAGCGAAGGCCCCAAGCTCACGGCGCGCCAACAACAGATTCTGGAGCTGATCCAGAGCGCCATCGCACGAACCGGCGCACCGCCGACCCGGGCAGAAATAGCCAATGAACTGGGTTTTCGCTCGGCCAACGCCGCAGAAGAACACCTGCAGGCCCTGGCCCGAAAAGGCGTGATCGAGCTGGTAAGCGGTACGTCACGCGGCATACGCCTGCGCAGCGACACCCTGCGTTCCCTGAACGAATCCCGCATCAAACAGTTTTCCCTGCCCTTGCAGAGCCTGGCTCAACTCGCCCTGCCCCTGGTTGGGCGGGTTGCTGCCGGCAGTCCGATTCTCGCGCAGGAACACATAGAGCAAACCTATTATTTCGAGAGCAGCCTGTTCCAGCGCCAGCCAGACTATTTACTCAAGGTGCGCGGCATGAGCATGCGGGATGTCGGCATCATGGACGGTGACTTACTCGCTGTCAAACAGGCCAAAGAAGCCCAAAACGGCCAGATTGTTGTGGCACGGCTGGGCGACGAAGTCACGGTCAAGCGTTTTCGCCGTACCAAAAACCTGATCGAATTGCTCCCTGAGAACCCCGAGTTCAAAACCATCGTGGTAGAGCCCGGTGAGCCCTTCGAACTCGAAGGCCTGGCGGTGGGACTGATACGCAACACCATGTTGATGTAACGCAATTTTTCAGCCGCGCAGCAGGTGGCGGGCGTTTGGCCAGTGGTGGCCAACACCCTGATGCAGCGGCTCCGCTGGCGTGCAAGCCAGCCCGAAATCCTGCCTGTGTAAACCTCTCTCAAACAGGAGTTCATCATGGGAACCTTCAGCTTTTCAAACGCACCGGTATTGGCTTTTTTATTTACGCCGGCTCAGGCCTTGGCCGCATGGTTTGTACCTGCACCCAAGTCATCCATGCCGTTTTCCGTGCACGCCGGTGCCCCGCGAGCCCCCAGCCAGTTGGCCCTGCCCTTTTCTTCTGCAGACTGCCCTGGCAAATCTCCCGCTGAATGCCGCCCCGGGAGCGGCAAATTCAGTGCTGCAAGCTCAAAAGTGCCTGCAGCCAGTCGTCTGAAAGTAGTTAGGGAGTTTGACTCCGCTGTCAGCCCTGCCTGCGCTGGCCGCATGGTCATATCGGGCCGCATGGCCGATGTGTGCGCTGAACTCGATCGCCTGACCCAGCGCCATGGCACAAGCCTTTGAGCTTGGGCCTGTTTCCGCATGCGGTTGAAAGGCTTTGAACCTGCCAGGCTGACAGCCATGGCAGTTGGCTGAACCGCATTGCTTTTTGATGCAAAGTGGTGGCGGTCGGGTGGCCTTTCTGCAGGGAATTAAACATCTTGCAGGCACAATACCGTCATGAATATTGTGATCCTCGATGACTACCAGGACGCAGTGCGAAAGCTGAACTGCGCTGCCAAACTCGATGCCTATCCCGCCAAGGTGTATACCAACACCGTCAAAGGCATCGGCCAGCTGTCGGTTCGCCTCAAGGACGCGGATGTGATCGTACTGATTCGGGAACGGACCCAGCTCAGCCGGCAAGTGATCGAAAAGCTGCCCAAGCTCAAGCTGATTGTCCAGACGGGTCGCGTTGGGGCGCACATAGACATTGCGGCCTGTACAGAGCGCGGGATTGCGGTGGCCGAGGGTGTCGGCTCGCCCACGGCACCGGCCGAATTGACGTGGGCCCTCGTGATGGCCGCCATGCGCCGAATCCCCCACTACGTTGCCAATTTAAAGCATGGCGCATGGCAGCAGGCCGGCCTGAAATCAGCCTCGGTTCCGCCCAATTTCGGCGTTGGTTCGGTCCTGAAGGGCAAGACGCTGGGCATCTGGAGCTATGGCAAGATTGGGCAAATCGTTGCAGGCTACGGTCGGGCTTTTGGCATGCGGGTGGTGATCTGGGGGCGCGAGGCTTCTCGCGAACGCGCCCAGGCCGACGGGTTTGAAATCGCCAGCAGCAAGGCCGAGTTCTTTGAGCAAAGCGACGTGCTCAGCCTGCACCTGCGCCTGAACGAAGAAACCCGGGCCATCGTGACACAGGAAGACCTGTCGCGCATGAAGACCACCTCATTGCTGGTCAACACCTCGCGGGCTGAACTCATAGAACCCGAAGCGCTGATTGCCGGACTGAACCGGGGCCGCCCGGGTCTCGCAGCGGTTGATGTCTTTGAATCAGAGCCCATTTTGCAAGGCCATGCCCTGCTTCGGCTCGAAAACTGCATCTGCACGCCACACATAGGCTACGTGGAGCAAGACAGTTATGAAATGTATTTTGGTGCGGCCTTCGACAACGTCGTGAACTTCATTCGCGGCACGCCCACCAACATTGTTAACCCGGGCGCATTGCAGGTGCGGCGCTAGGCGCTTGGACAGCGCCTGAAAATGGCCACGTGCCGATCAAAAGCGGCACCACCAGGGGCCGACACGAATCGACCTGATCGGCAACCCAAGACCCAAGCCGCTGTTTGGTGCTACTTGCCTTTGGCGCTGCGCTTGGTCACAGGCTTACGGTCAGGTTCAGGTTCAGCGTCAGACTCACTGAGAATCCGCAAGCCCTGCGACGGGTGCAACGCACCGGGTTTTGTCCATGCGTCAAGCTGCAGTTCAATTTCTGCACCCAAGTCGCTGCTCAGGTCAATGTCCAGGCCAAGCCGGGGAGACGCTGGCGGCAGGGTCAGGTCAAACCCACTGTCCATGACAAAAGGCGGTGCTGAACCCTCTTTCAGTTCAACCGACAGGGGTTGAACGCTGGTCGGCGCAAACTTGTTTTTTCGAATGGAAAATTCCGAGGTGTCCAGCGCGGGTAGTTTCAGTGATGCTCCGCTGGCAACGGTGTCTGCAGGTTCAACCGGAATGTCAACGATTCTTTTGGCGATGGCGTACAGCAGGAGCAGCTCGCGGTAGGCCGCAAGGCTGAAGGTATCGTTCATCGAGTCGGGTTTGCGGAAAATCGATTCCTCGATGACTTCAAGAACCTTGGGCGTTGGCCACAGGGACTCGATCCGGGACAACGCCGATGCATAAAATTCCAGGCCATGGGTATCTGCGGCGTATTCCGAAAATGCCGGCACCTGCGCATTGAACATCCGGTTGAAATCTCCCCGCAACAACTCGTAGTCGTCTTTGCGGCCCAAGCTGTGATACAGGTCAAACAGATCCAGGTAAGCCAGTGCGCTGGTTTCCACGTTGTCGGTGATGTGGTGACGCAAGACCTCAACCGCCTTGTCGAAGTCGCCCAATGCGACAAAGAAATTGGCCTGCTGGTGAACGTCAAACAGTTCTTCTGCGTTCACGATGCGCGGCATGCCTGCCGAATTGCCCAGGCTGGACGAGAAATCGGCGCGGTCTTTTGATTCAGCTGGTTTGGGCGCCTTCTCGCGCTGCGGAGGTTCAACATGCCAGAGACTGTCAAGCAGGGATTCCCCACCGTTGAGGTGGGCGTCCAGTGCAGCATCTGCACGCCGGCCAGCGTCACTCATGCGCCGGAT
Source organism: Polaromonas sp. (assembly GCA_031409395.1). Classification (GTDB taxonomy): domain Bacteria; phylum Pseudomonadota; class Gammaproteobacteria; order Burkholderiales; family Burkholderiaceae_C; genus Polaromonas. The sequence goes on from JANNXF010000348.1 coordinate 18,593, forward strand.
TTTGAGGCGTCGAGCCTCGGACTCTGAATCAGCAGCGTCTGGCAATGGGGCCGCTATTTCAGGTTTATCAGCGTCGATGCCCCTGCGCCACCAGGGACCGCCCGCAAACACATCACTCTGTCGACGGCTGCGGTTCCAGGCATACGCAGCCACTAGCACGGCGAATCCCAATAGCGCCCCGAGGGTATAGACCAGCCAGTTGCTGTAGCGCTCCTGACGTGATTGCTCAAGCTGACTCTGGAGCTCGGCCAATGCTTTTTCAGACTGGCGGGTTTGCGCCAGCATGCCGACCACATCGGCTTCCAGGGTCTTGAGCCGCTGATGGTTGCGCAGTATGTCTTGCGGCTGGGCATTGAGCGCCTGCCAGAGCGCCGCCGCAGCCGCCCTCTGCTGATCGTCGGTGGACGGTGAACTCAACAACTCTGACGACGACCGCAGCACCGGATCTCGCTCAGCCGCCAGGTCCAGGGGGTCGAGCTTCAACCGCGAACGCGGCGACTTGCGGACGGCCTCGGGCACTGCCCTGGCGGTCAGGCGAGATGATGGCAACAGAAAAAACGGCGTGGCAGTGGGGCCGGACTGGCCTTCGGCAGGCGAAGGGCGCAGGCTCTTTTTACGTGGGCCGGCAGGGGCTGGCTCTGCAGGCACGCTACGAACGGGGAGCGAGGCCTTACCGCCCGGGTCACGCACAACAGGAAGTTGCGACGCAACGCCAGCAGCTACTTCGGCCACAGTTTCAGGTGCCTGTGCCGTTGCAGCGCTATCGGACTGAACGTCTGCCAGCAGCACATACTTGCGCGTGCTGTTCTTTGCACAGCCCTCATGCACAAGCAGCGTGACCACCGGCTCATCGACGGTGGAGGGGGTGGAAATCCGGATGAGCACTTCACCAGCACCGGCACCTGGCCCAGTGGCGACACGAACCCGGTTTGGCGGTACCTGACTGTCACCAAAAAACACATCGGCAGTCACACACACTGCAGACAGGCCTTCGGAGGCGTTGAGCTGGGCCGTCAGCGTCACATCAAAGGAGCGACCCACAATCGCCGCGCCACGCAGTCTACCCAGCGACACGGCGAAGCTGCTGACAGTGACCCCTGCCAATAGCGCGCCAAGGGTGTATTTTTGGAGGAGCGTTACAGCTGCTTTCATGTAATACTAAATTATGTCATAGCAAGTGCGCCCGACAGCCTCGGCCATAATTGCAAAATGGAAGTAGTTCACACAAACGTTGGAATAGTTGGCACGGGCGCCATGGGCCGCGGTATCGCACAGATTGCCGCCCAGGCCGGAAGCCAGGTCCACCTGATGGACACACAGGCTGGTGCCGCAGAAAAAGCGCGTGCATCGATCTGCGCCCAATGGGACAAGCTGGTTGACAAGGGCCGCCTGGAAGCAGCCCTCGCCAGCGCCCACAAAGCCAGGCTGCATGTGGCAAGCACCCTCGCCGATCTGGCAGGCTGCGACCTGGTCATTGAGGCCATTGTCGAGCGGCTGGAGGTCAAGAAAACCCTGTTTGCCGAGCTCGAAGCCGTGGTTGGCCCGGACACCGTGCTGGCGACCAACACCTCGTCACTGTCGGTGACGGCGATTGCGGCGGCGCTCAAGCACCCCCAGCGCTTCGCCGGGTATCACTTTTTCAACCCGGTGCCGGTGATGAAGGTGGTGGAAGTGATTGCCGGGCTTAAAACCAGCGCCACCGTTTGCACCGCCCTGGCCAGCTACGCCAGGCAAATGGGCCATACGCCTGTGCTGGCACAAGACACCCCCGGCTTCATCGTCAACCACGCCGGTCGCGGCTACGGCACCGAAGCGCTGCGTATCGTGAGCGAAGGCATTGCCGATTTCTCCACCATAGACCGAATCCTGCGGGACCAGGCCGGCTTCAAGCTGGGCCCGTTCGAGTTGATGGACCTGACCGCACTGGATGTCTCGCACCCCGTCATGGAATCGATTTACCAGCAGTACTACGAAGAAGCCCGCTACCGACCCAGCGTCATCACCGCGCAGCGTCTGGCCGGCGGCATGCTGGGCCGTAAAACCGGTGAGGGCTTTTACCGCTATGACGACGGCGTTGGCCAGGTCACCCCTGAATTGCCTGCGCCCCAGGTGGCCGAGATTCCGCCTGTCTGGGTATCGCCCCGGGCGGCCAGGCGCTCCGAGCTGCTGCAATTGCTCAAGACGCTGGGGGCCAAGATTGAGACCGGCGCGTCTGCCTCACCACAGGCCCTGATGCTGGTGGCGCCGCTGGGTTTTGACATCACCACCGTTGCGGTGGTGGAGCGGCTGGACCCGGCACGCACGGTCGGCATCGACATGCTGATTGACGACGCCAGCACCCGGCGGCGTGTGCTGGCCACCAACCCGGCCACCCGCAACGACATGCGCGATGCAGCGCATGCCCTTTTCGCACGCGACGGCAAGGCCGTGAGCGTGATTCGCGACAGCGGTGGCTTTGTGACGCAGCGCGTGGTGGCCACCATTGTCAACATTGCCAGCGACATCTGCCAGCAAGGCATTTGCAGCCCGAACGACCTCGAAACCGCCGTCACGCTGGGTCTGGGCTACCCGATGGGTCCGCTGGCCATGGGCAACCGCTACGGCCCCACCAATGTGCTGGAAGTACTCTTCAACATGCAAACCGTTTATGGCGACCAGCGCTACCGCCCTTCTCCGTGGCTGCGCCGGCGCGGCGCCATTGGCCTGAGCCTGATGCACGAGGAAAACTGACATGGCTGGCGCACTCAAAAGCACCAGCGACGGCCAGACGCTCATTCTGACGCTGAGCAATCCCGAGTTCAAAAATGCACTCGGCCCCGAGATTTACGCGGCGGGCATCGAAGCCCTCAATGCCGCTGAAAACAATGCCGAAATCCGCAGTGTGGTGATCAACGGTGAAGGCGCGGTTTTTTGTGCTGGCGGCAACCTGCAGCGCCTGCAAGCCAACCGGCGCGAGCCGGCTGAAGTGCAAACCCAGAGCATCGAGGGTCTGCACAACTGGATTGACTCCATTCGCACCTACCCCAAACCGGTGATTGCGGCAGTTGAAGGCGCCGCCGCTGGTGCCGGGTTTTCGCTGGCGCTGGCCTGTGATTTTCTGGTGGCCGCCGACAACGCCGTGTTTGTGATGGCCTACAGCACGGTCGCCCTGTCGCCTGACGGCGGTGCCAGCTGGGCGCTGGCCAGAGCCCTGCCGCGCGCACTGGTCAACGAACTGCTGATGTGCGGCGAACGCGTCAGCGCCGCGCGACTGCATCAGCTCGGGCTGGTCAATCGCGTTTGCGGCCCCGGCAAGGCCCTGACCGATGCCCTTGAACTGGCCGAAAAACTCAATGCGCGTGCGCCCAATGTGCTGGCCAGCATCAAGGAACTCGTCAACGACGCGCCGGGCAACACACTGAGCCAGCAGCTCGCCAGTGAACGCGATCATTTTGTCCGCAATCTTCACCACTCCAACGGTGGCGAAGGCATTGACGCGTTCCTGCAAAAACGCACGCCGCAGTACCGCTGACAGGCCGGCCGGCATGGCCGCATCCGACTGCAGGACTAGACTCCTGGGGATATGTGCGCGACACCCATGCGACAGCCAAACTGCTTTTTGACGCCCCGGTGCGCGTCCCTCAAGCGACAATCGTGCTCTTGTTAGTCACTCAAAAGACAGACCATGGACGATCCTATTCTTACGATAGCGGAGCGAGAGGCCATTAACAGCGGCCGCTGGTTTTCATCCCTGTCCCCATCCCTGAGGCACGACATACTTCGATGCGCCTACGTCAAGCATTTCAAAGACGGCGACCTGATTTCGGCCCGGGGCGACCCACCCGAAGAATGGATTGCCTGCGCCATGGGCGCAGTGCGCGTCAGCTCGACCTCCCTGTCGGGCAAACAGGTCACCCTGACCTATGTAGAGCCGGGCATCTGGTTTGGCGATGTGGCGATTTTCGATGGGGAACGGCGCACGCACGACGCGTATGCGCATGGCAACACCACGATTTTGTGCGTGGCCCGTGGCGACCTGCGCAAGATTCTGACCCAGCACGTCGAGCTGTACGAGGCCTTGTTGCGCCTGCACGCCCGCCGCATTCGCCAGCTCTTTGGTCTGGTGGAAGACCTCAACACCCTGCCCCTTCGGGCGCGTCTGGCCAAGCAGTTGCTCCATCTGGTGCGCAGCTACGGTGTGCCCAGCCTGGCCGACGGCCACGAAGTTCGCATTGGCCTGCAACTGGCGCAAGAAGAACTGGCCCAACTGCTCGGTGCATCGCGCCAGCGAGTCAATCAGGAGTTGAAATCCATGGAGCGCGAGGGTGCCATTCGCATCGAGCCGGGTGGCCTGGTCGTGCGCAGCCGCGAAACCCTCATGCGCATTTCTGAAGCCGACGTCGACAAATAAGCCAACCACCATCTCCACCATGAGCAACTTCGACCACTTTGTCGGTACCCGGGCCGTGTCAGGCGCACAGGCTTTTGACATCGAAGCCCTCACCGCCTACCTGAGCCAGCACCTGGAAGGGTTTGCCGGTCCGCTCACGGCAGAGATCTTCAAGGGCGGCCAGTCCAACCCGACGTACAAACTCATCACGCCAGGCGCGTCGTATGTGATGCGCGCCAAACCAGGCCCGGTTGCCAGGCTGCTGCCCTCTGCCCACGCGGTGGAGCGTGAGTTCAAGGTCATGCGCGGCCTGCAGGGCACCGGCGTGCCGGTGCCCAAGATGCACTGCCTGTGTGAAGACGAATCCGTCATAGGCCGCGCTTTTTATGTCATGGAGTTCGTGGAAGGCCGTGTGCTGTGGGACCAGTCTTTGCCCGGCATGAGCCAGCCGCAGCGCGCCGAAATCTATGACGAAATGAACCGCGTCATTGCCGCGCTGCACAAAGTGAACTTTGCAGAACGCGGCCTGGCCGACTACGGCAAGCCGGGCAACTACTTTGAGCGCCAGATTGGCCGCTGGAGCAAGCAATACGCCGCCTCCATCACCCAACCCATCCCCGAGATGGACAGCCTGATGCAGTGGCTGCCCGCCCACATTCCGGCCAGCGCCCGCGATGAAAACCTGGTGGCCATCGTGCATGGCGATTTCCGCCTCGACAACCTGCTGTTTCATGCCACCGAGCCGCGCGTGCTGGCCGTGCTCGACTGGGAGCTGTCCACGCTGGGCCACCCGCTGGCTGATTTCAGCTACCACTGCATGGCCTGGCATATTCCGCCCGGCGCATTTCGCGGCATTGGCGGGCTTGATGTGGCCAGCCTGGGCATTCCCACCGAAGCGGAGTACATACGCCGCTACTGCGAACGCACCGGCGTGAGCACACCCGAAGCGCGGGCGGCTGACTGGAACTTTTACCTGGCCTACAACCTGTTTCGTCTGGCCGCCATTTTGCAGGGCATTGCCAAGCGGGTCGAAGCAGGCACGGCCTCCAGCGCCCAGGCCGTCAGCTCCGCTGCAGGCGCGCCCCTGCTGGCCAAAATGGCCTGGGACTTCGCGCTCAAAAGCGGGGCCTGAACCCTCGCCACATCCCGTTTTCAGACCCGGACCGATTACCCAAAAAACCCAGGAGACATCATGGACTTCAATTTCACCCCCAAAGTACAAGACCTGCAGGCACGCCTGCTGGCCTTTATGGACGCCCACATTTACCCGAACGAAGCCCGTTTCTTTCGTGAAATTGCCGAAAACCGCGCCAAAGGCAATGCCTGGGTTCCCACCGCCATCATTGAAGAACTCAAACCAAAAGCCCGTGCTGCCGGCCTGTGGAACCTGTTTTTGCCGCACTCGCCGCGTGCCCCTGAAGGCCTGTCCAACCTCGAATACGCACCGCTGTGCGAAATCATGGGGCGGGTACCGTTTGCGGCCGAAGTGTTCAACTGCTCGGCGCCCGACACCGGCAACATGGAAACCATTGCCCGTTACGGCTCTGAAGCCAACAAGGACCAGTGGCTGATGCCCTTGCTGAAAGGCGAAATCCGCTCGGCCTTTTTGATGACCGAGCCCGAGGTGGCCTCGTCGGACGCCACCAACATCCAGTGCCGCATTGAGCGCGACGGCGACGACTACGTGCTGAACGGCCTGAAATGGTGGTCGTCGGGTGCGGGTGACCCGCGCTGCGCCATCTACATCGTGATGGGCAAGACCAATCCCGACGCGGGCCGCCATGAGCAGCAGTCCATGATTCTGGTGCCTGCCAATTCGCCCGGCATCACCGTGATTCGCCCGCTCAGCGTGTTCGGCTACGACGACGCGCCACACGGCCACATGGAAGTGCGGCTGACCAATGTGCGCGTACCGGCCAGCAACCTGCTGCTCGGCGAAGGCCGTGGCTTTGAAATCGCCCAGGGCCGCCTTGGCCCCGGACGCATTCACCACTGCATGCGCAGCATTGGCAGCGCTGAACGCGCCCTTGAATTGATGTGCAAGCGCCTGAACACCCGGGTTGCGTTTGGCAAACCGATTGCCAGCCAGTCGATCTGGCGCGAGCGCATTGCCGAAGCCCGCTGCATGATCGAGCAGGCACGGCTGCTCACGCTCAAGGCTGCTTTCATGATGGACACCGCTGGCAACAAGGTCGCCAAGGCTGAAATCGCCATGATCAAGGTCGTCGCCCCCAACATGGCCTGCCAGATCATTGACTGGGCCATTCAGGCCCACGGCGGTGCCGGGGTTTCTGACGACTTCCCGCTGGCCTACGCCTACGCCCACCAGCGCACGCTGCGCCTGGCCGACGGCCCCGACGAAGTACACCGCGCCTCGCTGGCCAAGCTGGAGCTGGCCAAGCATTTGCTCATGCCGGGCGAGGTCGAGATGCCCATCACGCGGGGTGCTTGAGCCACAGACCCGTTTTTTCACGTCGCCAGTTGCTATCAAATAGATAGCTGCTTGCGCCCGTATTGATTGGGCAAAAAGCCTTTTTCGCTTAAGAAATTGGGCGCCAGGAGCCCGCCAGGCCAAAATCTGGCTGTCCCCGGCTGCAAAGCGCAGGCCTGGCCTTGCGGCAGGCCACGGGGTGTCAGCCGGGCGCTTCACCGGCTGCGCCAGCGGGGTTGGTGCATTTCTTTTAAAGTGCACTCACCTTTCACTGCGCGAAAAGAAGCCCCCATGATCAACGTTTACTCCTGGCCCACACCCAACGGCCACAAGGTCCACATCATGCTGGAGGAGTGCGGCCTGCGTCTGGGCCGCGACTGGCAGGCGTTTCCCATCAATATTGGCAGCGGCGACCAGTTCCAGCCTGATTTTCTGGCCATCAGCCCGAACAACAAGATTCCCGCCCTGGTCGACCCGAATGGTCCGGACGGCAAGCCGATTTCACTGTTTGAATCCGGCGCCATTTTGCTCTACCTGGCCGCCAAAACCGGCAAACTGCTGCCCAAAACCGACCGGCTCAAGTTCCAGACGCTGCAGTGGCTGATGTTCCAGATGGGCGGCGTCGGGCCCATGCTGGGGCAAGCCCACCATTTCAGGCTGTACGCACCCGAGAAAATTGACTACGCCATCAAGCGCTACACCAACGAGGCCAAACGCCTTTACGGCGTGATGGACAAGCAGCTGGCCAGCAGCAAATTCATCGCCTGCAACCAGTACACGGTGGCCGATGTGGCGATTTTCCCGTGGCTGCGCAGTTGGCAAAACCAGGGCATTGACTGGGCAGACTACCCGCACCTGAAAAAATGGTTTGACCTCATCAGCGCCCGCCCCGCCGTGCAGCGCGGCGTGCAGGTTTTGGCCGACCTGCGCAAGCCGCTGACCGGCAACCAGGAGCGCGAGGTGCTGTTTGGCACGACGCAGTATGAAAAACGCTGATGCCAGGGGCTAAATCGCAGCCTGCATTGATGAAAACCGTGGCCGAATTGGCAGCGACGAACCCATTGGGGATGGGAACGCATTGGGCGCACGCGTACTGGTCTGCCCGGAGGGGATCGAACCCCCGACCCTCAGCTTAGAAGGCTGATGCTCTATCCAACTGAGCTACGGGCAGATAAGAAAAAGGTACGCTGGATACAAAAAAAGCCCACAAAGTGAGCTTTTTTTGATGATTTTATGGTCGGAGTACAAGGATTCGAACCTTGGACCCCCTGGTCCCAAACCAGGTGCGCTACCAGACTGCGCCACACTCCGAAGCCTCAAATTATAACCTCGACAAAGCGCTATTTCAGGGCGCCGCCTGAATTTTTACAGGCTAGCAAGGTTGGCCTTGCTGCGCGTCGTGAAACAGGCGGCCGGATGGCCAGAAAACACTCAGAGTTTCACGTACTCGTATTCCACCGCGTTCGCGTTGATTCCGCGGTCTGGCGGGGCAATCCAGCCGGCCATCTTGCCGGGTTCGGTCACGCGCTGCATCAGGCTTTGCACAAACGATTTGTCGGCGTCGGTCGGCAGCCACTGGTCTTTTTTGGCCTCAAACTCGGCGGCGCCCATCGGGCTGCCTTGCGGGTCGGTGTGCAAACCGGCCCAGGCACCGACCGAACGGCGGAAACGGGTCGATGGCAGGGCAAACTCGAAGTTGATGCCAGCGCGTTTGATGCCCATGTTCCAGCGTGTCAGACCCATGTTGCAGTCTTTGACGTACTCAAGCCGGGTGATTTCATTCATGCCGTTGCGGGTTGAGATGGTCTCGCTTTTCATGCCGCCCCGGCCATCGGGAACCTGAATGCTCATTTCGCTTTCAAGCTCCACATGGTCGGCGAACTTGGCTTCATCGGGTCGGCCCTTGATGCCGTTGCTGAAGTAGTTGGCGGCATTGCTCGAGGCCTCGGAGCCAAACAAGTCAAGCGATGAGGTGAACCAGAAGTTCATGAATTTCTGGATGGTCGGCAAGTCAATCACACCCGCCTGGCGCAATGTGGCCTGGTCGTCGGTGTCCAGCGCTTTCATGACTTCCAGCGTGCGCCTGATGACGCGGCCAATACCGGTTTCACCGACAAACATGTGGTGGGCTTCTTCGGTCAGCATGAAGCGTGTGGTGCGGGCCAGCGGGTCAAAGGCGGATTCGGCAAAGGACTTGAGCTGAAACTTGCCGTCGCGGTCGGTGAAGTAGGTGAACATGAAAAAGCTCAGCCAATTGTCCATGGGCTCATTGAAGGTGCCCAGAATGCGCGGCTTGTCGGCGTCGCCGCTGTGGCGCATGAGCAGTTCTTCGGCCTCTTCGCGGCCGTCCCGGCCAAAGTGGGCGTGCAGCAAATACACCATGGCCCAGAGGTGGCGGCCTTCTTCCACATTCACCTGGAACAGGTTGCGCAGGTCATAAAGTGAAGGTGCGGTGTGGCCCAGCAGGCGCTGCTGCTCCACCGACGCAGGCTCGGTGTCGCCCTGGGTGACGATCAGGCGGCGAAAGGTGGAACGGTATTCGCCCGGCACTTCCTGCCAGACGTCCTGGCCCATGTGGTCACCAAAACCGATCTTGCGGCCCTCTTCCTTGTCGGCCATGAAAATGCCCCAGCGGTACTCTGGCATGGGGGTGTAGCCGTAGCTGGCCCAGCCCGAGGCATCAACCCCGATGGCGGTGCGCAGGTAGACGTCGTTGGCCTTGAAGTCGCTGGGGCCCATTTCGTCCCACCAGTTCAGGAAGGCCGGCTGCCAGTGTTCAAGTGCGCGCTGCAACTGGCGGTTTTCGCCGAGCTGGACATTGTTGGGAATCAGGGCTTGAAGGTCGATGGTGCTCATGGCTTGTTGCTCCTAAAAATTAAATTCGAATACGGATATGAATACGCACTACCGGACGCAGAGGACGCAAAGGTTTCGCAGAGAACGCAAAAAAGGCATCAGAATAATTTCGAAATTTCTTTTGCGACTTTTGCGAAACTTTTGCGTCTTCTGCGTCCGGCAGTGATGACTTCTAAACTCGCTTCCAGTCAAAGTGGGCCTTTTTGCCGGTGCCAAAGAGCTTCAGGGCGCCCTCTTCTCCCACCGCGTTGGGCCGAATGAAAATCCAGTTTTGCCAAGCCGACAAACGGCCAAAAATGCGCGTTTCCATGGTTTCCTTGCCAGTAAAACGCAGTGACGCTTCCAGGCCGGTCATGGCGTCGGGTGACAGGCTGGCGCGTTCTTCGAGCATGATGCGAATCTCGTCGTCCCAGTCGATGTCGTCGGGGGTCAGGGTTACCAGGCCCATGGCCAGGGCCTGGTCGGCGCGCAGCTTGCCACTGCCCTGCATGCCGTCAGCCAGATTCTGCAGCTGGGTGATGGTGCTGGCGTCTTCGTAAAAGCGGGTCTGCAGGCGGGTCAGGCCATTGACGGCCGGAAACCAGCCAAAGTTGGCCGCGCTCAGTTGCAAGGCCGGTGCGGCGTCGGGAGCGTCTGGCAAGTCCAGCATGTAAATACGGTCGCAGGCCAGCGCCAGTTCGTAAAACGTGCCGGCAAAGCACGAGCCCGAGTCGGCCAGGGCAATCAGCGAGCGGCTGGTGACGTCAAGGCGGGCCAGGGTGCGGCGCAGCGCACCGGTGGTTTCTTTCACCAGCCAATGGTCTTTGAGTCGGGCCAGCACCTCGTCCATCTTGATGACCAGGCCTGCATCGCCGCGCGTCTTGATGACCCAGGTGCCGGCTTCCAGCTCATTGGTGCGCAGGTTCAAAATCGCGTCGTCCAGCTCGCGCTGCAGCTTGAGCGGGTACCAGTTGGCACCCGCAGCCTCAATCGCCTCCGGGGTGGACTCAATCATGGCCACGGGTGCGCTGACGGTGAGGGTGGCAATGCGCTTTTCGCGGTCAACCAGCACATCGACCGTGCTGTAGTGGTAGCCGGTGTCGTCAATCACAACGCTGAGTGGCGTCAGCTCAATACCTTCTGAGCCATTCAGGCCTGCAGCCCTTTTGGAATGGGTGCGAAGCGCTTCTATTTCTGTAGCAAGCAGGGCTGCAAACTGTTGCGGTTTGGCGTGCGCGTCGATCAGCTTCCAGTCTTTGGCGCGGTCAGCGCGAACACCCTCGGAGGTGGTGCAAAAGATGTCGGCCAGGTCGCGGCGCACCTGGCGCTTGTCGGTCACGCGGGTCAGGCCGCCGGTGCCCGGCAACACGCCCAGCAGCGGCACTTCCGGCAGGCTGACGGTGCTGGAGCGGTCATCGACCATGATGATGCGGTCGCAGGCCAGGGCCAGCTCGTAGCCGCCGCCCGCGCAGGCGCCGGTGACCGACGCAATGGCTTTCAGGCCGTCATGGCGCGACGAGTCTTCCAGGCCGTTGCGGGTTTCGTTGGTGAACTTGCAGAAGTTGACCTTCCAGCCGTGAGTTGACAAACCCAGCATGTAAATATTGGCGCCAGAGCACCAGATCTTTTCCTTGCCGCTTTCAAACACCACCACCTTCACAAGCGGGTGCTCAAAGCGGACGCGGTTGAGGGCGTCGTGCAGCTCGATGTCAACGCCCAGGTCGTAGCTGTTGAGCTTGAGCTTGTAACCGGGCTTGATGCCCCCGTCTTCATTGATGTCGAGCTTGAGGCGCGCCACATCGCCTTCCACCGTCAGCGACCAGTGCTGGTATCGGCTTGGGTGCGTGGCGAAGCTCACCAGCTCGCGTTCGTGGCCTTGAATCACGCGTTTGAACAAAAGGGGTTCGGTCATGGCATTCATGGGGTCTCCTTGCGGGCAGGTTTTGCCGCGCTGGTGGTCAGGGTTATGGCTGTTGCCGGGGGACGGCGCGCGTCAGGTCTTTCAGGCTTTGTGCCAGCGTTCGGGCGGAGGTGTCCACCACCGCGTCAGCCCGGGCGTACAGCGACTCACGGCTGGACAAAATACGGCGAATGTCTTCCATGGCCTCGTTGCTGGCGCCCTGGGTGGCGTCAAATGGCCGCATGTCACCCTGGGCCACCACGCGGGCCATGTGCTCTTCGGGGCTGGCCTTGAGCCAGACGCAGTAAAAACGGCTTTGAAGCAGATCAAAGGTTTCGCGCTCGCTGACAATGCTGCCACCGGTGGTCATCACAACGCCTTCGGCGTGGTCTTCTGCAATCCGGAACAGCGCGCGGCGCTCGTAACGGCGGTAGCCCGCCTGGCCATGCAGCAGCAAAATTTCATTCATGCTGGTGCCGGCTTCGCGCTCAATTTCGCGGTCAAGCTCGACAAACGGCACGCCGCGCTCTGCCGCCAGCTGGCTGCCCAGGGTGGATTTACCGGCGCCGCGCAGGCCAATCAGCGCCACCCGCTGTTCGCGGCCGGCAGAGTCACCCAGGCCAAATGTGTTGCCGAGCAGGCTGTAGGTCTGGTCAAGCTGGGTGTCGTCAAGCCGTGACAGCAGGCCTTGCACCCTGGCCATCGCCGGACGCGGGGCATCCTGCAGCAGTTCCAGAATCGAGATGTTCAGGGCGCGGGCGACCGACTCCAGCGAATTGATGGACACATTGCCCTTGCCAGACTCGACATCGGCCAGAAAACGCTCGCTCAGACCGGAATCAGCGGCAAGCGCCTTGCGCGTCATGCCGCGGCGGGCGCGCCAGGCCCGCACCCGGCTGCCCAGTTCGGCCAGCGTGGCTTTCGATTCCTGTTCCGATACAGTTTGCAAGAGGTACCTGCCTTTAAATCAAGAGAAGTCCGTAGAAACCCGGTCTTGCGCTTTGGTTTACTTGCACTATACTTCAATCAAATTTCGTGTCAAGCAGTTTATTTCATTTTTTAGCGGAGACCCTTGATGAAACTCAAAATTCTGGTGGGCACCATGACCAGCACTGCCGACTATGTGGCACAAGCTATTGAGATGGATTGTGCGGATCTTGTGAGCGAGATAGAGGTAGAACTGATGGACAAGCTGGACATCAGTGTGTTCGATGTCGAAAAATCAGAAGATGCACTTTATCTCATATGTACGTCCACCTATGGCTCAGGAGACGTACCTGACAACGCCCGGGCCCTGTATGAGTCGCTGGGTGCCAATCCGCAGTTTTTGGGCCATGTGCGCTACGGCGTGATCGCCCTTGGCGACCGCACTTACCAGCAGACCTTTTGCTTTGGGGGCCAAAAATTTGATGAGCGCCTGGCTGACCTGGGGGCGCAGCGGATTGGCGAGATCTGGCGCCACGACGCCAGCAGCGGCACCATGCCCGAGACCGAAGGTGCCGAATGGTGCCGCCAGTGGCTGGCCACCGCGCTGCAGGCCAGCCCCAGCAGCGCCACCGCCTGAGCCGTCAAAAATTTTAGCTAAAAGTGGCTTTTGCCCAATCAATACGGGCGCCATCAGCTATTGAAAAAATAGCAGAAGCAAGCTGCAAGCGCTGCGCCCATCACCGCAAGACAGCCAAAAACAACGCAGGAGCCCATCTGGAGACACCATGCAATTGAGCCGCGCCGACCACACGGTGAGCCCCCCTCAGGTGGAGGTTCCCCGACACTACAACGCAGCCCATGACCTGCTGGCACGCCATACACAGCGTGCGGGCAAAGCGGCTTTTATCAACGCCCAGAGCGGCGAAACACTGAGTTATGGCGAGCTGGCCGAGCAGTCGCACCGCTTTGCCAACGCCCTGCGGGCCCAGGGTTTTGCCCCTGAAAGCCGGGTGCTGCTGGCCCTGCTGGACACGCCCGAGTGGCCGGTGGCTTTTTTGGGCTGCATTCTGGCGGGCGTGGTACCGGTCGCCGCCAACACCTTGCTGACCCCAGCCGATTTTGAGTTCATGCTGCGCGACTCGCGGGCGCAGGGCCTGGTGGTGTCGCATGCCCTGTTGCCGGTGTTTGAACCGCTGCTCGGCAGCCTCGGAACACTGCAAACCGTGTTTGTGGCGGGCGCAGCCGATGCAGAACTTTCTTCAACGCCATATCAGGGTCTGGCCCAATCAATACGTGCGCAAGCAGCTACTAAAACCATAGCGGAAACCTGCGCCGACGATGCCTGTTTCTGGCTTTATTCCAGTGGCTCCACTGGCACCCCCAAAGGCACGGTGCACCTGCACAGCCATCTGATACAAACCGCCGAACTCTACGGCCGCGGTGTGCTGGGCATCCAAGAGTCCGACGTGGTGTATTCGGCCGCCAAGCTGTTTTTTGCCTACGGTTTGGGCAACGCCCTGAGCTTTCCCATGAGCGTGGGCGCCACCACCGTGCTGCTGCCCGCCCGACCTACGCCCGCCCTGGTGTTCGAGCTTCTGGCCCACTACCAGCCAACAATTTTTTACGGTGTGCCCACCTTGTATGGCGCCCTGCTGGCAGACCCCGCCAGACCCGAAAAGTCTGCGCTGAACCTGCGCATCTGCACCAGTGCCGGCGAAGCGCTGCCCGCAGAGATCGGCCGGCAATGGACATTGCGCTACGGCTGCGAAATTCTCGACGGCATCGGTTCAACCGAAATGCTGCATATTTTTTTAAGCAACCGCCCGGGCCAGGTGCGCTACGGCACCACCGGGCAGGCCGTGCCCGGTTACGGCCTGCGGATCGTGGCAGACGATGGCAGCGAATGCGGCGTCGGCGAGATTGGCGAACTGCATATCAGCGGGCCGACATCTGCCATCATGTACTGGAACAACCGCGCCAAGACCAAAGCCACCTTTGCCGGCGAATGGACCAAAAGCGGCGACAAGTACACCCGCGATGCCGACGGCTTCTACACCTACGGCGGGCGCAGCGACGACATGCTCAAGGTGGGTGGTATTTACGTGTCGCCGTTTGAGGTCGAGGCCTGCCTGATGACGCACGCCGCCGTGCTGGAGGCCGCCGTGATTGGCGCGGCCGAAGCCGACCAGCTCATCAAGCCCAAGGCCTATGTGGTGCTGAAACCAGGCCAGACTGTGACGGCCCTGGCGCTTCAGGACCATGTCAAGCAACAACTGGCGCCGTACAAATACCCGCGCTGGATAGAGTTTGTGACCGAGCTGCCCAAAACAGCCACCGGCAAGATTCAGCGCTTCAAGCTGCGCCAGCCACGTTAGCCGACTGCAAATGCGCTCCAGGCAGTCAACCCGGCACGCAGATTGCTTTAGTCCTAAACAATTCAGTCCTAAAGCTCGGGTTTTACACTAGATTGGCTTGTGTGCCCGCGCTTTACCATTCACAAGCCTGCTTTCCCGTTTCACCAAGGAGTTTTCAATGACCTTTCGTCCCCCCTCTGGCACCCCGTCCCGCCGCCTGATACTGACCCGCAGCGCCGCCGTGATTGGCGCTGCCTCCACCGGCCTGCTGCTGCCCGAAATCGTGCGTGCACAGTCCGCCAAGGTGCGCGTCGGTTTCATGCTGCCCTACACCGGCACCTTTGCCCAGCTGGGTGTGGCCATTGAAAACGGCTTTCGCATGGCCATCAATGAGCAAGGCGGCAAACTCGGTGGCCGCGAGATTGAATACTTCAAGGTTGATGACGAGTCCGAGCCGTCCAAGGGCATTGAAAACGCCAACAAGCTGGTGCAGCGCGACAAGGTCGATGTGCTGGTCGGTACCGTGCACTCCGGTGTGCAGATGGGCATTCAGAAGGTCGCCCGCGACAGCGGTGTCCTCAGCCTGATTCCCAATGCCGGCGTGCATGCCGCCACACGCGGCCTGTGTGCGCCCAATGTGTACCGCACCAGTTTCAGCAACTCCCAGCCCACCCGCGCCCTGGGCCCGGCCATGATCGCCAAGGGCCACAAAAAAGCCGTCTGGATCACCTGGAAATACGCCGCTGGCGACGAAGCCTTTGAGGGTTTCAAGGAGAGCTACACCGCTGCGGGCGGCACGATTGTCAAAGAGCTGGGCCTGCCCTTCCCGCAGGTAGAGTTTCAGGCCTTGCTGACCGAGATTGCCGCCCTGAAACCCGATGCCGTGGCGTGCTTTTTTGCCGGTGGCGGTGCGGCCAAATTCATTCGGGACTACGCCGCTGCGGGCCTCAAAGACAAGATCCCCCTCTACGGTTCGGGCTTCCTGACCGAAGGTGTGCTGGACGCCGCAGGCCCCGCCGCCGACGGGATTGTGACCACCATGCACTACAGCGATTCGCTCGACACACCGCGCAACAAGAAATTTCGCCTGGACTACGCCAAGGCCTACAAGGCACAACCCGACGTCTATGCCGTTCAGGGCTACGACACCGGCCTGCTGCTGATTCAGGGTGCCAACGCCGTCAAGGGCGACCTGGCCAACAAGCCGGCGCTGTACAAGGCGCTTGAAGGCGCCACCATCGACAGCCCGCGCGGCAAATGGACCATGAGCAAATCGCACAACCCGGTGCAGGACATTTACCTGCGCGTGGTGGAAAACAAGGAAAACAAGGTGCTGGGCGTTGCCGCCAAGGCCCTGGCTGATTCTGGTGCTGGCTGCAAGATGTAGCCCCCACGGTTGCTCACAACGCGCAAGCGCCCTGCCCCCCGAGGGGGCCGCCCGCCTGCGGCCTGGCAAAGCCAGTTCCGCGGCCCCTGCTTGGTTGGGAAGCCGCATGGCTGCTCCCTTCTTCAGTTACCGGGACATGCCGGCCATTCTTTGGCAGTGC
>JANNXF010000349.1:0-27016 GCA_031409395.1 Polaromonas sp.
GGCGGCCTTGGTGCTCCTTGTGCCGGTACTGGCCGTTGCGTTACTGGTTCGCCTTACTTCCCGGGGCCCCGTTTTATACTGGTCAGACCGTGTTGGCCGCCAGAACAGGATTTTCAGAATGCCCAAGTTCCGCAGTATGCAGGTAGGGACGCCGGCTGTCGCAACTCACTTGCTGCCGAATCCAGATACCTATCTGACACCGATCGGCAGTTTCTTGCGCAAAAGCAGCCTGGATGAATTGCCCCAGTTATGGAGCATTCTGGTCGGTGATATGAGTTTTGTCGGGCCGCGTCCCGCTTTGTTCAATCAAAACGACTTGGTCGCGCTGCGCACGCAATATGGTGTGCATGAACTGGTGCCGGGCTTGACGGGCTGGGCACAAATCAATGGCCGGGACGAACTGCCCATTCCGCAAAAAGTAGCGCTGGATGTCGAGTATCTGCAGCGCCGCTCTCTCTGGTTTGATCTGAAAATCATAGTTTTGACTGCGATCAAGGTGGTTAAAAGAGAGAGCGTCACCCACTAATGCGGATTTGGCGGGTGCTAAACGCCATTTTGTCTTTATCATTGCGGTTTTATTAACTTGAAAAATCTAGAAAAGGAATATGTCATGAGTAATTTGATGGATATCCAGGGCCAGATCGAAAAGCTGCAAAAGCAGGCAGCAGAGATCAAAGCCAAAGAATTTGACAAGACCGTGCAGGAAATCGTGGCCAAAATGCAGGCTTTCGGTATTACCAGCAAGGATCTGGAATCTGTCAAACGGCGGGGCGCCAAAGGTAAAGCCAAGGGTGCAGCCAAAGTACCGGCATCCGACAAGCGCGCAGCTGCTGCCCGCAAAAAGCCGGCGGGTGCTGTGCCCGCAAAATTCCGTGGACCCAATGGTGAAACCTGGAGCGGCCGCGGTTTGATGCCCCGCTGGTTATCTGCCTTGGTCGCACAGGGCCAGGCCAAAGAAACCTTTGCCATTACTGTCTAACAAGCGTTTATTCGCTGATGCAGGAACGAATACTCGCCTGGCCTCGCACCGCCAAATGGCTACTGGTCGCCACGCTGGACACCGCCATGGCCGTCACGGCCATGTGGATGGCGTTTTCGCTGCGGCTGGACATGCTGCACTGGCCTTATGGCGCGCAGTGGCTGGCGTACGGGCTGGCACCGGTGCTGGCTATCCCGGTGTTTATCCGGTTCGGCCTTTACCGCGCCATTTTCCGGTATTCCGGTCTGGCGGCCTTGATGGCAACGGCCCAGGCGATTGCGGTGTACGCGGTGTTGCTGTGCGTGTTGCTGCAGTGGCAGCAATGGCCGGGTGTTCCGCGAACCATCGGTTTGCTGCAGCCATTGATATTTTTGGTGCTGGTCGGCGTCAGCCGGTCGCTGGCGCGCTTCTGGCTCAATAACCCGAACAGCGTGGCGCGGCGTGTCGAGGGCCGTTTGCTGATTTACGGTGGGGGCAGCGCTGGCGTGCAGACCGCCACGGCCATTGGCATTACTGGTCAGTACAAGCTGGTGGGCTTTATTGATGACGATGCCTCCAAAGTGCGTCGCAGCATCAATGGCGTACCAGTTTTTGGCCCGGCCGAGATTCCTGATGTGGTGAACCGGTTTCAGGTCAGCGACATACTGCTGGCCCTGCCCAGTGCATCCCGGGCGCGGCGCAATGCCATTATTGAAAGCGTACGCGGCCTGCCGGTGCATATTCGTACCTTGCCGGGCTGGGCTGATCTGGCCAGTGGGCGGGTGACCGTGCGGGATTTTCACGAGCTGGATGTCGAGGACTTGCTGGGGCGCACGCCCGTGCCGCCCGACGCCAGCCTGCTGGCCCGTGATTTGACCGGCCAGGTGGTGTTGATCACCGGCGCCGGAGGCAGCATAGGCGGGGAATTGTGCCGCCAGATTGTGCTGCAGCGGCCGCGCCAGTTACTGCTGGTTGAGCACAGCGAATTTGCGTTGTATGCCATTCACCAGGAACTGCAAGCGCTTTGCAGCGCCAGCGATCTGACGGTAGAACTGGTGCCGATTTTGGCAAGTGTCGTCAATTACCCGCGGATGGCGGCACTTTGCCAGCAGTACCGGCCAGGAACGGTGTACCACGCAGCGGCTTACAAGCACGTCCCCCTGGTGGAAAGCAACGCGGGCGAAGGCATTACCAACAATGTCTACGGCACGCTCAATATGGCCAGGGCCGCGCTGGAGGCGTCTGTCGCCCGATTTGTGCTGATTTCTACCGACAAGGCGGTGCGACCCACCAACGTGATGGGGGCCAGCAAGCGCATGGCCGAGCTGGTGCTGCAGGCGCTGGCCAACGACAAGGCCCCGACTTTCCCCGGCGGCAGCTCGCCGTCGCTGGTGCCGCAGGCCAACCAGACCTGCTTCACCATGGTTCGCTTTGGCAATGTGCTGGATTCAAGCGGCAGCGTGGTGCCGCTGTTTCGCAAGCAGCTGACAGAAGGCGGTCCGCTCACGGTCACTCATCCGGACGTCACCCGTTATTTCATGACCATCCCCGAGGCCGCGCAACTGGTATTGCAGGCCGGCGCCATGGCCGATGGCGGGGATGTGTTTGTGCTCGACATGGGCGAGCCGGTCAAAATTCTGGATCTGGCCCGCCGCATGATCGAGCTGTCTGGTTTGTCGGTGCGGGAGGCGGGCGCTTCGTCGGGCGATATCGAGATCAGCATTTCCGGTTTGCGGCCCGGTGAAAAGCTCTATGAAGAGCTGCTGATTGGCGACAACCCGGAACTCACCGCGCACCCGCGCATCATGAAGGCCAGAGAACCCAGTTTGCCGTGGAGCCAGCTGGCGCCAGAACTGCAGCTGCTGCAGCGGTCGGCACAGGCCAACGACGTCAGCGCCATCAAGGCCATGCTTCAGCGCCATGTTCAGGGTTTTCAGCCAAGCTGAAACAACCCGGCCTGTGGTGCGCGGCTTGCGGCACAATTCGAGTTCATTGATCTGACACCCAAGGCACGCCGCGATGACCAAAACGCTTCCTACCGACCCCGACCTGTCCCATGTCGGCCCGCGCGACAAGGCTGAAATCCTGGCCCAGGCGCTGCCCTACATCCGCAAGTTCCACGGCAAAACCATTGTTATCAAGTACGGCGGCAACGCCATGACCGACCCGGCGCTGCAGGCCGATTTTGCCGAAGATGTGGTGCTGCTCAAGCTGGTGGGCATGAACCCGGTGGTGGTGCACGGCGGTGGCCCGCAAATTGAGGCGGCGCTGAACCGGCTGGGCAAAAAAGGCCATTTCATTCAGGGCATGCGGGTGACCGACGAGGAAACCATGGAAGTGGTGGAATGGGTGCTGGCCGGCCAGGTGCAGCAGGACATTGTGGGCCTGATCAACCAGGCGGGCGGCAAGGCGGTCGGCCTGACCGGCCGTGACGGCGGCCTGATACGCGCCAAAAAACTCCAGATGCTGGACAAGGACGATCCGGCCAAGGAGCACGACATCGGTTTTGTCGGCGACATCGTCAGCATCGACCCGAGCGTGGTCAAGGCGCTGCAAGACGATGCCTTCATTCCCGTCATCAGCCCCATCGGTTTTGGCGAAGCCAACGAAAGCTACAACATCAACGCCGACCTGGTAGCCGGCAAGCTGGCCACCGTGCTGAAGGCTGAAAAGCTGGTGCTGCTGACCAATATTCCGGGGGTGCTGAACAAGGCCGGCGAGCTGCTGACCGACCTGACGGCCCGGGAAATAGACGAGTTGTTTGCCGACGGCACGATTTCGGGCGGCATGCTGCCCAAAATTGAGGGCGCGCTTGATGCCGCCAAAAGCGGTGTCAACTCGGTTCACATCATTGACGGCCGCGTGCCGCACGTCATGCTGCTGGAGATTCTGACCGACCAGGCCTACGGCACCATGATCCGCTCGCATTGAAGCACCTTGTGGCCCCATTCCTTAAGAGAAATAGAGGTTTTGCCCAATAAGTACGGGCGCTGGCAGCTATAAAAATAATAGCAGATGAAGTGACCGGCAGCGCTTGCCCGCGACGGCGGCGGCCCGTCAGCCTGGTGCAAGTCCGGCTATGTCAGACTGAAAACCCGCCATTGACCCCGGCAAACCTGTTGGCAAGACCTTTGTATGCGACTCCTTTTGGTAGAAGACGACGTGATGGTGGCCAGCGGCATCAAGCTGGGGCTGAGCGATGCCGGTTATGCGGTGGACTGGGTCGGCAGCGCCGAGCGGGCCGAAGAGGTGCTGGCCGGTGAGGTCTTTGACGCCGCCATCATTGACATTGGCCTGCCCAAGCTCGATGGGCTGGAACTGACCCGACGCCTGCGGCGCAGCGGGGTGGCCATGCCGGTGCTGATTTTGACCGCACGCGACGCGCTGCAAGACCGCGTGCAGGGGCTGGACCTGGGGGCTGACGACTACATGGTCAAGCCCTTTGAGCTGCCCGAACTGCTTGCCCGGCTGCGCGCGCTGCTGCGCCGTTCGCAGGCCGCCACCAGCGCCACCCTGAGTTTTGGTGCGCTGGAACTCGACACCGGCAACCGCGAAGCGCGCGCCAACGGGCAACTGATAGAGCTGGGCCCCCGGGAATGGACGGTGATGGAATACCTGTTGATGCACGCGCCCAAGCCGGCCAGCAAAGACAAGCTGCTGCAGGCCATGACCGGCTGGGACAAGGAGATGACGCCCAACGCCATCGAGGTGTATATCTCGCGGTTGCGCGGCAAGCTCGAACCCCATGGCATCGCCGTGCGTTCCATTCGCGGCTTTGGCTACCGGCTGGAACTGGTGTGCGCCTCACCCGGGTCGGCGCCCTGTGCGGGCGCCGAATAACCATGCCGGCTCGGGGCCACCGTGACGTCGCTTGACCAGCCCTGGGCGCGGCAGCTGAAAAGCCGCCTGAGCCAGCGTTTTCAGCGCAGCGCCCTGCGCGCCGCCCTGATCCGGCTGGTGCCCGCCGCGATGAAGTCGGGCCTGCAGCGCCGTCTGTTGCTGTTGCTGCTGGTTCCTCTGGGTGTTTTTGCGCTTGTGAGCGTTTACTTCGACTACCGCACCGCGGGCAATGTGGCCCTGCAAAAAGACCAGCAACTGGCGCGGCTGATTCCCTTGCTGGCAGATTCGGTGGTGGCGCCCGGGCCACTGACTGCCGGCGTGCCGGGGCCGCCGGTGTTGCTGCTGGCGCCTGCGGTAGAGGACTTCATCAAGGGCCGGCCCGGCGCCACCGGTCTTCGCATCTCGAACGTCAAGGGCGAGTTTCTGGAAGGCGAGCGGTGGATCGCCGGCATGATTCCCGCCACGCACGAGCCCGAGTTTCACAGCATGGAGGACAACGGCGTCACCTACCGCATTGCCGTGCAGCGCGTCCAGACTGCCGCTGGCGAGCTGATTGTGCAGCTGGCCGATGGGTCTGACCCGCGCCAGCAATGGGTGCGCTCGATTGTGTTCAAGGTGTTGCTGCCCAACCTGATCCTGGTGGTGGCCGCCGGCTTTGCCGTCAACTGGGCGGTGACACGCGCGCTCAAGCCGCTGATTGAACTGAAGGATGCGGTCGAACGCCGCAGCCCGCGCGACCTGAGTGCGATTGACCCGCACAGCACGCCCGCCGAGGTGCAGCCGCTGGTCAGCGCCCTGAACCGCCTGTTTGCCCTGGTCAATGACCAGGCCGAAGGGCAGCGCCGTTTTGTCGCCGACGCCGCGCACCAGTTGCGCACGCCGCTGGCGGGCCTGCAGGCGCAGGTCGAGGCCTGGGCGCAAACCGCCAGGCTGGCGCAGGTCCGGCAGGCCCAGCAGGCGCCGCAAGGCAGCGGCGCTGACGGCGCCGCTTTGCCAGAGGCCACCGTCACGCTGTCGGCCGACAAGATCATCAAGCTGCGCAGTGCCACGCGCCGCACCTCGCAGCTCGCCAACCAGCTGCTGGCCCTGTCGCGGGCCGATGCGTCGGTGACCGCCGGTCAGCCGATGCAGCGTATCGACCTGAAAGACCTGTGCGAATCGATGCTCCCCCTGCACCTCGATGCCGCCAGCCGCAAGGGCATTGACCTGGGGCTGGAGGTGCTGCCGGCGCAGGCCAGTGGCTACGAGTGGCTGCTGCGCGAGTTGCTGAGCAATCTGGTGGACAACGCCGTCAAGTACACCCCGACCGGCGGCACCGTCACGATTCGCTGCGGCCCGCTGGCCGACTTCGGTGGCGCTTCAGAGCACCAGGTCCGTCCCGCCGACACGGCCGATGGCTTCAGGCGCCGGGGCGTGTTTGTCGAGGTTGAGGACGACGGCCCGGGCATCGCCCCGCAGGAAAGGGCCAAGGCCGTGCAACGGTTTTACCGGGTGTTGGGCACGGTGGGCGAAGGCAATGGCCTGGGGCTGGCGATTGCCGATGAAATTGCCCGCGTGCACCGTTCTCATCTGCTGCTGGAGTATGCCCTCACCGACGCGCGCACCGGCAACCCGCGCGGCCTCAGGGTGCGTTTGAGCCTGTAGCCGCAAGCGCCCGAAAGGGCATGTGAAAGTGCCTTGCCACCACTTCGGTCGCCAGATTTTGGCCCAGCGCCATGGGCGAAAACCCGCAGCCTGCGCGGCCGGCGCTGACACCGGGCTGTGCGAGAATCATTTGCAACTGTTCCCGGTTTTTTGCAACATTTTCCCAATCCTGCCTATGTCCGACTTAGCGTCTGAATCCGAACTGAGCCTGCCTGCTGCGCCAGCGTCCGCCGAGCCCGCAGCGCGCAAGCGCCCCAAACCGGGGGAACGCCGGATTCAGATTCTGCAGGCGTTGGCCGCCATGCTGGAGCAGCCGGGGGCCGAGCGCATCACCACCTCGGCGCTGGCCGCCAGGCTGGAGGTGAGCGAAGCCGCCCTGTACCGCCACTTCGCCAGCAAGGCGCAAATGTTCGAGGGGCTGATCGAGTTCATCGAGCAAACCGTGTTCACCCTGGTCAACCAGATTGCCGAGCGTGAGCTGGAGCCCGCGGCGCGCACCCGCAAGCTGGTGGTCATGGTGCTGCAGTTCGGCGAAAAGAACCCGGGCATGACACGTGTCATGGTCGGCGACGCGCTGGTGTTTGAAAACGACCGCCTGCAAGAGCGCATGAACCAGTTTTTTGACAAGCTCGAGTCCAGCCTGAAACAGAACCTGCGCGACGCGGCCTCCGCCAGCGGTGCCGCCACGCCCACGGTTGAGGCGCAGGTGCGTGCGTCCGTGCTGGTGGCCTTCATGGTCGGGCGGCTGCAGCGTTTTGCCCGCTCCGGCTTCAAGCGCCTGCCCTCCGAGCATCTGGACGCCAGCCTGGCCACCCTGCTGGCCTGAGCTGACTTTCCCCCAGCCCAACCCGCCTTCGCTGAGGGTGGGCGCAAGATAACTCGGTTGCTATTGATTCAATAGCTGCTTGCGCCCGTGTTGATTGGGCGAAAGACCTTTTTCATGAAAGAAAGTGGCTGGCTCACAGCGTCACGCCCACCTTGCCCGCCGCCAGGGTGATTTCCTGCCAGGTGTGGTGGTCAATCTTGATGCCGTCACGTTCGCGCTGCCGGCGTGCGGCACGTTCTGGTTCGCCAGCAATCTGTACGGCGTCAAGCCCTGGCGCTGGCGGGCTTTTCCGCAGCCAGTCCACAAACGCCAGTGATTCCGCCGCCAGCGCGCTTTGGGTGCCCAGTTTGGCCGGATTAATCAGGAGTGTGAGCATGCTGTTGATCACGGCACGGCCGGTGTGAGTCGGTTCGTGCCAGGTGCCGCCGCCCGTCAGTGCGCCGCCCAGCAGCTCGCACGCCACCGCCAGGCCGTAGCCCTTGTGCTCGCCAAAGGGCATCAGCGCGCCAAACAATCCGCCCGATTGCGGCACGACCACCACGCCGGGGTCGGTGCTGGGCTGGCCGTGTTCGTCCATCAGCAGGCCGGGTGCGACCTGCCTGCCTTCGTTGTGCGCCACCCGCATCTTGCCCTGGGCGACGCGGCTGGTGGCGAAATCCAGAATGAAATGTGCCGCCTCGCCAGGCGCTTCGCCGGGTTCGGCGCGCTGCCCCAGCGGAATGCCAATGCAGCAGGGATTGGTGCCAAAGCGCCCGTCGGTCCCGCCCCAAGGGGCCACCACCGGGCGTGTCATGACATTGACGAAATGAAGTGACACCAGCCCCTGGGCCACCGCCATCTCGGCAAAGTGGCCAATGCGCCCCAGGTGGTGGGACTGGGCCAGCGCCATGACGCAACTGCCATGGGTTTTGGCGCGCGCCATGCCCAGCGCCATGGCCTGCTCGCCAATCACCTGGCCATAACCGCGCTGGCCGTTCAGGCTGAGCAATGCGCCGGTGTCCAGCACCGTCTGCACGCGGGCGTTGGGTATCAGGCCGCCTTCGAGCACGGCGTCCACATAGCGCGGCAACATGCCCACGCCGTGCGAGTCATGGCCGCTCAGGTTGGCCATGACAAGGTTGGCGGCAACGCAGCGGGCTTCGGCGTCTGCACTGCCAGCCGCTATTAAAACAGTAGCTACTTGCGCCCGTAAAGTCTGGGCTTGAAGGTGTTTTTGCATATAAGAAGGGGCTGTAGGTGGCGGCTGGGCCAGCCGGGCAAGGGGCTTACATCACCGCGCCGACCTGCCACGGCACAAACTCGTTCTGGCCATAGCCATGTTGCTCGCTCTTGCTCTGTTCGCCCGAGGCGGTGGCCAGCACCCTTTCGAAAATGCGCTGGCCCATCTCCTGAACCGACGCGCTGCCGTCGATGACCTCGCCGCAGTTGATGTCCATGTCTTCTTCCTGGCGCTGCCACAGGGCCGAGTTGGTGGCCAGCTTGAGCGACGGCGACGGCGCGCAGCCATAGGCCGAGCCACGGCCGGTGGTAAAGCAGATGATGTTGGCGCCACCCGCCACCTGGCCGGTCGCGCTGACCGGGTCGTAACCGGGGGTGTCCATGTAGACAAAGCCGTGCGCGCTCACGGGCTCGGCATATTCATAGACCGCCTCCAGGTTGGAGGTGCCGCCCTTGGCCACCGCGCCCAGTGACTTTTCCAGAATGGTGGTCAGGCCACCGGCCTTGTTGCCAGGCGAGGGGTTGTTGTTCATCTCGCCTTCGTTGATCTCGGTGTAGTGCTCCCACCACTTGATGCGGGCAATCAGCTTTTCAGCAATGTCGGGCCGCACCGCACGGCGCGTCAGCAGGTGTTCGGCCCCGTAGATCTCGGGCGTTTCACTCAAAATCGCCGTACCGCCATGCGCCACCAGCAGGTCGACCGCCGCGCCCAGCGCCGGGTTGGCGCTGATGCCCGAGTAGCCGTCCGAGCCGCCGCACTGCAGGCCAATGGTGATGTGCGCAGCACTGCAGGGCTCGCGCTGGATGGCGTTGGCCTGCGGCAGCATCTCCCGGATGAGCGCAATGCCCTTGGCCACGGTTTTGGCCGTGCCGCCGGTGTCCTGGATGCTGAAGACGCGCAGCGTTTCCCCTTCACGCAGGCTGCCGTGGGCCAGCCAGGCATTGATCTGGTTGGACTCGCAGCCCAGCCCCACCACCAGCACGCCGGCAAAGTTGGGGTGCGTGGCATAGCCGGTCAGCGTACGCTGCAAAATCTGCAGGCCCAGGCCTTCACTGTCCATGCCGCAGCCGGTGCCGTGGGTGAGCGCCACCACGCCGTCCACGTTGGGGAAGTCCTTGAGCGCCGACGGGTTGTTCTGGCGGGAAAAATGGTCGGCCATGGCGCGCGCGGCGGTGGCCGAGCAGTTGACGCTGGACAAAATGCCGATGTAGTTGCGCGTCGCCACCCGGCCATCGGCCCGGCGTATGCCCATGAAGGTCGCCTCGCGCCGGGGCGCTGCGGGTTTCACATCGGCGCCCACCGCGTAGTCACGGGCGAAGTCGCCCTTGTCGGGGCCCATGTCCAGGTTGTGCGTGTGCACATGCTCCCCCGGTGCAATGGCTTTGCTGGCAAAACCGATGATCTGGTTGTAGCGCCGCACCGGGTCACCGGCGGCCAGCGCATGCGTGGCGATCTTGTGGCCGGCCGGAATCAGGCCCTTGACGGTGATGTTTTCAATCGAAGCGCCGCCGACCAGCTGGGCTCTGGCAATCAACACATCGTCGGCAGGGTGGAGGCGAATAAAGGGTGTCATGGCAGATACTCTTTTGGGCAAGGCTGGACACGAAGTGAAAAGAATCGGGACGGCCTGTTGTCAGTAAAACATTTTGGGCAGCCAGAGCACGGCTTTCGGAAAGTACGTGATGATGCCCAGGCTGAGCAGCAGCGGCACCAGCCAGGGCAGGATGGCAACGGTGGTTCGTTCGACCGACAGTTTGGCCACCCGGGCCAGCACAAACAGCACCATGCCCATGGGCGGGTGCAGCAGGCCTATCATCAGGTTGAGCACCATCACCAAGCCGAAATGAACCGGGTCAATGCCCAGCTTTTGCGTGATCGGCAGCAAGATCGGCACCAGAATCGTGATGGCGGCCGTGGGCTCCAGAAAGCAGCCGACAAACAGCATCAGCAGGTTGGCCAGCAGCAAAAACACCCAGGCCTCTTGCGTAAACCCCAGCACCCAGGCGGCAATCGCCGTGGTCACGCCGGTGGCGGTCAGCATCCAGCCAAAGATGGAGGCCGCCGCCACAATGAACAGCACGGTCGAGGTGGTTTCCACGGTGTCCAGGCAGACCTTGACGAACATCTTGAACTTGAGCGTGCGGTACCAGGCAAAGCCCAGCACCATGGCCCAGACACAGGCGGCAATGGCGCCCTCGGTCGGGGTGAAGAGGCCGGTGGTCATGCCGCCTATCAGCAGCACGGGCGTCATGATGGGCAGCACGGCCTCAAAGTTGAAGAGCTTGTCGAGCACGAAAAGCGCGATCAGACCGCCCAGTACCGTCACTTGCGGCGGCGCGCCCAGCTTGATCAGCCCCCACAGCACCAGCGGCCAGGCCGCCACCACGCCCAGTTCGGCCAGTGCCTTGGCCAGGCGGCTGCCCGAGAACTTGATGTCAGCGCCCCATTTGTTTTTGTGGGCGTAGTACGTCACCGTGAGCATCATCAGAAAAGCCATCAGCAGGCCCGGCAGCAAGCCGGCCAGAAACAGCGCGCCTATCGACACATTGGCCATCATGCCGTAAATCACAAACGGCAGGCTGGGGGGAATGATGGGCCCCAGGGTGGCTGACGCCGCTGTCACGCCGACGGCAAATTCGGCCGAATAGCCGTGCTCCTGCATGGCCTTGATCTCTATCGTGCCCAGGCCCGCCGCGTCGGCAATGGCGGTTCCGCTCATGCCGGCAAAAATCACCGACCCCAGCACATTGACATGGCCCAGGCCGCCCTTGAGCCAGCCCACCAGGGCCAGCGCGAAGTTGTAGATGCGGGTGGTGATGCCGGCGTTGTTCATCAGGTTGCCGGCCAGAATAAAAAAGGGCACCGCCAGCAGCGGAAAGCTGTCAATGCCCGAGATCATGCGGTGAATCACCACAAACGGCGGCAGATTGCCGGTAAAGGCAATGTAGGCCAGCGATGCGCCCGCCATCGCAATCGCGACCGGCACGCCTGCGCCCATGAACAGCAGAAAAAAGAGTTTCAGCATTTACCGGTCTTCCATGGTGGTGTCGGGACGTTCCAGCACGCTGTAGCCGCGCCGGTAGTGAATCAGTGCCACTTGCACCGAGCGCAGCAGCATGGCGGCAAAGCCCAGCAGGCAGACGCCGTAAACGATGTTCATGGGCAAATCCACAATCGTCATGCGCGTCTGGTTGCCGATTTTTGCCATCATCTGGACGGTCATGAACACGGCGGCGGCGTAAAAGGCAATGCGCAGCGCGTCGGTCAGCGTCGACATGGCGCGGCCCAGCTTTGCGGGCATGTGGCGGTAGAAAAAATCGACCTGGATATGGTTGTTTTTGGCTACGCCGATGGCGGCCCCCACAAACACCACGGCAATCAGCTCGTAACGCGCAATCTCCTCGGTCCAGGCCGCCGAGTCGTTGAAGACATAGCGGGTGATGAACTGGTACAGCACGGTGGCCCCCAGCAGCCAGAAAAAGCCCAGGGCCAGCCAGGCTTCGGGGGTGGTGCCGGCCAAGTTCACCGCTTCGTCTTCGGTATGAAACTCGCCGTCATCGCCAATGATTTTTTCAGTCATGGTCATTTCAGGTTGATGATGCGGTCGTAATCGGCCTGGCGGTAGCCTTGTGCTGCCGGGTTGGTGTTTTTCAGCACCGCTTCACGGAAGGCGGTTTTGTCCACCGTGATCACGTTGTTGCCCTTTTTCTTGAACTCGTCAACCAGGCGGGTTTCCGAGGCGATGATCTCGCGGCCGGTTTTCTCGGCGGCTTCCAGCATGACGTCACTGAAGATCTTTTTCTCGTCAGCGCTGAGCTTGCTCCAGAGCTGGCCCGAGACAACCGTCAGCAGCGAATCAACGATGTGCCCGGTGAGTGAAATGTTCTTTTGCACTTCATAGAATTTTTTCGCTTCAATCGTGGGGAGCGGGTTTTCCTGCGCGTCCACCGTGCCGTTTTGCAGCGCCAGATAAACCTCGGCAAAGGCAATCGGTGTCGGGTTGGCGCCCAGGGCCTTGGGAAACGCCATGTAGGCCGGCGCATCCGGGACGCGAATCTTCAGGCCCTTCATGTCTTCGGGTTTCTGGATGGGCCTGTTGGACGTCACGTGGCGGGCGCCGTAGTAGTTCAGGGCGGTGATGTGGTTGCCGCTTTTCTGGTCATAGCCGTCGGCCAGTTCGCGAAAGACATCGCTTTTGGCGAATTTGAGCTGGTGCTCGGCGTCGCGGAAGATGAAGGGAAAGTAGCCAATCGCCAGTGGCTGGTAGGTGCGCCCGGCAAAGCTGGCGCCGGTCAGGATGATGTCTACCGTGCCCAGCGTCAGCCCCTGGTTGATGTCGGCTTCCTTGCCCAGGGTGGAGGCCGGGAACACCTGAATCTCGTACTTGCCGTTGCTGCGTTTTTTGATCTCTTCACCGGCCCAGACCGACCATTTGTGGAACGGTTCGGAGGTCTCATAGACATGTGCCCATTTCAGCTTGGTCTGTGCGGCCGCCAGGCCGGAAAAGCCCAGCGCCCCCGCCATGAGGGCGCAGGCAGCAATGGTTGTAAGCGCATGGCGTTTGGTAGGAACGGTGTTCATGAAAGTCTCCTCGGTGGGGTGGGTGCTGGCCTGAAGGGAGCCGGTGCGCGCCAGCACACGCACCGCGGAGTCCGGTCGAAAGGGGGCTTCAGTTCTTCAAATTGAGCTTGCTGACCAGTTGCTTGAAGGTCTCGTTGTCGCGCACCAGCTGGGCCTTGAAGGTCGCGTCGTCGGCATAGGAATAGCCGAGGTTGAGCTTGTCCATGACCTCGCGCATGATGGGTTCATTGACGGCTTTGCGGGTCATGCCCTTGATGGCTTCGACCACTTCGGGCGGGGTTCCCTTGGCCACGCCCAAACCGCGCCAGGTGCCGATGGACAGGTCGATCTTGCGTTCCTTGAGGGTGGGCACGTTCTCAAACCCCTTGACGCGCTGGTCCGCCATGACGGCCAGGACTTTCAGCTTGCCGGCCGCCACGTGCACCGAGACTTCGGCCGGGCTGACGCTGACGGCATCGACATGCCCGCCCAGCAGCGCCAGCACCGCCGGGCCTGCGCCCTGAAACGGAATATGGTTGAAGCGGGCGCCGGTTTTTTCTTCCAGCGAGGCTGCCGCCAGGTGCCAGATGGAGCCATTGCCCGCATTGCCCACCTTGACATCGCTGCCGGTTTTTTTGGCTTGTGCCAGAAATTCTTCCACCGTGTTCCAGGGCGCATCGGCACGCACGGTGATGGCGGCCGGGTCGGCATTGAGGCGGGCGATCGGGATGAAGTCGTCCTGGTTCACCTTGCTGATGCCCAGGTGCGGCAAGATGGTGAGTTCGACGAACAGCATGGCAATCTTGTAGCCGTCGGGCTTGGCGTTGGCGACGTCTGCCAGGCCAATGGCGCCACTGGCACCCGGCTTGTTGTAGACCACGACGGGCTGGCTGGTGTACTTTTTGGCCGCCTCGGCATAGGCGCGGGCCAGCGAGTCGGTGCCCCCGCCGGGCTGAAAAGCCACCATGATTTCAATTGGCTTGCTGGGGTAGTCCTGTGCCCAGGCCGTGTGGTGCAGGCCAGTCAGGCTGGACAAGGCCAGCAGCAGGGCGGCAAGGCGGGTTTTGCTCAGGAGTTTCAAGGTATTGTCTCGCTTTCTTTGGTTTGTTATTGGCTTGTGGCGCAAATACTGCGGTTGCGGCGCGGCTCAGCCGCTGGCCTTTTTCGGGCTCTTGTTGGGTTTGGTTTTGCGCCAGCTCACGCTGAAGCGGGTGTGGGCGTTGTCCATGTGTTCATGCATGGCCAGGCGCGCTGCCGCGGCATCACGGTTTCGAATGGCGTCCAGGATGGCGGTGTGTTCGTCGATGGCCCAGCGCCACGATTGAATCGTTTCAAAATGCTCGCCAAGCTTTTCGTAGAGAGGCCCGCGTCTGGAGGCCCAGAACCTTTGCACGGTCTCAATCAACACCACGTTTCCGCACGATTCGACCAGCGCGGTGTGAAAGGCGTGGTCGTTTTCGACCAGCAGCATGCCGCCGTCCGCATCGCTTGTCATGTTGGCAATCGCCTGGCTCATGGCGTCAATGTGTTTGCTTTTGGCCTGAGTGGCGGCCATGGCGGCCACTTCTCCTTCGACCACACGGCGGGCGCGTATCAGCTCCAGCGGCCCCCATTCCTCGGGAGACAGTTGCCGGGTACTGCCTGCGTCGCTGCGCTTGCTGCGATCGAGCACATACACGCCTGATCCGGTACGCACTTCAACCCAGCCTTCAACTTCCATGGCAATCAGCGCTTCGCGCACCGAAGGACGGCTGACCCCCAGCTGGCGCGCCAGGTCGCGCTCGGCCGGCAGCCGCGTGCCCACGGCCCATTCACCGGCCGTGATCAGCGTGCGCAATTGCCCGGCAATCTGGCGGTAGAGGCGTTGGGGTTCGACGGCTTGCAGGGGCATGGGTGCTGGCTTCGGGAAAGCAGGAATTTAAGGGTTAGCCACAATTGGACAAGTGGTAAGGCCAATTAATAATCCCACGAAAGCCGGATAACGGCATCCGGCAAAACCCTGTAGGAGCCCCCATGAGACTTGAAGGCAAAAACGCACTGGTCACCGCCGCCGGTCAAGGCATAGGGCGTGCCAGCGCGCTGGCCCTCGCGGCAGAAGGCGCGCGGGTCTGGGCCACGGACATCAACGCCCCGCTGCTGGAGAGCTACCGCGGCGTGGCCAACGTCACGGCGCTGCCGCTTGACGTGCTGGACAAATCCGCGATTGCTGCGCTGGTGGCGGGCCTGCCGGCCCTTGATGTGCTGTTCAATTGCGCGGGCTTTGTGCACGGCGGCACGGCACTGGACGCCCTGGACGCCGACCTGGAATTTGCCTTCAACCTCAACGTGCGTTCGCAGTTCTGGATGATCCAGGCGGTGCTCCCCCAAATGCTGGCACAAAAAAGCGGCAGCATCATCAACATGGCCAGCGTGTGCAGCAGCATCAAGGGCTTGCCCAACCGCTTCATCTACGGCACCACCAAGGCGGCCGTGATTGGTCTGACCAAAAGCGTCGCTGCCGATTTTGTCGGGCATGGGGTGCGTTGCAACGCCATTTGCCCGGGGACGGTGGACACGCCCTCGCTGCAGGACCGCATCAATGCCAATGCTGACCCGGTCGAGGCGCGGAAAAACTTTGTCGCGCGCCAGCCGCTGGGCCGTTTGGCGCAGGCCCATGAAATTGCGCCGCTGGTGGTGTTTCTGGCCAGCGACGAATCGGCTTTTGTGACCGGCCAGGCCTACAGCATTGACGGCGGCATCACGATATGAACCAGCTCGATCTTGGGGGCAGGCATGCGGTGGTCACCGGCGGCGCGGCGGGGCTGGGCCTGGCCATCACCCGGCGGCTGCTGGCCTCGGGTGCCTCGGTGACCTGGTGGGACCGGGATGCCGCGGCCATGGCGGCAGCCGTACAGTTGCTGGGGCAGCCAGTCCACTGTGTGCCGGTGGATGTCGGCGACCATTCGAGTGTGCTGGGCGCGGTGCGCCAAACCGCGCTGCACCACGCGAAGATTGATGTGCTGGTCAACTGCGCGGGCATCACCGGCCCGAATGTCACGCTGTGGGACTACCCGCCCGAGCAATGGCTGCAGGTGCTGCAGGTCAACCTCAACGGCCTGTTTTACTGCTGCCGCGAGGTGGTACCCCTGATGCAGCAGCACAATTACGGGCGTATCGTGAACATCGCGTCGGTGGCCGGCAAAGAGGGTAACCCGAACGCCAGCGCCTACAGTGCCAGCAAGGCGGCGGTGATGGCGCTGACCAAGTCCCTGGGCAAGGAATTGGCCGGCACCGGTATTCGCGTCAACTGCGTCACGCCAGCGGCGGTCAAGACCGCCATTTTTGACCAGATGAGCGCCCAGCATGTTCAGTTTATGCTGTCAAAAATCCCGATGGGGCGCTTTGGCGAACCCGAAGAGGTGGCGGCCATGGTGGCATGGCTGTGCACCGAAGAATGCTCGTTTTCTACCGGCGCAGTGTTTGACCTGTCCGGCGGCCGCGCTACCTACTGAGTCTTTAACACGGTTGAAAAAAAGGAAGTCACCATGAAACTCGTTCGCTACGGTAATCCCGGAAAAGAAAAACCTGGCCTGATCGATGCCGAGGGCAAGCTGCGCGATTTGAGCGCCCACATCAAGGACATCGGGCCTGAGCAGCTGGGCGATGCGGCACTGGCCAAATTGCGCAAACTCAAAACCGACAAGCTGCCGCTGGTGAAAGGCTCGCCCCGCTACGGCAGCCCCGTCACCGGCGTGCCCAAGTTCATTGCCATTGGCCTGAATTACGCCGACCATGCGGCCGAATCCGGCCTGCCCATTCCGGCCGAGCCCGTGGTTTTCATGAAAGCGACCAGCTGCATCCAGGGCCCCAACGATCCGGTGATGCTGCCCAAGGGCTCGGTCAAGACCGACTGGGAAATCGAACTCGGCGTGGTGATCGGCACACGCGCCCGCTACGTGTCGCAAAAAGAAGCGCTAAACCATGTGGCTGGCTACTGCACCATCAACGATGTCAGCGAGCGCGAGTTTCAGATTGAACGCGGCGGCACCTGGGACAAGGGCAAGGGCTGCGACACCTTTGGCCCGCTGGGCCCCTGGCTGGTGACGCGCGACGAGGTGCCCAATCCGCAAAAACTCGCCATGTGGCTGGATGTCAATGGCAAGCGGGTGCAAACCGGCAACACCAAAACCATGATCTTCAGCGTGGCCAAGATCGTCAGCTACGTCAGCCAGTTCATGACGCTGGAGCCCGGCGACGTGATCACCACCGGCACGCCGCCCGGTGTGGGTCTGGGCATGAAGCCCCCAGTATTTCTGAAAAAGGGCGACCAGATGGCCCTCGGCATCGAAGGCCTGGGCGAGCAGCACCAGCGGGTGGTGGCTTTCAAGCGCTGAAGTGCCGGCCTCAGCGTCCCGCGCCTGCGGTGCGGCAGGCGGGTGACGCGGCGTTGCGGGTGGGCGGTCGATTTTCAAGGGTAAACCCGGGAAATACTTAGAAGCTGACCCCTAGAAATAAGTGCCCCTGGACATGTAGCGGTCATCAAATTGCTGCAAAATAGAACGATCGTTCGTTTTATTTTGGTCCCAACCATGTCCGTTACTGAACTGCCTGTCAAAACCGCCCGCAGCGTACCTGCCGGCGGTGCTGTGCCCAAAAGCCAGCAAAAAGGCCAGCAAACCAAAGCCGCCATCGTGGATGCGGCTCTGGGCCTGGCCACGCAGATCGGTCTGGAGGGCCTGAGCATAGGCGCTCTGGCCGAGGTCATGCACATGAGCAAGTCGGGTGTGTTTGCCCATTTCGGTTCGCGCGAGGAACTGCAGATATCCGTGATTCGCGAGTATTACACCCGCTTTGAAGAAGAGGTGTTTTACCCTGCGCTTGAGCAGCCCAAAGGGATGCCTCGCTTGCAGGCGCTGTTCCAGAACTGGATGAACCGGACCTCGGTCGAGATTGATTCGGGCTGCCTGTTTATCAGCGGTGCCGTTGAGTTTGACGACCGCCCCGGTCCGGTCCGCGATGCGCTCGCGGGCTCGGTTAAAACTTGGCTGGCTGCGATGGACCGTGCGGTGGTTCAGTCCAGACAGGCGGGTCACCTGCGCGAAGATGTCGATGAGCACCAGATGGCGTTTGAGATTCACGGACTGATTCTGGCGCTTCACTACGAAGCCCGCTTTTTAAAAACCCCTGGCTCGGTCAGCCGCGCGAACGCCGGTTTTGCCAACATCCTGTTGCGCTATGGCAGCGCACCAAAACACGTCTGATTTTTCAGGTTATCGATTTACCTTCATTTTCCCAGTCATCAAGGAGTATTTACATGCCGATCTACAACCCACCCCTGCGCGACATGCAGTTTGTCATGCACGAAGTTCTCAAGGTGACCGAAGAGCTCCAGCCCATTGCCAAGTACGCTGACGCAGACCTCGACACCATCAACGCCGTGCTTGAAGAGGGTGCCAAGTTCGCTACCGAAGTGGTGTTCCCGCTCAATATCAGCGGCGACGAAGAAGGCTGCAAGCTTGACATCACCACCCACGCCGTGACCACGCCCAAAGGTTTCAAAGAAGCCTACACCAAGTATGTCGAGGGCGGCTGGCCGTCACTCAGCGGCGACCCGGCCTTTGGCGGCCAGGGCTTGCCACTGGTGATTAACCAGTGTTTTTATGAAATGCTCAACAGCGCCAACCAGGCCTGGACCATGTACCCCGGCCTGACGCATGGCGCGCACGCCGCGCTGCACAGCCATGGCACCGAAGAACAAAAGCAGACCTACCTGCACAAAATGACCAGCGGCGAATGGACCGGCACCATGTGCCTGACCGAGCCGCATTGCGGCACTGACCTGGGCCTGATGCGCACCAAGGCTGAAGCACTTCCAGACGGCACCTACAAAATCACCGGCAACAAAATTTTCATCAGCGCCGGTGAGCACGACATGGCCGGCAACATCATTCACCTGGTGCTGGCCCGCCTGGCGGACGCGCCCGCAGGCATCAAAGGCGTGAGCCTGTTCATCGTGCCCAAGTTCATGGTGAACCAAGACGGCACGCTGGGTGCACGCAACGGCATTTACTGCGGCGGCCTGGAGCACAAAATGGGTATCCACGGCAACGCCACAGCGCAAATCGTTCTGGACGGCGCCATTGGTACGCTGGTCGGTGCGCCCAACAAGGGCATGCAGGGCATGTTTGTCATGATGAACGCCGCGCGCCTGGGTGTCGGCAACCAGTCCCTGGGCCTCACCGAAGTGGCTTACCAAAACGCCTTGGCCTATGCCAAAGACCGCATTCAAATGCGGTCACTGTCCGGTGTCAAAGCCAAAGACATGCCGGCTGACCCCATCATCGTGCACCCAGATGTGCGAAAAATGCTTCTGACCGCCAAGGCCTATGCTGAAGGTGGCCGCGCCCTGGCCACCTACTGCGCCGTGCTGCTGGACAAAGAGCACGAGCACCCCGACGAAGCCGTGCGCAAGGAAAGCGGTGAAGTTCTGTCGCTGCTGACGCCTATCGTCAAGGCTTTCCTGACCGACAACGGTCATATTTCCACCAATGCTTGCATGCAGGTGTTTGGTGGTCATGGCTACGTGAAAGAGTGGGGCATGGAGCAGTTTGTGCGCGACAACCGCATCAACATGATTTACGAAGGCACCAACACCATCCAGTCACTGGACTTGCTGGGCCGCAAAATCCTGAGCAACAACGGCGCAACGCTTAAAAAGTTTGGCAAGCTGATTGGCGCGCTGGTGCAAGAAGAAGGCGTGAACGAGAAGATGGCCGAGTTCATCAACCCGCTGGCCTACCTGGCCGACCAGATGACCAAGTTCACCACCGAACTCGGTTTCAAGGGCTTTCAGAACCCCGACGAGGTGGGTGCCGCTGCGGTGGATTACCTGCGTGTGGCGGGCCACCTGGTGTTTGGCTACTTCTGGGCCCGCATGGCGCAGGTCGCGCTGCGCGAGATCGCTGCGGGCAACAACGACCCCATCTACCTGGCCAAGGAGCAAACAGCCCGATTCTACTTCGCCAAGCTGTACCAGGAAACCGCGACGCTGATGCGCACGGCCCGTACCGGCAGCAAGGCGCTGATGGACACCGACGCCGCGCTGGCCTGATCTTTCAAGCCTTTTAACCCGGGAGCCCATATGAAACGTGTGCAAGCAGCTACTTTATTAGGAGCAATTGCCGTGGCAGTTGCGCTCCCGGCAGGGGCCCAAAGCACGCCCGCAGGCTTGTGGCGCAACTACGACGACAAAACCGGCGAGGCCAAAGCCGAGGTGCGCGTTGTGGACACCGCCGGTGTTCTGAGCGGGAAAATCGAAAAGCGCCTGCTCAAAAATGCCAGCCCCACCGACCTTTGCACCGAGTGCAGTGACGACCGCAAGGACAAGCCCATCCTGGGACTGGAAATCATCCGCAACGCCAAAAAGTCGCAGGACGCCGAGGTGTGGGAAGGCGGCAAGATTCTCGACCCGGAAAACGGCCGCAGCTACACCTTGCGCATGACGCCGATTGACGGCGGAAAAAAACTTGAAGTCAGGGGCTCTTTCGGGCCCTTTGGGCGAACCCAGACCTGGGTTCGCGTTCAGTAATGGCGATGGCCCTGATCCGGCCTCAGACCTCAGAAGAAAGAAAATCCATGTCCCGTTTTACTGTCAAAAAAGTCGCCGTTCTCGGCGCGGGCGTCATGGGCGCGCAGATTGCCGCCCATCTCGTCAACCTCAAAGTGCCGGTGGTGCTGTTTGACCTGCCGGCCCGGGAAGGTCCGAAAAACGGCATCGTCAGCCGCGCGATCGAGGGGCTTAAAAAGCTCAAGCCCGCGCCGCTGGGCGTGCCGGAAGACGCCGCCCTGATCCAGCAGGCCAACTACGAAGAGCACATGGAGCAGCTTTTGGGCTGCGACCTCATCATTGAGGCGATTGCCGAGCGCATGGACTGGAAGACCGACCTGTACCACAAGATCGCGCCCTTCATCGCCGAAGGCGCCATCGTGGCCAGCAACACCTCGGGCCTGTCGATCACCACGCTCAGCGAGGCCCTGCCCGAAGCCATCAAGCCGCGTTTCTGCGGCATTCACTTCTTCAACCCGCCGCGCTACATGGCGCTGGTCGAGCTGATCAACACACCCACCACGCAGCCCCAGGTGCTCGACGACCTGGAAGCCTTTGTCACCAGCGCGCTCGGCAAGGGTGTGATCCGCGCCCACGACACACCCAATTTCATCGCCAACCGCGTCGGCATTGCCGGCATGCTGGCCACCATCAAGGAAGCCGAAACCTTTGGCCTGAGCTATGACGTGGTTGATGACCTGACCGGCAAGAAGCTGGGTCGCGCCAGCTCGGGCACCTTCCGCACCGCCGACGTGGTCGGTCTGGACACCATGGCCCACGTCATCAAGACGCTGCAGGACAACCTCGGTCCGGACAAAACGCCAGACCCTTTTTCTGACATGTACGGCACGCCGCCGGTGCTGGCCAAGCTGCTCGAATCCAAAAGCCTGGGCCAGAAAACCGGGGCCGGTTTTTACAAGAAAGTCGGCCGCGACATCTTGCGCCTGGACCCCGAAAGCATGGACTACGTGCCCGGCGGCGCCAAGGCCAACGAGGTGGTCGGCCGCATGCTGAAAAAGCCTGCCGGTGAGCGCCTGAAACTGCTGCGCGAAGCCGAAGGCGCCGAAGCCCGCTTTTTGTGGGCGGTGTTGCGCGACCAGTTCCACTATGCCGCCGTGCACCTGGAAAGCATTGCCGAGTCGGCCCGCGACATTGACTTCGCCATGCGCTGGGGCTTTGGTGCCAAGCAGGGCCCGTTCGAGCTGTGGCAGCAGGCCGGCTGGCTGCAGGTGGCCACCTGGATCAAGGAAGACATCGACGCCGGCAAGGCCATCTCCAGTGCGCCCTTGCCTGACTGGGTGTTCAACGGCCCGGTCGCCGCTGCGGGCGGTGTACACACCCCGGCAGGCTCGTGGAGTGCCTCGGCCCAAAAATTCATCCCCCGCCGCAATCTGCCGGTGTATGCGCGCCAGCATTTCCCGGAAGACGTGCTGGGTTCCAACGCACCGGCCTTTGAAACGGCCGGCACGACGCTGCACGAAGACGATGCAATCCGTTTGTGGACGCTGGACGGCGACCAGAACGACGTGCTGATCGCCAGCATCAAGACCAAGATGCATGCCATCAGCCCCGACGTGGCCGAGGGCCTGGCCATGGGCGTTGACCTGGCCGAGAAAAGCTACAAGGGCATGGTGATCTGGTCGGGCGACGAGATGTTCTCGGCCGGTGCCGACCTGCAGGCCATGCTGCCCGCTTTCATGATGGGCGGCGCCAAAGCCATTGAAGGGGCCGAGGCGGAGTTGCAAAACGTCATGCTCAAGCTGCGTTATGCGGCCGTGCCCGTGGTGTCGGCCATTCGCGGCCTGGCGCTGGGCGGTGGTTGCGAGATGGCGGTGTATTCGGCCCGGCGTGTGGCGGCCATGGAAAGCTATATTGGCCTGGTCGAAGTCGGCGTGGGCCTGGTGCCCGGTGCCGGGGGTCTGGCCTATATTGCCCGCCGCGCGGCTGAAAACGCCGAAACCTCTGCCAACAAGGACGTGCTGCCTTTCCTGACGGCCGGTTTTACCGCAGCCGCCATGGCCACTGTGGGCACCAGTGCCATCGAGAGCCGCAAGATCGGCTACCTGCTGCACAGCGACGTGATTGTGCCGAACAAGGACGAACTGCTGTTTGTCGCGCTGAACGAGGCCCGCGCCCTGTTCAATTCGGGCTACCGCGCACCGCACCAGCGCCCTTTTCCGGTGGTGGGCCGCAACGGCCTGGCCACCATCAAGGGCCAGCTGGTCAACATGCGTGACGGCGGCTTCATCAGTGCGCACGACTTTCACATTGCCAGCCTGATCGCCCATGTGGTCTGTGGCGGCGATGTGGATGCCGGCACGCTGGTGACAGAAGCGTATTTGATGACGCTGGAGCGCAAGGCGTTTTGCTCCTTGCTTGAGCACCCCAAAACGCAGGAACGCATCATGGGCATGATGAGCACGGGCAAACCCGTGAGGAACTGATGGCGGCCGACCACGCCCCCAACCGGCTGGAGCGACAGCTGGATCGCCTCAAGGATGTGCCGGCCTTTGCGCGCCCGTGGTTTCGCAGCGTGGTGCTGCGCCGGGCCGTGCCGTTTACCGGCACCGCCGGCCTGACCTTTCTGCAGATGGCGACCCACAGCGTGGAAATCGGCATCAGGAACGACAAGAAGGTGCAAAACCACATTGGTGGCGTGCACGCCTCGGCCATGAATCTGCTGGCTGAAACCGCCACGGGCATGGTGGTCGGCATGAACGTGCGCGACGATTGCATCCCCTTGGCCAAAGAGCTGAAGATGGTGTTCAAAAAGCGCGCCACCGGGGCCATGCGTGCCGTGGCCACCCTGAGCGCAGAGCAGCGCGCCCTGATGCAGGCCAGCGACAAGGGCGAAGTCCATGTCGCCGTCACCGTGACGGACGAAGCCGGCGTGAACCCGGTCGAGTGTGAATTTGTCTGGGCCTGGATACCCTCCGGCCCGCGGAAAAGCTAAAGCTAGTAACTGAAGAATTGAAGGAAATCATCATGGCCAAACAAGTCCAGGACGCTTACATCGTTGCCGCCACGCGCACGCCCATTGGCCGTTCGCACCGCGGCTTTTTCCGCAACACCCGGCCAGACGACCTGCTGGTCAAGGCGCTGCAGGCCGCGCTGGCGCAGGTGCCCACGCTGGACCCGAAGGCGATTGAAGACATCATTTGCGGTTGCGCCATTCCAGAGGGCCCTCAGGGTCTGAACATTGCCCGTATCGGCGCGGTACTGGCCGGTTTGCCGACCAGCGTGGGCGGTATCACCGTCAACCGTTTTTGCGCCTCGGGCCTGTCGGCGGTGCAAATGGCGGCAGACCGCATTCGCGTGGGCGAAGCCGAGGTCATGATTGCCGCTGGTGTGGAAAGCATGAGCATGGTGCCGATGTCGGGCAACTCGCCCTCGCTGTCGCCCGCCATGTTTGCCAACGACGAAGATGTCGGCATTGCCTACGGCATGGGCCTGACGGCCGAGAAAGTCGCGCAGCAGTGGAAAGTCTCGCGCGAGGCGCAAGACCAGTTTGCCTACGAATCCCACATGAAGGCGCTCAAGGCGCAGCAGGCGGGTGAGTTCAAAAATGAAATCACGGCCGTCGAAGTGACTGACCGCAGCGCCAACCTGGAAACCGGTGAAGTCGTGGCCAGAACCCGCACGGTAGACACCGACGAAGGCGCCCGCCCCGACACCACGGTGGAAGGCCTGGCCAAACTCAAGACCGTGTTTTCTGCGCGTGGCTCAGTCACCGCCGGCAACAGCTCGCAAACCTCGGACGGCGCGGGCGCGCTGATTCTGGCCAGCGAAAAAGCCGTGAAACAGTTTGGCCTGACGCCGCTGGCGCGTTTTGTCAGCTACGCCGCCAAGGGCGTGCCGCCGCACATCATGGGCATTGGCCCGATTGAAGCCATTCCGGCCGCGCTGCGCTACGCCGGGCTGAAGCAGGACGACATTGACTGGTTTGAGTTGAATGAGGCCTTTGCGGCCCAGTCACTGGCGGTCATCAACACGCTGGGCCTGAACACCGCCAAGGTCAACCCCATGGGCGGCGCAATTGCGTTGGGCCATCCGCTGGGTGCCACCGGTGCGATTCGGGCCGCCACCGTGATTCATGCGCTGCAACGCCACCAGCTGAAGTACGGCATGGTGACCATGTGCGTGGGCATGGGCCAGGGCGCCGCCGGGATTTTTGAGCGCGTCTAAAAGCGGCTGGGCCGACGATCTTCGGCCCGGGTCCGGCTCACGTCCCTGACGTACGTTCCGCTGGGCCCACTCCGTCCGCCTTGCCTCTCATCGCGCCCGCCAGGTCCATGCGGGGCGCTGTTTTCGCAGACGCCGGTCAACCAAGAGGAGACATCGCCATGAACCAGCAGACCCTCAACACGGGTGCCGCCAAACTTTCGCTGCGTGTTTATGAGTCGGCCTCAAGCCACACCAGTGTGGTCATAGGCGGCGCGATGGGGGTGCGGCAGGACTACTACGCGGCTTTTGCCGGCTGGCTGTCCAAGCAGGGTTTTCGCGTCACGACGTTTGACTACCGCGGCTCGGGCGATTCACGGCCCGACACCGCCAGTGGCGGCCTGCGGGGCTTTGAGGCCAACCTGTTCGATTGGGCGCGTGACTACGAGGCCGTCGTTGACGCCGCCAAAGCCGCGCTGCCCGATGCCCCCCTGTACCTGTTGGGCCACAGCCTGGGCGCGCAGTTGCCAGGGTTTTTCAAGCGTCAGGGGCAGATTGCCGGACTGGTGAGTATTGCGTCTGGCAGTGGCTACTGGCGCGACAACGCGCCGCAGCTGCGGCGCATGGTGCTGTATTTCTGGTATCTGCTGGTGCCCCTGGCCACGCGCGTGTGGGGGTATTTTCCGGGCGGCAAGCTCAAGAAAGTAGGCGACCTGCCGGCGGGCGTGATCCTGCAGTGGCGCAAGTGGTGCCTGCATCCGCAGTACAGCGTGGGTGCCGAGGGGGAAGCCGCCCGCCAGAGCTACGCCGCCGTGACCTTCCCGGTGCGTGCCGTGTCGATTGCCGACGACGAGCTGATGACCTGGCGCGGCACCCAAAACCTGATCAATCTGTACACCAGCGCGCCATGCAGCATTGAGCGCATTTCACCCGCCGATCTGCAGGTCAGGCGGATTGGCCACTTCGGGTTTTTCCGTGAACAGTTCCGCACGACCCTGTGGCCGCGCGCGCAAGAAATCATGGCAGACATGACCAGCTTGCCTGTCAGGGCGCAGGTCGCGGACACGACTGTCTGAGGGCCGGTTTCGCCCCAAACTAACGCCATGAGCACACACTTGTTTGACCAGGCCCTGCAACTGCAGGCCGCCGCCAGCGACCAGCCCGATACCTGGGTGGGGCAGACCAGTCCGGCTTACTGGAACATGGTGGGCCCTTTTGGCGGCATGACCGCCGCCACGGCGCTGCAGGCCGTGCTGCAGCACCCGGCCCGGCTCGGCGAGCCGGTGGCGCTCACCGTGAACTATGTCAGCGCCACCCGGGCGGGCGCCTTCAGTATTTCGGCCACCCCTGTGCGCACCAACCGGTCCACCCAGCACTGGGTGATTGCCCTGAGCCAGACCAATGCCGCCGGAGAGCCCGAAGTCGCGATGACCGCCACGGCCATGACGGCGCTGTGCCGCGACACCTGGGACCTGAGCGACGCGCCCCTGCCCCAAGTGCCGGCACCGGGGGATCTGCCGCGTGAGAAGCGTGCGAGTCCACTGGCATGGATCAACCGCTACGACTTGCGCATTGTCTGCGGCGCTGTTCCCGACGTCTGGGATGGCCGCGTGGCTGACACCGCCAACCCGTCGATGAGCCAGCTCTGGGTGCGCGACGATGTGCCGCGCCCGCTGGATTTCGCCTCGCTGACGGCCATGGCTGATGTGTTTTACCCGCGCATCTGGTTGCGCCGCGCAACGCGGGTGCCGGCGGGCACGGTGTCCATGACCACTTACTTTCACGCCAGCCTTGCCCAGTTGCAAGACACGGGCACAGGCTATCTGCTGGCGCAAGCCCGGGCGCAGGTTTTCAGGCACGGGTTTTCTGACCAGACCGCCCAGCTCTGGAGCGAAGCGGGGGTGCTGTTGGCCACCAGCACGCAACTGGTTTATTACAAAGAATAGTCGCCCTTGCGGCACGTTTTACACTTGATCTACTACACGGCACCCATCTATGACCACCACTTCCACTTCCACTTCCACCTCCTCCGACATCCTGACCCACATTGATGCGGGCGTGATGACGCTCACCATCAACCGTCTGGACAAGAAAAATTCGATCACCGCCAGCATGTACAGCGCCCTGGCCGACGCCCTGGCGTCGGCCAGCAGCGACGCTGCGGTGCGCGTGGTGGTGATTCAGGGCCACGAAACCATTTTCTCGGCGGGCAACGACATTGGC
>JANNXF010000350.1:0-7066 GCA_031409395.1 Polaromonas sp.
TTTTCCGACCAATTGCGGCGATAAAAATGGGCCGCGCGCGGGGTCGGGGAGCCCTCACCCCCGCCCTCTCCCAGAGGGAGAGGGAGTAAATCAGTGGAAAGCGAGCTTTTAAGATCAAAACACCCTCCAACCCCAGCAAAGCCTGCGCAAGTAGCTATTAAAAATATAGCAACTCGAAGCGTTTCCGTTTTTACTTTTTGATCTTAACGCAAGGCGGTCGGGTTCAGCGAACCCCATCCGGCGGCCCTTGTCCGTTTGCCCGACTGCTCGACTGTGCCGGGCCCTTGCTGGGTCTAGAGGGATTGAGCCTGCTCACCGGCTGGCGCGGCGGGTGCCGGCAGGTCCAGCGGTGTGACCGTCACCGCCACGTCCAGGATGTGCCGGGCGCCGCCGCGAATCACGCCGCGCAGTGGGGAAACATCCAGAAAGTCGCGGCCGGTGGCAAGCAGCACATAGTCTTCGCCGGGCGCGCGGTTGTTGGTCGGGTCAAAGTCCAGCCACGCGCCCTGGCCTTCGTCAGCGCCAGAACCCGGGCAGTACACCGAAGCCCAGGCATGCGAGGCATCGCTGCCAATCAGCCGTGGCTGGCCGGGCGGCGGGTTGGTGAGCATGTAGCCGCTGACGTAGCGGGCCGGCAAGCCCATGGCACGGCAGCAGGCCACCATGATGTGCGCAAAATCCTGGCAAACCCCCTTGCCTTGCTTGAGCGCGTCCAGCGCCGGGGTGTTGACCTCGGTGCTTTCGCTTTCGTACACCATGGTGGTGTGTATGCGCGTCATCAGGTCTTGCGCTGCTTCTGCCAGCGGCCGGCCGGGCAGAAAGCTGGGCCGCGCAAACGCCACGAAGGCGTCGTCGCGGGGCACATAGGCGGAGGCAAACAGGAACTCGGAGGCGCTGTCGTAGCGGGCACCCGCCCGGTAACGAAACTGGTCCCTCACCTGTTCCCATGACGCCGGCAGAGCACTATCGGCAGGCGGCGCGGCGGCCTGCAGGGGCCAGACCGGCGAGGTCGACACCACGCTGTCGGCCACCACGGTCAGCACGTCATGCGCGGTCTGCAGTGAAAAATAGGTGCGCGTATTGCCAAACCCGTCAATCGCGTCGCGCAGCTGCACGGGCGCGGGGTCTACATGCAGCGCATGGTTCAGCAGCGTCTGGCCGCCGAAGGTGGCAGGCTTGAGATGCACCACATGGTGGGCGTTTTCTACCGCCGGGGAATAGCGGTAGCTGGTTTCGTGAACAACATGGAGCAACATGGTGTCATGCCCCCAGGCTCTGGCTGCCAGAAGCCGCGTGGCTGAAGTAGCGGCGGCTGATCGTGTCTGACAGGCTCAAAGCCGCGTCACAGCACTGAACCAGCAAGTTGATCAGGTGTGTGTAGGGCTCGCCCTGGTGGTCAACCAGGCTGATGCCGGCGTCACCGCCCAGGACGTCTTCTGCCCGTGCGATATGGCACAAATCGGCCAGCACCCAGCTGCCAGGGTCTGGCAGGCTGAACGACAGGTCGGACAGCTCGTTGGGTGCGCTGCCTGCCAGTTTGGCCAGGCGTCCGCGCAGGGTCTTGA
The DNA here is from genome assembly GCA_031409395.1 of Polaromonas sp. GTDB lineage: Bacteria > Pseudomonadota > Gammaproteobacteria > Burkholderiales > Burkholderiaceae_C > Polaromonas. Next base: position 1,566 of record JANNXF010000350.1, read on the forward strand.
CCACCCAGCCGATAGACCGCGGGTTGTCCAGGTCAAGCACCAGCAGGTCCAGCAGGGCGGCAATATCGCGGCGCTGCTGGTACTGCGCATTAAAGGAGATGGTGCTGTCAAACAGGGCCACGATGGCGCAAAACCCCCCATCGTCAAAAATGGCGTCGGTTTCAAACCCGCGCAACAACGCTGCGGCCAGCGTGTTCAGGCGTTCAATCAGACGGCCAATGCTCAGCAGCCGCCAGCCGTCGTCGCGTGTCATGCGGTCGGTCTGCGCGCCGGTCATGGCGGCGAGAAATCCGCTGGTTGACTCCAGCGCCTGAAGCGCGTCAACCGATGAGTAGTCTGCGGGGTGGTCGGTTACGGGCTGGCTGCGCTGGCTCTGGGTCTGGGTCGCCGTACCCGTTGAAGAACCTGCCGCCGTGAAGGCCTTGCAGCGGGCAAAAAAATCGGCCTCGGCACGAACGATGACGTGCCATTGTTCCTGCGACAGGCGCTCGCGCACGCTTGATGCCGCCTGCTTGAGCGCACTCAGGTTGACCCCCACGCTGGCGGCCTGTTCGGTGTTGGCGAGGTTGGCAATCAGGGCGCGTTCAAAAACGCGGCGTGCGTGCGTGGCGGGGGGCACCGAATCGAGCACTAGCGCGTTGCCGATCGCCATGCTGGTCAGCCAGGCCAGCAGCGGCTGGGCGCTTTTGGCTTCGCTGCCCAGGTTGAGCAGGGTGATCTGGGCCAGGCGGGTGGAGTTTTCGGCGCGCTCGGTGTAGCGACCCAGCCAGAAGAGGTTTTCAGCCGCCCGGCTGGTCACCGGCGGGCGGTGGCGCAAGGGGGCGGTGGCCCAGCCCGGCGCGGGCTGACCGGGGTATTTGGCCGCCAGCGGACGCTCAGGCGCACTGGCCGCCGTGCCCGATGGCTGGCCCAGCACCCACACGTCTGCGCTGCTGCCACCGTGTTGCATGGACGCCATGTTCTCGTTCTTGCCGGCCAGCCGGGCCAGGCCCCCCGGCAGCACATGCCAGGAGCCCGCGCCATCGGCCACCGCAAACACCCGCAGCATGGCCGAACGCGGGGCAATCCGCTCGCCCTGCCAGGTGGGGGTTTGCGACAGCGGCAGGTAGGCCTGCACGGTGTAGTCTTCGCCCCGCCGGACAATGCGGCCCGCCCATTCGTCATGCTGGCGGCGGGACAGCGTGTTGCCTATGACCGAGTCCATGCCCGTGCCGGGATAGGTGGGCTTGATCACGCAATCCTTGAGCTGGCTGAGCACGTCCTGCATCACGGCCTGCTCGCCACACCACCAGGTGGCCAGGGACGGCAAGGCCAGCGTTTCTCCCAACAAGTGCTGTGAAAGCGCGGGTAAAAACCCCAGCAGCGCGGTGGACTCCAGGAAAGCCGAACCGGGCGCATTGACCACCTGAACATTGCCCGCCCGTATGACTTGCAGCAAGCCCGGCACACCGAGTGTGGAGTCGGAACGCAACTCCAGCGGATCGAGGAACTCGTCGTCAAGCCGCTTGAGCAGGCCGTGCACCGGCTCCAGGCCTTGCAGTGTTTTCAGGTACAGCCGTTCGTCCCTGACCAGCAGGTCGCTGCCTTCGACCAGTGTCAGGCCTAAAAAGCGGGCCAGGTAGGCGTGTTCAAAATAGGTTTCGTTGTAGGGGCCGGGGGTCAGCAGCACCACGCGGCTGTCACCGCCCTGGCCGTTGCGCGGACTCATGGTTTTCAGGCCGTCCACCAGCGCCTTGTAGACGTCCGTCAGGCCCTGTACTTCCATTTCCCGGAAAGCTTCGGGAAACAGCAGCGAGATGGTCTGGCGATTCTCCAGCAGATAGCCCAGGCCCGATGGCGCCTGGGTGCGCTGGGACACCACAGACCACTGGCCGTCGGGGCCATGCGCCAGGTCAAATGCGGCAATGTGCAGGTAGGTGCTGCCCGGGGGGGTGACCCCCCGCATGTCGCGAAGGTAGCCAGGATGGGCATGTACCAGCGCGCTGGGCAAAAGACCCTGGGAGAGCAGTTGCTGGGGACCGTAAATGTCGGCCATCACCCGGTCGAGCAGGCGGGCGCGTTGCTGTATGCCCGCTTCGATGAGCGCCCAGTCTGCGCTGGAGACGATCATCGGGAACAGGTCGAGCGACCAGGGTCGCTGCGGGCCGTTGGCATCGGCGTAGACGTTGTAGGTGACGCCGTTGTCGCGGATCTGGCGCTGCAGGCTGGTGGTGCGGTGGTTCAGGTCGTAAAAATCTTCCGGACCCAGAAAATTGAAAAAGCGGCTCCAGTGGGGCGACAGGAGTTCTTCGCCGCCCAGCGCCGGCGGGGGGGGCTGGTGGTTGTCGGGCGCCGAAGTGCTTTGACTCTGCGAGCTGCTGCTGCCCGATGGGCTTGCCCAGCGCAGCGAGGGCAGCGCTGCCAGCGGCGGCGGTGCTGCCGGTTTGGCAGGCGCCGGGGTGGAAGAAGGCGTAAAAGTCCGGCCCCGCAGCTCATCAAAGTGGCCTGCGACAGCGGTGGGTGCCAGGGCGGCAGCCAGTGCGCAGGGGGCATCGAGCGCCTGGGCGGCAAAGAGTGACGGGGTGTTATTTTCCACAGGGTCTGTCAGTTGTCGCCAAGTATGCCTGCGGCCTGCCCGCCAATAGGTTGAAAGCCCCCGCAACCGGCCGCCATGACGGCTATTTATGCAGGCTCAGCATACAAATGTTGCAGGCATAAGACAGACCGCCTGAAAAGGCCGGACATGCCCTTGCATGCCACGGCGCGTGTCCGGCTAACGCAAGTCCAGCGTGAATGGGAACTCCCGGCTGGGCTGTGCCGGCAAGACCTGCATTTTGCCCGGCGTGTGGCCCATGCGGAAAAACCGTGTCAAGCGGCGACTTTCGGCTTCATAGGAGTTGACTGGCAGCGTGTCATAACTGAGCCCGCCCGGGTGCGCCACGTGGTACTGGCAGCCGCCCAGAGAACGCTCCATCCAGGTGTCCACGATGTCAAACGTCAGCGGTGCATGCACGCCAATCGACGGATGCAGAGCCGACGGCGGGTTCCAGGCCTTGTAGCGCACACCGGCCACAAACTCGCCGACGCGGCCGGTGCTTTGCAGCGGCAGGGCGCGACCATTCACGGTGATGACGTAGCGGTTGTCGTTCAGACCGGTGACGTGCACTTCAACGCGCTCCAGCGACGAATCGACATAGCGCACGGTGCCGCCTGCAGAGCCTTCTTCTCCCATGACATGCCAGGGCTCCAGCGCGCTGCGCAGCGTCAGCTCCATGCTGTTGGCCTTGACTTGCCCAATCATCGGGAAGCGGAATTCAAAGTGCGGCTCGAACCAGCCCATGTCAAAGGGGTAGCCGGCCTCATTGAGTTCGGTCAGGACGTCGGCAAAATCCATGCGTATCAGGCTGGGCAACAAAAAGCGGTCATGCAGTTCCGTGCCCCAGCGCGTCATGCGGCCGTGGTAGGGCTTGTTCCAGAAGCGCGCCACCAGGGCGCGCAGCAGCAATTGCTGGGCAATGCTCATGCGCGCATGTGGCGGCATTTCAAAGGCACGCAACTCCAGCAAGCCCAGGCGGCCCGTGGCGGAGTCGGGCGAATACATCTTGTCGATGCAGAACTCGCTGCGGTGGGTGTTGCCGGTCACGTCCACCAGAATATTGCGCAGCGTGCGGTCCACAATCCATGGCGGCATGTTCTCGCCGTATTTCTCGCGGTTGGCGGCAATTTCGCGCAGGGCAATTTCCAGCTCGTACAGCTGGTCATTGCGCGCCTCATCGACACGCGGGGCCTGGCTGGTCGGGCCAATGAACATGCCGCTGAACAGGTAGCTGAGCGACGGGTGGTTGTGCCAGTAGGCAATCAGGCTGGCCAGTACCTCGGGTTTGCGCAAAAACGGACTGTCGGCCGGCGTGGCGCCACCGAGTACAAAGTGGTTGCCGCCACCGGTGCCGGTGTGGCGGCCATCGGTCATGAACTTTTCGGCAGACAGCCGGGTTTCATGGGCGATTTTGTAAAGGAACTCGGTGTGCTCGACCAGCTCGCCCCAGTTGTAGGCGGGGTGGATATTGACTTCGATCACGCCCGGATCAGGTGTGACCTGCAGCATTTTCAGGCGTGGGTCTCTCGGCGGCGGGTAGCCCTCCAGCACGATGGTGATGCCCAGTGTTTGTGCCGTGGCTTCCACCGCAGCCAGCAAGTCCAGGTAGTCCTCAAGTCGCTCCATGGGCGGCATGAAAACATAGATGGCGCCGATTTCGCCTTTGCCTTTTGCCGCAGGGCTGCCTGCTTTCCCGCCGGCTTTGGGGTCTTCTTTGGGCCCGTTTGCACGCCCCGGGTCGCGCACCTCCACACACAGGGCGGTGCGGGTGAGCCAGGCGGCAGATTCGAAGGCCTTGGGCGCGCGGCTGGTGTCGGCTACCGGTGCCTGGCTTGCCAGGCTGGCGGGTGCTGTTCCGGCGGTTTCGCCCTTGGGGCCATTGCCGCTGGGCCGGTACTGCAAGATCCGGCTGGCTTCGGTGAGCGCTGCGTTGCCCGTCAGGTAACGGGCCATGTACTGTGCAAACGCATGGGTGCTGTTGTGCCTTGCCGGCGCAGCAGCGGCTGTGGGGGCAGCCTGGGCTGTGTGCCGGCTGGCCACGGCCGCTGCGTTGTAGCGCGCCGCCAGGGCCGCGGTCGAGGGCAAATCCTGGCGCGGGGCAAACGGGTCTGCCTCGATCATGTAGGGGTAGTCGGTTTTTGAAACCCAGGGCACGGAGTCCAGCGGCAGGCGGTAGCCCATGGGCGAGTCGCCGGGCATCAGGTACATGCGCTCGTCCCTGAAAAACCAGGGCCCGGTCGTCCACCTGGGCCCGGCCAGAATTGCCTGGGCGACGGCTGGTGCGTTGTGGGCAAGCCGGTCTTTGGCCAGCTGTTCTTTGGTTTGCAGGGGCAAGACATAGCCCACCACGGCATCGAGCCCCTGCATGAAGACGCGGCGCAGGCGTTCGCGCTCCATCGGTTCTTCCAGGCGCGAGTCAAACGGGTCGACATTGACGGGCAGGCGCCGCTCGCGCCAGAGGTAGTACCAGGTGTCCTCAAAGCCAGGCGTGATGTAGTTGGTGGCCAGCCCGAGCTTGCCAGCGAGCGTCTGCACAAAGCGCTGGGCATCGGCGCTGGTGTAGGTGCAGGGCTTGCGCTCGTCGGTAAAGAGGGCGGGGTTTTGCCAGATCGGCTGGCCGTCCTTGCGCCAATAACAGGCGAGCGACCAGCGCGGCAGCATTTCACCGGGATACCATTTCCCCTGACCGTAAAACAACAGCCCGCCGGGAGCGAATTGCGCGCGGAGCCGCTTGATCAACTGTCCTGATAGAATGCGTTTGGTCGGCCCTGTGGCGGAGTTGTTCCACTCGTCCGATTCGAAATCATCCATCGAGATGAAGGTCGGCTCGCCGCCCATAGTGAGCCGGACGTCCATGGCATCCAGATCGACGTCGATAATGCGGCAGGTCCGGATAATCACCTGACAGTGCTACTAGCCATACGGC
>JANNXF010000351.1:0-4753 GCA_031409395.1 Polaromonas sp.
CCAGCTCCAGCTGCATTTTCATGTCGGCCACGCGGTGCCGCAGTGCCTGAAAACTGCTGATGGCCACGCCAAACTGCTTGCGGGTGTTCATGTACTCGACCGTGATGGCCAGCGTCTTGTCCATCACGCCCACCGCTTCGGCGCAGCTGGCGGCAATGCCGATGTCGATGGCGTGGGCCAGTGCCGCCAGTCCGTCCAGCGTGATCAGCGTGGCGGCTGCGTTTTGCAGCGAGATTTCTGCCGCCCGTGCGCCGTCTTGCGTGCTGTAGCCGTGCGCCGAAACGCCCGCTGCCGTGCGGTCCACCAGAAACAGCGCCATCTTGCCATCCACCATGGCGGGCACCATGAAGGCGTCGGCCTGGTCACCTGCGGGTACTATGCTTTTTGTAGCGGTCAGCGCCCATGAATCCTGGGCTGCAATCGCTTTTGCTGCACAATTTTCAAAACGGTAGCGCGCCGCGCGTTCCTGATAGGCCAACACCACCAGGCTTTCACCGGCCGCTATTTTGGGCAACCAGGCTGCCTGGACGGCTTCGGGGGCATAGCCCGACAGCACGGCGCCGGCAATCAATGTCTGGGTGAAGGGCTCCAGCACAATGCCGCGGCCCAGCTCTTCCATGACCACCATGCCCTCGACCGGCCCCATGCCCAGCCCGTCATGCGCCTCGGGGATGTACAGGCCTGTCAGGCCCAGTTCAGCCAATTGGCCGTAGGCCTCGCGTGAAAAACCACCGGTCTTTTCAATACTGCGGCGGCGCTCGAAGTCGTAGCCTTTGTCAACCCATTTGCGCACGGCGTCGCGCAGCTGTTCCTGCTCGTCTGTGAAATCAAAATCCATGATGTGTGTCCCGTCTGAATCTTTGGGGGATGCCCGGTTAACCGAGTACGACTTGCGAAACGATGTTGCGTTGCACTTCGTTGGAACCGCCGTAAATGGTGGTTTTGCGCATGTTGAAATACGTAGAGGCCAGCGGTGCGTTGCCGGGCATACCGCCCGGGAATCCGCCCAGCGCGCCGGCGGTCGCGTTGCCTTGCCAGCCGGCTTCCATGGCTTCTTCGATGAAGGGCAGGCTGTAGGGGCCGGCAGCCAGCATCATGAGTTCGCTGTAGCGCTGCTGGATCTCGCTGCCGCGGATTTTGAGCAGGCCCGCAATATCGAGCGAGTTCTTGCCGGATTTTTCAGCCGACAAAACCCGCAACACCAGCATTTCCAGGGCGACCACATCCACTTCCAGCTTGGCTATTTCGTCGCGAAAACGCAGGTCGTCATAGACCCCTTCTTTTTGGGCAATCTGTTTCAGGCGCTCCAGTTCCCGCTTGCTGCGGTTGACGTCGGCGATATTGGTGCGTTCGTGGCTGAGCAGGTGCTTGGCATAGGTCCAGCCCTTGTTTTCTTCACCGATCAGGTTCTCGGCCGGCACTTCAACGTTGTCGAACCAGACCTCGTTCACTTCGGACTCGCCGTCCAGCAGCTTGATCGGCCGCACCGTCACGCCGGGCGATTTCATGTCGATCAGCAAAAAGGAAATGCCGGTTTGCGGCTTGCCTTCGGTGCTGGTGCGCACCAGGCAAAAAATCCATTCGCCGTACTGGCCCAGTGTGGTCCAGGTCTTCTGGCCATTGACGATGTATTTGTTGCCCTGCCGTTCGGCCTTGCATTTGAGCGACGCCAGGTCGGAGCCGGAGCCCGGCTCGCTGTAGCCCTGGCTCCACCACACCTCGCCGCTGGCGATGCCGGGCAAAAATCGTGCTTGCTGCTCTGCATTGCCAAACGCCATGATGACGGGCGCGACCATGACCGGGCCAAAAGGGATGACGCGGGGGGCACCCGCCAGCGCGCATTCCTCTTCAAACAGGTGTTTTTGCACCGCGTTCCAGCCCGGGCCGCCGAATTCCTTGGGCCAGCCGTGGCCCAGCCAGCCTTTTTTACCCAGAATTTTGGCCCAGCGCTGCAAGTCGTCTCGGCTCAGCCGCAGGGCGTTATGCACCTTGTGCGATATCTCGGCAGGCAGGCTGGCATGAACCCAGGCGCGTATTTCTTCGCGGAACGCCTGCTCGTCAGGGGTGAAAGCTAAATCCATAGTGAGGTCTCCAGTAACGCATTTTTAGCACGATCGTCCTGGAAACCCTGTCAGCCTTGAGACAAACCCAGCTCTTTTTGCAGGTTGGCCATTTGGCCCTGAAGCTGCAAAACCTGGTTTTCCAGGGTTTCAATGCGCTGTTGCAGGCGCTCTGCCTGGCCCAGCGACACCGGTTCTGCGGCAGGGTCAAAGGCGGCTTCACCGGGGGCGACGGGCCCGCTTGCATGACTGCTGGCAGCCCCCTGCACCTCGCCGCACAGCAGATGAACCCAGCGTTGCTCGCGCATGCCGGGCGCTCTTGGCAACTGCAGCACCATGGCTTTGCCGCTGTCGTCGCCCCGGGCTTTCAGTGCCGCCAGGGCGTCTTCCACACTGGCGATGTCGGCAAATTTGTACCAGCGCTCGCTGTTGGTACGCAACTCGCCGGGGGTTTGCGGGCCGCGCAGCATCAGCAGACCCAGCAGCACGGCCTGCGGTTCGGTCACGCCAAAGCCCCTTTGAAAATTGTGCTCAAAGCGCGGCACCCGGCTGGAACTCGCCTCAAACACCAGGCTGTGGGCTTTCAGGGCGTCAATCGCCTGCTGCGCCTGGGATTCAGACAGGTCGGTGACCGGGTCGCGGCTGGTTTTCTGGTTGCAGCCGAGCAGCAGGGTGTTGAGCGACAGCGGGTAGCTGTCCGGCACGGTACGGGCTTTTTCCATCAGCGTCGCCAGCACGCGCGCTTCAATCGGGGTGAGTTCTCTCATGGGGATAATCTTAAGATATGAAAAATCTTAAAACATGAAAAATATCGTGATTCTGATTTCCGGCAGTGGCTCCAACATGGCGGCGATTGCCCAGGCTGCCCACAAAGAAGACTGGCAGGGCCGGTTGGGTGTCCGCATTGCGGCGGTTATCAGCAACAAACCGGACGCCGAGGGGCTGTTGCTGGCCAAGCGCCTGGGCATTGCCAGCGCGGTGGTGTCGCACCGTGACTTTGATTCACGCGAGGCCTTTGACGCGGCGCTGATGGCGCGCATTGATGCGCAGGCCCCTTCGCTGGTGGTGCTGGCGGGCTTCATGCGCATCCTCACACCGGGCTTTGTCCGCCATTACGCCGGGCGGCTGATCAATGTGCACCCGTCGCTGCTGCCCGCCTTTACCGGCCTCAATACCCACCAGCGCGCCCTTGACGCAGGCTGTACGGTGGCCGGCGCGACCGTGCACCAGGTCACCGCCGAGCTGGACCATGGCGCCACCCTGGCGCAGGCCGTGGTGCCCGTGCTGCCAGGGGACACCGCCGACACGCTGGCGGCCCGTGTGCTGACGCAGGAGCACCTGATGTACCCGCGGGCGGTGCGTGCATTTTTTGAGCGTACCGCCTGATTGGCGACGGTACGTCTGCCCAAGGTCGGGTTACCTTTTATTACCCTTTGCAGGCACTGAATTTTGCGGGTGCTTGAGTTGAATCTGAATCCGTTGGGTCGCCCACCCCGTATTCATGGAAGCCGCTTAAATCCGTTCTGATTTCGGCTTTTGTTCCAACTTCAACTCAACTTTCAGCTCCAGGAATTCACATGCAAACCAAACACAAACTCGCCTCCATCGGCATGGCCATGGCCCTGTCTTTTGCGGCGCTTCCCGCGTTCGCGCAGGTCATGGTCGGCGGCGCGCCCATGCTGGCCAGCAAAGACATCATCGACAACGCCGTCAACTCCAAGGACCACACCACACTGGTGGCCGCTGTCAAGGCCGCCGGCCTGGTGGACACGCTGAAAAGCGCGGGCCCCTTCACCGTGTTTGCGCCCACCAACGCCGCCTTTGCCGCGCTGCCCGCCGGCACCGTAGACACCCTGCTCAAGCCAGAGAACAAGGCTGCGCTGACGGGCGTGCTGACCTACCATGTGGTGGCTGGCAAGATGGACGCCACCGCCCTGACCCAGGCGATTGCAGCAGGTGGCGGCAAGGCCACCCTCAAGACCGTCGCGGGTGGCAACCTGACCGCCATGGCGGCGATGGGTGGCGTCACCATCACCGACGAAAAAGGCGGCTCGGCCAAGGTCACGATTGCCGACGTCTACCAGTCCAACGGCGTGATTCATGTGATTGACAAGGTGTTGCTGCCGAAATAAGCCCCTGGCAGGCCCGGCAGGCCGCCTGGTCTTGCGTTTGAAAAAGCCCGGTGCAGAGCTACTGCACCGGGCTTTTTTTGCTCAGGCCGTTGCCAGCGAATGCAGCGCTGCCTTCACGATGCTGTTGGCGTCCACACCAAAGAACTGCCGCAGCGCCGCCCGCGTATCGCTGCGGCCAAAGCCGTCGGTGCCCAGCGTCAGGTAGCGTCGGCCTTCGGGCAGAAAAGCGCGAATGCTTTCGGGCACGGCGCGCACATAGTCAGTCGCCGCAATGATGGGGCCATGGCTGCCCTGCAGTTGTTGTGCGATGTAGGGTTCAAGTTTCAGCGCTTCACCCTCCAGCTTACGTTGCTGGCACGCCGCGCCGTCGCGGGCCAATTCGCTCCAGCTGGTCACGCTGAAGACCGTCGCCTCCATGCCAAGGTCGGCCAATTGCTGCGCTGCCTTGATCACTTCGGTCAGAATGGCGCCCGAGCCCAGCAGTGTCACGTGCTTGAGTGTTTCAGGGCTTTGGCCCTTATCGAACGGGCGCGAATAGCTATTAAATTTATAGCATCCAAG
>JANNXF010000352.1:0-20078 GCA_031409395.1 Polaromonas sp.
CGCATTGGCCCCACCTATGAGGTCGTTTCCGATCTGAAGATGCTCAACAGCATGGCGGGCCTCACCGTCCCACTGATTGCATCTGCCACCGCGACCTTCCTCTTCCGACAGTTTTTCCTCACCGTACCCGATGAGTTGGTCGAGGCGGCCCGCGTGGATGGTGCTTCGCCCATGCGGTTTTTCAAAGATATTCTGCTGCCACTTTCGCGCACATCGATTGCGGCGCTGTTTGTGATTCAGTTCATCTACGGCTGGAACCAATACCTCTGGCCCCTGCTCGTGACCACCGATGAGACGATGTACCCGATCGTGCTGGGTATCAAGCGGATGATCTCGGGCGAGGCCTATACCGAGTGGAACGTGGTCATGGCCACCACCATTCTTGCCGCCCTGCCGCCTGCATTGGTTGTGATCCTGATGCAAAAGTGGTTTGTCAAAGGGCTTGTGGATACGGAAAAATAAAATGGCCTCCATCACTCTCTCCAATGTCATCAAGCGCTACGGCAAAGGCCCGAGCGCCAACCAAGTCATCCACGGCGTCAATGCCCAGGTGAACGACGGCGAATTCGTCGTGATCGTCGGGCCATCGGGCTGTGGCAAATCCACGCTGCTGCGCATGGTGGCTGGCTTAGAAGAAATCTCCGGCGGCGACATCTCCATTGGCAACCGCGTGGTCAACAAGTTGGAGCCGTCTGAGCGCGACATCGCCATGGTGTTTCAGAACTACGCGCTGTATCCGCACATGAGCGTGTTCGACAACATGGCCTACGGCCTGAAGATTGCCAAAGTGCCCGCTGCAGAGATTAAAACCCGTGTGGACAAGGCTGCCAAGATCCTGGAACTGGGTCAGTTGCTGGACCGCAAGCCGCGCGCCTTGTCGGGCGGCCAGCGCCAGCGTGTGGCCATGGGCCGGGCCATCGTGCGCCAGCCCCAGGTGTTTTTGTTTGACGAGCCCCTGAGCAACCTGGACGCCAAGCTGCGCGTGCAAACGCGCCTGGAAATCCAGAAATTGCACCGTGAGCTGGGCATCACGTCCTTGTTCGTGACGCATGACCAGGTCGAGGCCATGACGCTGGCGCAGCGCATGATGGTGATGAACGCCGGACGCATGGAACAGTTTGGTACGCCCGAAGAGGTCTACAACCGGCCCGCCACCACGTTTGTCGCCAGCTTCATGGGCTCACCACCCATGAACCTTTTGACCAAAGCGCCGAACGCCGATTTCGGCGGCAAGCCGGGCGCCATCTTGGGCATACGGCCCGAACACCTGCAGGTCGGCAGCGCCAGCGCGGGCGGCTGGGCCGTGCAGGTCGACACGGTTGAAATGCTGGGCGCCGAGCGCCTGCTGTACTGCCGCCTGGGGGAAGAGTTTTTGATTGTGCGGACCGACGAAAGCCTGTCGAGTGCCCCTGAAATTGGCGCAACCTTGCATGTGACACCACGCACGGATCGCCTGCACTGGTTTGATGCCGACACCGGAAAACGGCTGGCATGAGCATCAATAAGGACAACAGCCCCCCCTCTTGCCAAGCTCAAGCCGCAGGACCGGCTTCGCCGGACTGCAGGCGGGCGGCCCCCCCGGGGGGCAGCGAACCACACGAAGTGGGGAGCGTGGGGGCCCCGAACGAAGCGCCGGGCCGCCCCAAGCAAAGTTCACCCCCCCCGGGGGGCAGCGAACCACACGCAGTGGGGAGCGTGGGGGCCCCATCACCATGGCCTTATCCCCGCTGGATCGCGCATCGCGGTGCGGGAAAATTGGCCCCTGAAAACACCTTGGCCGCCTTCCGGCTGGGGGCCAGTCACGGCTACCGCATGTTTGAGTGCGATGTGAAACTGAGCGCTGACGGCGTGCCGTTTTTGCTGCACGACGCCACGCTGGAACGGACCACCAGCGGGCGCGGCGTGGCGGGCGGGCAACCCTGGCAAGCGCTGTCCGGGCTGGACGCGGGCCGCTGGCATTCGCCTGAATTTGCGGGCGAAGCCCTTCCCGCTTTTGAGGATATTGCCCGCTATTGCCTGGACCACGGCTATTTTCTGAATATCGAAATCAAGCCCACACCGGGCACCGAAAGCCAGACCGGCGCCGCAGTGGCAGACGCAGCCGCCCGGCTCTGGCAACACAGCCCAACGCCGCCACTGCTGACCTCGTTTCAGGTGTCCGCCCTGGAAGCGGCCCAGGCCGCCCAGCCGCAGCTACCGCGTGGTCTGCTGCTGAGCAGCTTATGGACGGGCTGGCTGGAAACCGCGCTCAGCCTGGGCTGCGTGGCCGTCGTCTGTCAACATACCTTGTGGGACCGCTCCAGCGTGCTGCAGGCCAAAAGCGCCGGCTTTCACACCCTGAGCTACACCGTCAACGAGGAAGCCGAAGCCCGCAGGCTGCTTGATTTGGGCACAGACGGCCTCATTACTGACCACGTGGACTTCTTTCACCCCGGTCCCTGACGCCGCCGCTCAGGCTTTCCAGCCGCGCAGCAACACCCACTGGCACAGTGCCGCGACCAACACCATGGCGGCATAGGTCAGCATCTTGCCGTCACGGCCAAAAATCACCAGCCCGGCCACCAGAACCCCTGTATTTGCTATAAAAATAATAGCTGCCTGCGCCCATAAAGTCTGGGCCAGAGGCCTTTTTGACTTAAAGAATCGGGCAAAAACACGGGTCAGAAGCACCAGCAGCAAGGCCAGCACCGCGGCGGGGGCCAGAAAATTGAGCAGGTGATTGGTCAGCAGGTAGGCGGTCATGGCAGGCTCGAGGCTCAGAAAAACAGGGGCAAAGCGCGACGGGCATCTCCCCGGAACAAGGCCTTTGGCCGTCCCTGAAAAAATCAGCCAAGGGGGATTCTGACGGGCCGCACCGGATGGGCGCGCTTCAATTTTATAATCGGCTCATGTCAGTCTGGGCCCTGGGGCTAAACCATACCACTGCACCGCTCGATTTGCGCGGGCGGTTTGCCTATGCGCTCGACCAGGTGGAGCCCACCCTGCGCGGCCTGCGCGAGTCGCTGGCGCGCCAGCCCGAGGCCACGCTGCTGTCAACCTGCAACCGCACCGAAATTTACTGTGCCGGCGACCACAACGACCTGGAAAACACCCTGCAATGGCTGGCCCACAGCGGCGGTGTTTCGCCGGCCCTGCTGCGCTCGCACGCCTACACGCTGCGGGACGACGAGGCCGCGCGGCACGCGTTCCGGGTGGCCAGCGGGCTGGACTCGATGGTGCTGGGCGAGCCGCAGATTCTGGGCCAGATGAAAGACGCGGTGCGTGCCGCCGAAGACGCTGGCGCCATGGGCAGCACGCTGCACCAGCTCTTTCAGCGCTCTTTTGCCGTGGCCAAAGAAGTGCGCAGCAGCACCGAAATTGGCGCGCACAGCATCAGCATGGCGGCGGCTTCGGTCCGGCTGGCGGGCCAGTTGTTTGAGGACCTGGGTGATATCCGGGTGCTGTTTGTCGGTGCCGGCGAAATGATTGACCTGGCGGCCACGCACTTTGCCGCCAAAAACCCGAAAAGCATGGCCATTGCCAACCGCACGCTGGAACGCGGCGAAAAGCTGGCCAGCCGATTTGGCGCCGAAGTGATGCGCCTGGCCGATTTGCCCGGCCGCTTGCATGAGTTTGACGCCGTGATCAGCTGCACCGCCAGCACCCTGCCCATCATCGGCCTGGGTGCTGTGGAGCGCGCGCTCAAGCTGCGCAAGCACCGGCCCATGTTCATGGTGGACCTGGCGGTGCCGCGTGACATCGAGCTCGAAGTCAAGGCGCTGGCGGATATTTACCTCTACACCGTGGACGATCTGGCGCAGGTGGTGCAAACCGGCAAAGACAGCCGCCAAGCCGCCGTGGCGCAGGCCGAAGTCATCATTGACGCCGGGGTACAAAACTTCATGCACTGGCTAGGGCAACGACGCACCGTGCCACTGATTCAGCAACTCACGGCGCAAACCGACGAATGGCGTGCGCTGGAGATTGGCCGGGCCAAAAAACGGCTGGCCAAAGGCGAGTCGATTGATGTCGTGCTGGACGCCCTGAGCCGCGGCCTGACCCAGAAAATGCTGCACGGCACGCTGGCCGAATTGCATGCGGGCGATGCCGGTAGCCGCGAAGCCACGGCGTACACCGTGTCCAGGCTGTTTCTGCGTGGCCAGCCACCCAAGCCGCATGTGGAAGACAAAGAGCGTTAGCGCTGACTGCGCCCCTTTGCAATTTCGCCCTTCCCGTTCAGCTGTAATCGCCACCGTTCAGGACCAGCCCGCTTGATGGGCGCCTGATGCCAAAGCGACCCCTCCGATTGATGGCCTTTCCGGCCCACCTGATGCCATGAAACCTTTTCTTCGCCAAACCCTGGACCGCCAGCTTCTGCGGCTGCATGAGCTGGACGCCCTGCTGTCGGCCAGCGACGTGGTCAGCGACCTGGACCGCTTTCGGGCCCTGACCCGCGAACACGCTGAAGCCAGCGTGGTGGCCGACCAGTACCTGCGGCTCACGGCCCGCGAGGCCGACCTGCTCAGCGCCGAAGGCATGCTGGCCGAAACCCGGGCAGACCCCACGGCGTCAGACATGGCCGAGATGGCCGAGGAAGAAATCACGGCTGCCAAAGCCGACATTGCCCGGCTCGACGAAGCCTTGCAACTCATGCTGATTCCGAAAGACCCGGACGACACGCGCGCGGCCTTCATCGAAATCCGCGCTGGCACCGGGGGCGACGAGTCGGCCCTGTTCGCCGGCGACCTGTTTCGCATGTACACCCGCTTTGCCGAGCGCCAGCGCTGGCAGACCGAGATCATCAGCGAATCGGCCAGCGAGCTGGGCGGCTACAAGGAGGTGGTGCTGCGCATAGACGGCCCCCTGGACGCGCAGGGCGTGGGCGTCTACGGCAAGCTGCGCTTTGAGTCCGGCGGCCACCGGGTGCAGCGCGTGCCAGCCACCGAAACCCAGGGCCGCATTCACACCAGCGCCTGCACGGTGGCGGTGATGCCCGAGCCCGACGAGGCGGTGGCCATCCAGATCAACCCGGCCGACCTGCGCATCGACACCTACCGCGCCAGTGGCGCCGGTGGCCAGCACATCAACAAGACCGATTCGGCGGTGCGCATCACCCACCTGCCCACCGGCATCGTCGCCGAATGCCAGGAAGGCCGGAGCCAGCACGGCAACAAGGCCCAGGCGCTCAAGGTGCTGACGGCCCGCATCCATGAAAAAGACCGCTCGGAGCGCGCCGCAAAAGACGCCGCCCTGCGCAAGGGCCTGGTCGGCACCGGCGACCGCAGCGACCGCATCCGCACCTACAACTTCCCGCAGGGCCGCCTGACCGATCACCGCATCAACCTGACGCTGTACAAGCTGGGCCTGATTGTGGAGGGCGATCTGGGCGATGTGATCACGGCGCTGCAGGTGGCGCGGGGCGCCGAGCAACTGGCCGAGCTGGAAACCGCCAACAACGGCAGCTAGCACGGCTACGGCATGATTCCATATAGAAATAAGGGCTTTTGCCCAAACAACACGGGCGCGAGCAGCTATTATTTTTATAGCGCCTCGCACGCTGCACCGTGACCCCACAAACCTGCGCCCAAGCGTTGGCGGCGGCCCAGACCCTGGGGCTGGAGCGGCTCGACGCCCAACTGCTGCTGCTGCACGCGCTGGACAAACCCGACAGCGCCAGAGCCTGGCTGCTGGCGCATGACACCGACGCGCTGGCACCCGCCGCCGCCGCGGTCTTTCGCGCACTGTGTCTGCGCCGGGCCGGGGGCGAGCCACTGGCCTACATCGTCGGCTACAAGGAATTTTTCGGCCTGACGCTGCAGGTCGATGCCCGGGTGCTGGTACCCCGCCCCGACACCGAAACGCTGGTGCAATGGGCGCTAGCACTGCTGCAAACGCCCGGCATGCCCGCCGCGCCAGAGATTCTGGACCTGGGCACCGGCAGCGGGGCCATTGCACTGGCCCTGGCTTACACGCTGCAGGCCCGTGTGGTCGCCGTGGACGCCAGCGCGCCGGCGCTGGACCTGGCCCGCGAAAACGCCCGCCGGCTTCAGCTGGACCTGCACCTGGTTCAAAGCGACTGGTTGCAGGAAGTTGGCGGACACTTTCATCTGATTGCCAGCAATCCACCGTATATTGCCAGCGCCGACCCCCACCTGGCCGCTTTGGCGCACGAGCCCCTGTCAGCACTGACGGCGGGCACGGACGGCATGGGCGACCTCCAGAAAATCATCGGGCAAGCCCCTGGCAGCCTCCATCCGGGCGGCTGGCTGCTGCTGGAGCACGGCTACGACCAGGCCGGCGCGGTGCGCCAGTTGCTGGTCGAGCACGGTTTTCTGCAGGTGCAAAGCCACCGGGATCTGGCGGGTATTGAACGCTGCTCGGGCGGCCAATGGCCAGGCAGATGAGCACGCCACACCAAAGATAAAACGGCGGGATAATCAGCGATTGAATTCTGACTGGCAGATTCCATCTAGACACCACAGCCCGGCCGCCTGTTTCCGGCCGTGGCTACCCCCAAAGACCCCCCAAAGGACCACCCCATGAGTAATACCCAGCAACGCATTGACCAGATCGTCAAATCTGCCGACGTCGTCCTGTTCATGAAAGGCACAGCCCAATTTCCGATGTGCGGCTTTTCGGGCCGGGCCATTCAGGTGCTGAAGGCCTGCGGCGTGAACCAACCCGCCACGGTCAATGTGCTGGAAGACGAAGAAATCCGCAACGGCATCAAGGAATACAGCAACTGGCCCACCATTCCCCAGCTGTACGTCAAGGGCGAATTCATTGGCGGCTCGGACATCATGATGGAGATGTACCAGAGCGGTGAGTTGCAGCAGGTGATCGGTAGCAAACCCGCCTGAAGGTTGAAGCTGGCAGGCTTGTGACCCCAGGCTCCTAGCCGGTATAGCCCTGGCAAACGCCTGCATTGACCTGGCCCTTGCATTCCCGCTTCAGGCGGGTGGAGCGTTGCGCAGGGGTTTCCTGTGAGCCCGGAACAAATTTCACCGTGCCGGCCTGGCTGGCAGGACTTGAAACCGCCTTCTTCTTTTTCTTGGCTTTTGGGGCACTCACTTTGGCCGGTGGGTCTTGCGCCCCGGAAGCCGGCTCAGAGGCGCCATGCGCATTCCCCAGTAAAACGGCTGCGCTGACCAGGCAAGCCGCTGCATGTCTGAGCACGGTGCTTTTCATTTTTTGCCTTTTGACTTTTGCGTTAGATGCATTCAACGGCTGACCTGCGCCAGGGGCTTCGCAGCAGCCCTAGTTCAAACGGGGATCACTGAGCTTGGGGTCGCCGTAAGCCTCGTCATCGGGCGGCGCATCGGCCGGCATGCGAAAATCTTCACTGGCCCAGGCACCGAAATCGAGGTTTTTACAACGCTCGCTGCAAAAAGGCCTGAAGAGATTGCTGGGGGCGTAAATACTCTGGCCACCGCAGTGCGGACAGACAACCAGCCTGACGGTTGAAGCATCATGGGTCATGGCGGGCAAGGCTTTCAGCAGCGTAACCAAGCGGCTGCGCTCAGGAGCAGAGCGTCAGTTCAAAGCTGGAATCGGCGGTGCTGGCATGCAGACGGTCATCGCTCTCATGGCGCATCAGGCGCACCGACACAATCAGGCGATTGCCGCTGATTTCCGGAATCAGTCCCAGCGCCGGGTCAATGCGCAAACGCAGCAACTGGAAAGTACGGCCCTGAGGCAGCGTCTGCTGGTACTGGCCGGCAGGTGCCACTACCTTTTGCGGCGCACCGGAGTCGCGCAGCAAGGTCAGCAGCACACGTATGGACTCAGCCAGCGGCACCAGCGGTGCGACCCAACGGTGCAGGTCCTGCTGGCGGGTGGTGGCGGGCAGATGCTGCCAGGCGTAGTAGGCTGGCAAATCGAACTCGCAAGTACCGCCCGGAATACCCACCCGGCTGCGAATGCCCATGAGCCAGTCGTTTTCAGTCAGTGAATGTCCTGCCTTGCCGGGCAGGTTGCTCAGCGCGGCAAAACAGCCTTCCAGCTGGCCAGTGACTTCATCGAGCACAGCCTCTGAAATGGCCGGGTTGCCGCGGTAGCCATTGAGCACATGCTTTTGCTTTTCGAGGTCCTTGAGAACGTCGGTTTTCAGGTCTGCCCGTGCACCCACATCCATGATTTCAAAAATCGTGGTCAGCGCATAGTGGTGATCCGTCGGGCTCTCCCGCTCCACCAATTCACCGAGGCGGCGAAACAGGTGCTCAAGTCGCAAATACGTGCGTATGCGTTCGTTGAAGGGATACTCGTAAAGGATCACGGCGCTATTTTCGTCAGCTTTATTGAAGATATTTGTAAGTGCATCATAGCCCGAAGCGGCGCGCGAGTTGCAGTACCAGCAGGCGCAGGGCATCCAGCGAGATACCGTCGTTATAAATGCACAAATCGGCTGCCGCGAGCCGCTGCGCACGGCTGGCCTGGCCTGCCATGATTTTCTGGACGGCCTCAGGGGGCCAGCCGTTTCGGGCGCTCACGCGGGCGGCCTGGGTGGCTTCGCTGCAGTCCACCACCAGCACACGGTCCAGCTGTTGCCGCCAGCGTCCCGACTCCACCAGCAAGGGAACATCAAAAACAACACAGGGGCTACCCGACTGGCGGGCCTGCTCAAATTGCCGTGCGGTTTCCCGGCTCACCAGCGGGTGAACAATGGCCTCCAGGCGCTGTTTCGCCAACGGGTCGTCAAAGGCAAGCTGCCGCATCCTGTCGCGGTCCATGGCACCATCCGCGGCAATGAAATGTTCGCCAAATTGTGCAGCAATTTCTGCCACTGCAGCACCACCGGTCGCCGTGAGCTGCCGGGCAATCAAGTCAGCATCCACCACAGTGGCGCCAAGCCCGCCGAGCAGGCCCGCCACGGTACTTTTGCCGCTGCCGATGCCGCCGGTTAATCCGATACGCTGAATGTCAGGGCTCATGGACTTGATGGGGCTGCAGGGCCTATCGGGCGCTTACAAGCCGATGGACTGCAAAATGGCTTGGGGCCCGAAAATCATGGCGGTAAAGCCCGCCCCCGCGAGGAAGGGGCCAAACGGAACGTAACCACCCTCGCGCAAGCCGCTGGAAAACTTCATCGCAATGCCTATGACTGCGCCGATCACCGATGCCATCAAAATCATGGGCACCAGCGCAGGCCAGCCGAACCAGGCGCCCAGGGCGGCAAACAGCTTGAAATCACCGTATCCCATGCCTTCCTTGCCAGTGACCAGCTTGAAAGCCCAGTACACCAGCCACAGGGAAAGGTAACCGGCCACGGCACCCCAGAGGGCGGAGGGCAGGCTGACGGCGGGGTTCCACTGCAATGCAGAAAAGACCAGACCCGCCCAGAGCAGGGGCAAGGTGATGTCGTCAGGCAACAAGGTGGTGTCCCAGTCAATCAGCGCAAGGACCAGCAGCGCCGCCGAAAATCCACACCATGCCAATGCAGTAAGCGACCAGCCCCAGCGCGACACGCAAAAGTAGAACAGTCCGCCAGTAACCACCTCCACGAGGGGGTAGCGCAGCCCATAGCGCGTACCGCATACAGCGCATTTTCCCCGAAGAAACAGGTAGCTCAGAACAGGGATGTTTTCATACCAGCGTATGACATGGCCACAACTGGAACAACGCGAACGTGGCACCAGCAGATTGAATTTTTCAGAAGGTTCCGGAGATTTTCCGGCCAACTCCGCGCATTCGTCGGCCCATTGCCGCTCCATCATCCGGGGCAAGCGGTAAATAACCACGTTCAGGAAACTGCCAATCAACAGGCCGAACATGCCCGCCAACAAGGCCTGTAGCGCTGGCTCCATGCCGACCCCCACGACCCAGCCCGTCAAACGACCGCGCCCAGCTTGAAAATAGGCAGGTACATGGACACCACGATCCCGCCGATGAGTGTGCCCAGAAACACAATGATGATGGGCTCCATCAGGCTGGAAAGCCCCGCCACCATTTCATCGACTTCCGCTTCGTAAAAATCGGCGGCCTTGCCCAGCATGTGGTCAACCGAGCCCGACTCTTCGCCAATGGCGCACATTTGCAGCACCATGGTGGGGAACAGATTGGCATTGCCCATGGCCGCCGTCAGGCTGGTACCAGTTGAAACTTCATGCTGGATTTTTTCGGTGGCATCCGCGTACAGCGAATTGCCCGCCGCACCGCCCACGGAGTCCAGCGCCTCGACCAGTGGCACGCCAGCCGCAAACATGGTCGACAGGGTGCGGGTCCATCGGGCGATGACCGCCTTTTCAATCAAGGTGCCAAACACCGGAACCTTGAGCAGCAATCGGTCCATGAATTTCTGCATTTTTTCATTGCGCTTCCAGGCCTGCATGAAAAAATAGAGGCCTCCTCCGATACCCCCGAAAATCAGCCACCAGTACGAGACAAAAAACTCGCTGATGGCAATCACGAACAGGGTGGGACCCGGCAAATCAGCCCCGAACGATGAAAACACGCTCTTGAACGCCGGAATGACGAAAATCATGATCACGGCGACCACCACAAAGGCCACCACGACCACTGAGATCGGATACATCAGGGCCGACTTGATCTTGGATTTGATGGCCTCGGTTTTTTCCATGTAAACCGCCAGGCGGTCCAGCAAGGACTCCAGAATACCGGCGGCTTCGCCGGCCTCGACCAGATTGCAATACAGCGCATTGAAATACATCGGGTACTTGCGGAAGGCCGCGCTCAGTGAAGTTCCCGTTTCGACGTCGGTACGCACATCATTGAGCAACTTGGTCACACTGGCATTGGGATTGCCCCTGCCGACGATGTCAAAGGACTGCAGAAGCGGCACGCCGGCCTTCATCATGGTGGCAAGCTGGCGGGTAAAGATGGCAATATCGCGCGGCTTGATGGACTTGCCCGAACGCATCTTGCGTTTTTTGATCTTGCTGGGCAAAACACCCTGCCGGCGCAAGGAAGACTTGACCTGATTCTCGCCAGAAGCGCGGATTTCGCCCCGAACCTGTTTGCCGCCCCGGTCCTTGCCTTCCCACTCGAAAACAAATTCCTTGACGCCTTTGGATACTGCAGTTGCCATGTTGCTTTCTCGTTTATGAACGGCCGTCAGACCATTTCGCCCATACAGGCTCGCCCCGGTATCCCACCCCAGAAAACAGCGGGTTAAACATTGGTACAGCCCAAAACCTCTTCCAGAGAAGTCATGCCAAGTTTAACTTTCTGCAGCCCAGACTGGCGCAGGCTCCTGACGCCCTCGGCTTCGGCCTGAGCGGCAATATCCATGGCACTGCCATCGCGCAGGACGATTCTCTGAATCTCATCGGAAATCGGCATGACCTGGTAAATACCCACCCGGCCTTTGTAGCCGTTGGTGCACATGGAGCAACCCACTGGCCGGTAGGTGGTCCAGGAACCGTCCACGTCGTCGTCCTTGAAGCCGGCCTCCAGCAGGGTTTCGCGGGGAATATCAGCCGGCGTCTTGCAATTGGGGCAAAGCCGCCTGGCCAGTCGCTGCGCCGTGATCAAAATCACGCTGGACGCGATATTGAACGGTGCAATGCCCATGTTGCGCATACGCGTCAGCGTGGTGGGCGCATCGTTGGTGTGAAGCGTCGACATGACCAAATGGCCCGTCTGGGCCGCCTTGATGGCGATATCAGCCGTTTCAATGTCACGAATCTCACCCACCATGATGATGTCGGGATCCTGCCGCAAAAATGCCTTGAGTGCGACCGTGAAGGTCATGCCCGCCCGCTCGTTCATGCTGACCTGGTTGACCCCTGGCAAGGTGATCTCAGCCGGGTCTTCGGCGGTGGCAATGTTCACACCGGGCTTGTTCAGGATATTCAGGCAGGTGTACAGCGAAACCGTTTTACCGGAACCCGTGGGCCCGGTGACCAGCACCATGCCATAGGGGCGCGCAATGGCGGCCAGCAGCCGTTCTTTTTCAATCGGCTCGTAGCCCAGGGCATCGATGCCCAGCTTGGCACTGCTGGGGTCCAGAATCCGGATGACGATTTTCTCGCCGTACATGGTCGGCAGGGTGCTGACCCGGAAGTCGATCACCCGGTCCGGGCCAATCTTGAGCTTCATTTTGCCGTCTTGCGGCACCCTTTTTTCCGAAATATCCAGCTTGGAGATCACCTTGATACGTGCCGCCAGCTTTTCCTTGATGGCGACAGGCGGCGACGCAATCTCGCGCAGCTCGCCATCCACCCGGAAGCGGACTCGGTAGGTATGCTCAAACGGTTCAAAATGCAGATCAGACGCCCGCATGCTGAAGGCATCGAGCAGCATTTTCTGGAGAAATTTGACGACTGGCGCGTCCTCAACCTCGGAAACGGCGGTTTCCGTACTTTCAGCGCCGGCATCTATGCTGGCTTCATCGAATTCGAAGTCCTCGCCGATGATGTTTTCCATCGCCTCGGAAGTCGTGGTGCCGGACGCTTCCACCAGGGTGGAGAGCTTGTCGTACTCGGCAATCACCCAGTCAACCCCCATCTGGGTGGAAAACTTGATTTTTTCAGCGGCTTCGTGGTCAGAGGGATCCGCCGTCGCCACAATCAGGCGGTTGTTGCGCTTGCTCAGCACAACAATCCGGTAGGTCAGACAGATCTTGTTGTCCAGCAAGCCCTTGGGCAGCCGCTGGACATCAATCGCCTCCAGGTCCAGCAAGGGCGCTGCAAACGCGGTTGACATGATGTGCGCCAGATCAGACGCCGACACCGCGCCTGAGCCGGTGAGTTCCGCGATAAAGCTGGTGCGTCCGGTTTGCGCCTTGCGAAAAATGTCTTCGGCCGCTTTTTGGCCCAACTTGCCGGCCACGACCAATGCCCGGCCCAAGCCGGGCAAGGCAATCGATGAGGGTTGGTTGATAGCGGTATCGACGGCGGCCATGGTTCCCTGAAATTTAACGCGAAAAATGCATCATCGCCTATAGAGCAGGCGGTGTAAATCTAAAACGGCGACTGGGCCCTGCCCAGCGTTGGAACTATGCGAACAATTGCACACCGGGGAAGAAATTGAGCCCCTGGGGACGCTCTGCCGATTGGCCAAAACCCAGGCTTACGGCCCCAAACGGCAGTCTCTGCAGGGCAAAAGTACACGAAGTCTCCGCTAAAAGCGCCTTGCCAGCAACTGCGAAGCCAACTGCGTCAGCGCAGTACTGTAGGGATTTTTCGGGAAGGTTTGGAGGGCGTCAAGCGCCCGCTGCGCCTCCACAGCGGCAGCATCGCGGGTGGCCTGCAAGGCGCCGGTTTGCTGGACAATGGCAACAATCTGCCTCATCTGCTCGGTCCCCCCGGTCTCTATGGCCTGCTCAATGAGGGCCCGCTCTGCGTCTGTACCGCGCTGCATGGCAATGATGAGCGGCAGCGTGGTCTTGCCTTCACGCAGGTCATCCCCCAGGTTTTTCCCCATTTCCGAGACTTCACCGTCGTAGTCAAGCACGTCATCAATGACCTGGAACGCGGTGCCCAGGGCCTGGCCATAGTCGGCACAGCTTTGCTCCACTGAAGGAGACGATCTGGCCAGCAGGGCTGCCAAACGGGCACTGGCCTCGAACAGCTTGGCCGTTTTCGAGCGGATCACCCGAAGATAGCCTTCACCGGAGAGCGTCGCGTCATGCATGTTCATGAGTTGCAGGACTTCACCCTCGGCGATGACGTTGGTCGCCTCTGCCAGGGTTTGCATGATGCGCATATCGCCCGCTTCGACCATCATCTGGAACGCCCGGGAGTATAAAAAATCACCGACCAGCACACTGGCTGGATTGCCAAACGCCTCGTTGGCCGTGGCGCGCCCCCTGCGCAGCGTAGACTCGTCGACCACATCGTCATGCAGCAGCGTCGCGGTATGGATGAACTCGACCACGGCAGCGAGGTTGTAACGCTGCTCTCCACGGTAGCCGAGGGCGCCGCACATCAGCAGCAAAAGAGCGGGCCTGAGGCGTTTTCCACCTGCCGCCACGATGTACTGCGAAACCTGGCTGACCAGGGGCACTTCCGACTCCAGGCGACGCGCAATCACCGCATCCATTTCCAGCATGTCATCGGCAATCAGGGCAAGGGCAGCGGCAGTGCTTGAGGAATTGGCAGACAAGAGGCGGTCCAGACGTGAAGTTTGGCGAGATTATAGAAAGCCGTCCCCGCTACAGCCGGCAGAAATAGCGCCCAAAACCAGGGCGACCCCGGGGAACTGGCCTTTTTCGGTCTCTCGTGCTAGAATCGAGGGCTCTGCGGAAATTCGTCTGCGGAACTCAATTTACGAGGTCTTACATGTACGCGGTCATAAAAACTGGCGGCAAGCAATACAAGGTTGCTGCTGGTGAAAAAATTAAAGTAGAACAGATTGCTGCGGACGTAGGCCAAGAGATCGTATTTGACCAGGTATTGGCTGTCGGAGAAGGCAGTGCAATCAAGGTTGGTACGCCCTTGGTGCTAGGTGCAACAGTCACAGTAACAGTCATCTCCCATGGCAGGCACGACAAAATCCGCATTTTCAAAATGCGCCGTCGCAAGCACTACCAAAAGCGCCAGGGACACCGGCAAAACTTCACTGAACTGCAAATCGGCGCTATCGTCGGTTAAGCGGCGAAGTACCAGGACGTAGCAGGAGTATTGAAAAATGGCACAGAAAAAAGGCGGCGGCTCTACGCGAAACGGGCGTGATTCACAGCCCAAAATGCTGGGCGTCAAGAAATTTGGCGGCGAAGTGATCAATGCTGGCAGCATCATCGTGCGCCAGCGTGGCACCAAGTTCCACCCAGGCGTCAATGTCGGTATCGGCAAAGACCACACGCTGTTTGCACTGGTTGACGGCGCTGTGTCGTTTGCCATCAAGGGCGCGCTGAACAAGCACACCGTGAACGTGACACCCGCTTGAGTTAATCGCTTCGGCTGATCACTCGATGACATCGAAGCCCCGACCTGTCGGGGCTTTTTTGTTTGTAAACTACAGCGCTGTACGTCAGGTACTTCGCTACACCCGCACCCCCTCCCATCATGAAATTTGTTGACGAAGCATATATTGACATTGCCGCTGGCGATGGCGGGAGTGGCTGCGTCTCATTCCGGCACGAGAAGTACAAGGAATTTGGCGGACCGAACGGCGGTGACGGCGGCCGCGGCGGCCACCTGTATGCCGTTGCAGACATCAACCTGAACACCCTGGTGGACTTTCGCTTCTCACGCCGGCATGAGGCCCGCAATGGCGAACACGGCATGGGTTCCGACATGTTTGGCGCCAAGGGGGATGACATCGTCCTCAAAATGCCGGTAGGAACCATCCTGACGGATGCCGAAACCGGCGAGGTGCTTTATGAATTGCTGGTGCCGGGCGAGCAGGTGCTGATTGCCAAGGGTGGCGACGGCGGTTTTGGCAACCTGCGCTTCAAGAGTTCCACCAACCGCGCGCCGCGCAGCAAGACACCGGGCTGGCCGGGTGAGCGCAAAAGCCTTAAGCTCGAACTCAAGGTGCTGGCCGACGTGGGCTTGCTGGGCATGCCCAACGCCGGAAAATCCACCTTCATCACGGCCGTATCGAACGCACGGCCGCGCATTGCCGACTATCCCTTCACCACATTGCACCCCAATTTGGGCGTGGTCCGGGTTGGCCCCGAGCAAAGTTTTGTGATTGCCGACTTGCCCGGTCTGATTGAAGGCGCCTCTGAAGGTGCAGGCCTGGGACATCTGTTTTTGCGGCATCTGCAGCGTACTCGCCTGCTGTTGCACATTGTGGACATGGCGCCTTTTGATGAAAGCGTAGACCCTGTCGCGCAGGCCAAAGCGATTGTCGGTGAACTCAAAAAATACGACGAAGCGCTGTTTGACAAGCCACGCTGGCTGGTGCTGAACAAGCTCGACATGGTCGATGCCGATCGGCGCGTCGCTGTCGTGAAGGATTTCGTCAAGCGCTTCAAGTTCAAAGGCCCGGTCTTTGAAATATCGGCCCTGACGCGAGAAGGCTGCGAGCATCTGGTCAAGACCATTTACCAGCATGTCCAGAGCGTGCAGAAAAAAGAGCAGGCTGTCGAGGAAATCGATCCCCGTTTTGCCGAATTGCCGCCAGAGCCCCCTGCATCGAGCTGATCCGCTTGCAACCGTCAAGCTGCGGTTGCTATATAAATAATAGCTGCTTGCGCCCGTTTTGATTGGGCCAGAGCCTCAAAACGTACTCAATATGCAAGACAAGACAGGCTCTGCCGTGCTGCGAAATGCCAAACGTATTGTGGTCAAGGTGGGCTCCAGTCTGGTGACCAACGACGGCCGCGGGCTGGACGCGGACGCTATCGGCCTGTGGTGCGAACAACTGGCAGCCCTCGTCAAGGATGGACGCGAAGTCATCATGGTCAGCAGCGGCGCGATTGCCGAAGGCATGAAGCGGCTGGGCTGGAGCATCCGGCCCAAGGCGATTCACGAAGTACAGGCCGCCGCTGCGGTCGGCCAGATGGGTCTGGTCCAGGTCTACGAGACCAAGTTGCGGGAAAACGGCATTGGCAGCGCGCAGGTGCTGCTCACCCACGCCGACCTGGCTGACCGCGAGCGTTATCTCAATGCCCGCTCCACCCTGCTGGCTTTGCTGCAATTGGGTGTGGTGCCTGTCATTAATGAAAACGACACCGTCGTCAACGACGAAATCAAGTTTGGCGACAACGACACGCTGGGTGCGCTGGTGGCCAACCTGGTGGAAGCTGATGCCCTCATTATTCTGACCGACCAGAAAGGGCTGTTCACCGCCGACCCCCGCAAAGACCCTGCAGCCCGCTTCGTGAGCGAAGCCAAGGCGGGCGATGCCGCCCTTGAGGCCATGGCGGGCGGTGCAGGTTCCAGCATCGGCAGGGGCGGCATGATCACCAAGATTCTGGCGGCCAAACGCGCTGCCGGCTCGGGCGCCTCGACCGTGATCGCCTGGGGTCGGGAACCGCGCGCCCTGATTCGCTTGAGCCAGGGCGAGGCCATCGGCACGCTGCTGGTGGCGCAAACCCAGAAAATGCAGGCACGCAAGCAATGGATGGCGGACCACCTGCAGATGCGTGGTGCGGTCACTGTCGACGCGGGTGCAGTGGGCAAGGTACGCGACGAAGGCAAGAGCCTGCTGCCAATAGGTATGACGGCGGTGCAGGGCGATTTCTCGCGTGGCGATGTGATTGCCATCAAGGACACCGAAGGCTCGGAAATCGCACGAGGCCTGGCCAATTACTCCAGCGCCGAGGCACGGCTGATTTGCCGAAAAGCGTCTTCAGCCTTTGAACAGCTGCTGGGGTATACCGGTGAGCCTGAAATGGTCCACCGCACCAATCTGGTCCTGAGCCGCTAGGCGCCTGGAACCCGAAAATGCCCCGAGCCGGTCCCGATCTCGGCGGTGCGTCAGTCGCCTGCTTTTGAAAATGGACTTTTCAGGCGGGCAACCATCTCGGTCACCGACAAGGTGGGTGATGCGCTGTCGCACAAGCCGGCCCTGGCCAGCCGCAGCGCGTGCTTGGACGGCATGTTGTCGAGCAGTGACTTCCATTGCGGGTTGGTCACGGTGTTCCAGCGCCCTTCTGGTGAAAAACGGGCATAGGTCTTGAACTCGCCCGTGGAACAGCGAATCCCTTCGTACATGATGTTTTGGCTGCCGCTGGCGCTGGTGGCAACGACCACATAGCGCACCAGGCTGTCGCTCTTCGAAATCCGGATGGTGGAAGGGTCGATCCCGTAGACCAGCGAGGAGTTCGCCGAAACGTCAAAAATCACCAGTTTTTTGACATCAAACATCGGCGGCGGTGGCACCTCTGATTCCTTCCATTCAGGCTCGTCCGGGAGGTACTGCGCCCAGGCCGTGCCACCCGAAGCAAGAAAACCTGCCAATACAACCATCAGGAGCCGTTTGAATTTCATGTGTCTGTCGTCTGTGTATCCGCACCCAAACTGGTCTGCGGATCAGGATCAAAAGTAGCGCCAGGCGGCAGCTCAAGTGGTGTGCCAAGTCGTGTCGCATACGCGAACAGTGGCTTGTTCAGGGGTGTCCCACTGGATGCGTGGGCCGGGTCTGCGCCGGGGTCACGGTGGTGCAACCCGCCGCGTAGAAATCGATTGTGATGCTCTGGACGCGCCTCGAACCGCGACATGAAGCCCGGGACAAAGCGTGCCAGTTCCGTCAGCGCCATTTCATACACGCCACGCTTGAACTCGACCACCACATCAAGCGGCACCCAGTAATCGTTCCAGCGCCATGCGTCAAACTCGGGGTGATCTGTGGCGCGCAGGTTTAAATCCCAGTCGTGACCGACCAGTTGCAGTAAAAACCAGATCTGTTTCTGGCCTTTGTAATGTCCCCGCGCATCGCGGCGGATAAACCGGTCAGGCACCTCATAGCGCAACCAGTCTCGGGTACGGGCCAACACCTGGACGTGCTGCGGATGCAATCCGACCTCTTCGTGGAGCTCGCGGTACATGGCCTGCTCGGGGTTCTCACCCCGGTCAATACCACCCTGCGGAAACTGCCACGAGTGCGTACGGATACGCTTGCCCCAAAATACCTGACTTTTCTGGTTGAGCAAGACGATGCCGACGTTGGGCCTAAAGCCGTCCCGGTCAAGCATAATCAAACCTCAATTTTTTAAACTGAGTCCATTATGCACAGCAGAATGCTCAGAGCCAAGCGCACTGCAGGGCTACAGTCCCAAAACCGCCCCAAAGCCCAGAAAAATAGCCCATGAAAGCCTCCCAGTTCTTCATTTCCACCCTCAAGGAAGCCCCTGCCGACGCTGAGGTCGTCAGTCATCAACTCATGATGCGCGCCGGCATGATCAAGAAACTGGGCGCTGGTATCTACAACTACATGCCCATGGGCCTGCGTGTGATCCGCAAAGTCGAGGCCATTGTTCGCGAAGAAATGAACAAGGCCGGTGCCATCGAGATGACCATGCCGGTCATCCAGCCCGCCGAGCTCTGGCAGGAAACTGGTCGATTTGAAAAAATGGGCCCGGAGTTGCTGCGTATCAAGGACCGTCATGGCCGGGACTTTGTCGTGCAACCCACCAGTGAAGAGGTCATCACGGACGTGATGCGCCAGGACATCAAGAGCTACAAGCAGCTGCCCAAAAACCTGTACCAGATCCAGACCAAATTTCGTGACGAGCGCCGGCCACGCTTTGGCCTGATGCGTGGACGCGAGTTCATCATGAAAGACGCCTACAGCTTTGACCGCGACCAGGCCAGCGCGAAAGTCAGCTACCAGGTCATGGCGCAGGCCTACCGCAAAATCTTTGACCGCTTCGGTCTGACCTACCGCGCCGTCGCCGCCGACAGCGGTGCGATTGGCGGTGACTTGAGCGAAGAGTTCCAGGTGATTGCCGCCACGGGCGAAGATGCCATCGTGTACTGCCCGGGCAGTGACTATGCCGCAAATATGGAAAAAGCCGAGGCGCTGGCACCGGCTGATCCACGCGCAGCGCCATCACACGCCGCCGCAAAAACGTCCACGCCGGGCAAGGCGACCTGTGCCGACGTAGCCGAATTGCTGGGCATCGCACTGCAAACCACCGTTAAATCACTGGTACTGGCCACCGAGCAGACTGACGAGGCAGGCGTTGTCGTCAAGACCCAAATCTGGCTGCTGCTGCTGCGTGGTGACCATGACATGAACGAAGTCAAGGTCGGCAAGGTACCTGGCCTCGATGCAGGTTTTCGTTTTGCCACCTTGCCCGAAATCGAAGAACACTTTGGCTGCAAGCCCGGTTACCTGGGACCGCTGAATTTGTTGAAACCGGTCAAATTGGTGGTGGACCGCGAAGTGGCCGTGATGGCCGACTGGGTGTGCGGCGCCAACGAAGCCGACTTTCACATGACCGGTGTCAACTGGGGTCGCGACCTGCCCGAACCGGATTTGACCGCCGACATTCGCAATGTGGCCGCCGGTGACATGTCCCCCGACGGCAAGGGGGTGCTGGTGATTGAACGGGGCATTGAAGTCGGCCACGTGTTTTACCTCGGCACCAAATACTCCAAAGCCATGAACGCCACCTTTCTGGGGGAAAACGGCAAACCGCAGTTCATGGAAATGGGCTGCTACGGCATTGGCATCACCCGCCTGCCTGCAGCGGCCATCGAGCAGAACCACGATGCCAAGGGCATCATCTGGCCGGATGCGAT
>JANNXF010000353.1:0-1828 GCA_031409395.1 Polaromonas sp.
AGCCCTGTGGGCGGCGCTCTGGCCGGTTGCCGTGGGCGCAGCGCTGTCCGTACCGCTGGCGCGTTGGCAGCACACCCTGCCGTGTCTGGCCGAAGGCGATGTGTTTGCGGCATTTCGCCGTATCGGTCAGATTTCCTTCACGGCGCTTGGTAATGGTCTGGTCCGGGTAGACGCCGCGCTGCGTCAGTGGGCCATTGCCAGCCTGTCTCTGTTGGGCGTGGTGATGCTGTTCGTTGCGGCTTTCTGGCTGGGGCGCTGAGCGCCTGGACCTTGTGCTCCTAATTTTCAGGTGGGCGGTCTTGCAGTCCAGGCAGCTCGATGTACCAGGGGGTTTCTGCAAGAGCGCGCAGCCGACCTACCTCGTAAAGCTCCTGCATGCGGATGGGGTCGAACAATTCGTTGCCTGAAATATTCACGCCGTTGGGAATGGTGATCCACTGGAAGGTGGCCTTTTCGCGCTGTGACAAGGAATGAATACGGAACAGATCACCGATCACCGCTCCCTTGCCTGCAGAGTCAACGGTGCGCAGGGCAATGCTCCGTATGGTGCGTGGCGTCGCCTGCGGAACAGGGCCCAGTTGGCCGTTGTGAATCACAAAGATATGCTCTTGCGCATTGCCGCGTCCGGCACGCTCGCGAATCTCCGAGGTACGGAAAATTCCGCCGCTGTAGAAGACGTTGGCGCCCACGGCACCGTCCACATGCATTTCGTCGTAGCGCCTGCCATCGGCCTCGACCTCAAACAAGACCGGCGGAAAGGCCACCGGAATTGACGCCGACGCCAGCATGACCTTGCGAAACAGCTCCAGCGCACCCGGGCGGCCACTGGTCGCGATCTTGCCCATGTTCCAGATCACGAAGCTCTGCGAGTCAAGGTCTGCCGTGCCGATGTAGAGCCTGCGGCCGCTCAGGTGGGCCTTGGCAATATCGGCCAGCAGGGCCTCGTCAACGTAGCGCTCGATCAGGCCCACCAGCGGCCGCGTGTCCAGCAGTGAATCGCCGACAAACAACTGGCGTATCAGGGCAAAAACCTTGAAGATGAAAATGTCTTTGGACGCGGTTGTGGTGTAAAAATCATGCAGTGCTTCGTCGTGGTCCGGGCCCAAAAAGGCAAACGGTGCAATCAGCGCGCCCGTCGACACGCTGGTGACAATCTTGAACACCGGCCGCTTGCCGGAAGTGGTCCATCCCTTGAGGAAGCCGGCCCCGAACGCGCCCTGCGGTCCGCCGCCCGACAGCGCAAGGTGGGCGTAATGAATCCGTCCGTCGGCTGCACGCGGGAACTCCAGCACGCTTTCCTGGGCAAATGACTCTGCCAGATCACGCTCCATCACGGCGCTGATTCGGCCTGCGTTGGCGCGAATATCCGGCATCTGGGCCACGACCGCCTGAGGCATCAACTCAGGGGGGGTCGCATTGCGGGGAATCGCCCCGCAGCCAGCCAGCAGCACGGCAAGGCAGGCAACGGCCACTTTGGCGCGCCAGGAGGAGGCGTGAGCTTTGCGCTTGAGGCGGGGCAGGGCAGTCAGGGTTGCTGCTTCATACGCAAGGCCTGCGGGGTGTTTCTGAGGCAAGGGGGCCGAGCTTGAATCATGCATCGAAACAGTCTACTACGGCTTCATGACCCTGTCCGTGGCACCCGTGCTCAGTCTGCCGGCACCTGCATTTTCTGCATGACAGCCCGTGTGTAGGCGGTCAAAAACTCCAGAAAGACGCTGGTTCTTGCCGGGATGAACTTGCGGCTGGGCAGTGCGGCATACAGGGTATG
The DNA here is from genome assembly GCA_031409395.1 of Polaromonas sp. Lineage (GTDB taxonomy): Bacteria > Pseudomonadota > Gammaproteobacteria > Burkholderiales > Burkholderiaceae_C > Polaromonas. Next base: position 1,769 of record JANNXF010000353.1, read on the forward strand.
GATGCCGGTGGTCCACGGCGCCAGCACGCGCTGCAGTTCTCCGCTGTTCAGGTGGCTGGC
>JANNXF010000354.1:0-5829 GCA_031409395.1 Polaromonas sp.
AACACCAGCGATTCAGCGTCCAGCACTGAACGCTTGAGCGCATCGGCGCTGGATATGTCGGGCACCGCTGCATCGTTGCGCACCGCCACGCCCATGCCGACCCGGCCCACGTTGGCCCGCGCATCAAACAGCTTGCTGGCAGCCGCAAAGTCGGCAATCACGGCGGGCGGCGCAATCACCACGTCGAAAGCCGGATCGCTGTCCATGCGCTTGCGCAGCTCGGGGGCGGTGTTGAACGTCACCGCCACGGTATGCCTGGTCTGCTGCTCAAACGCTGCCACGGCGGCCTTCAGGCCGGGTTCAATGGCGCCCGCGCTGAGCACCCTGAGTTCAGCGGCCATGGCGGCGCTGCCCACGGCGGCCGTCAGCAGCAGGCCGATGCAGATCTTGAAAAAATGGCCAAAACGCCGCTGCGGCGGACGGGTCAGGCGGCGGTGAACAGGGTGTACGGCAAAGTTCATGGGGTTCCTTAAAAACGGCGAGAACAAATATCAATTCATAGTTTCTCAAGTATCCGGGCACCAGGTCGGCGTCAAATCAGGTCAGCCTCGTCGTCGAAGTGGGTTTCAACGTCGCTGGGCAGCAGCTGAATGGTGGCCCGCAGCCCCGGAATGGCGCTCATCAGGGCCTGCTCGACGCGAGCCCGGACGGCAGCGGCGCGTGCCAGCGACCAGGCCGGCGGCAGGTGCATGTGCAGGTCGACAAAACGGCGCTGGCCGGCACGCCGTGTGATCAGATGGTCAAAGCGGATGGCGGGGTGCTCAAACTGCGCCAGCGTCTTGTGCACATCGGCCAGAATTTCGGGCTCGAACGCTTCGTCCATCAGGCCCTGGGACGAACGCCAGATCAGCCCGCAGCCCTGCCACAAGATATTGAGCGCCACGCCCATGGCGACGGCGGCGTCCAGCCACAACCAGCCGGTCAGGCCGACCGCCGCTATGCCCAGCACCACCCCGGCCGAGGTCCAGACATCGGTGACCAGGTGCCTGGCGTCGGCTTCCAGGGCAATCGAACGGTGCTCTTTGGCCGCCCGGAACATGACCCAGGCCAGCAGCCCGTTCAGGGCCGAACTGACCACGGCCAGGCCCAGGCCCCAGCCCACTTGCTGCAGCGGCTGCGGGTTGAACACGCGGTGGGCAGCCGCCCAGAGGATCGCCAGCGCCGCCACGATGATCAGCGTGCCCTCGAAGCCGGATGAAAAGTACTCGGCCTTGTGGTGGCCGTAGGGGTGGTCGTCGTCAGCGGGCCGCTGGGCAATCGTCACCATGGCCAGGCCGAATACGGCGCTGGCCAGGTTCACCACCGACTCCATGGCGTCCGACAGCAGGCCCACCGAATCGGTGACGTACCAGGCGCCGGTTTTCAGCGCGATGGTGGTCACGGCCACGCCCACCGACACCTGGAGCAGGCGCTGCGGCGTCAGTGACTGCAAGGTGGGCAATTGCATGGCCTGATTGTGAAGGATGGGCGTCATGGGCGATGGGATAATTGGGCATGAAAAATCTGTTCACACACAGGCATCGGGCACCGCTCGCTGCACTTGCCGCGGTTCTGGTGCTGGCCCTGCAGGCCCCTGTTCAGGCGCAAACCCCGCCCGCGACGCCGATGCCGACGGCCACGGCCGCGCCACAGGCGGGCTTTGTCAAGACACTGCGCGGTGATGTGCAACTGCTGAGCGCGGGCAAGGCCACGCGGCCGGCCCAGGCGGGCGACGCACTGGCCGCCACCGAACGCATCGTGACCGGCAAGGAGTCCGCCGCCAGCGTGGTGCTGCGCGACGGCACCACGCTGGTGGTCGGCCCGTCGTCCGAACTCGACCTCAAGGCCTTCAGCTTTGACGCTACCACCCAGCAAGGCGGCCTGCTGGTGTCGCTGCTGCAGGGTTCGCTGCGCATGGTCACCGGGCTGATTGGCAAGACCCGCCCGGAAAGCGTGCGCGTCGAGACCCAAACCGCCGTCATTGGCATTCGCGGCACCGACTTCATTGTTCAGGCAGACCCCCAGCCATGATGACCCTGACCCGCAAACTCCCCCGTTTTCAGGCCGCCCGGCTGAGCGCCTGGGCAGCCTTGGTGACCCTGCTGGCAGGCTGCTCAACGCCCGCCACCCGCGTCGTGCTGCTGCCGCAAGGCGACGGCCGGCCCTCGGCCGTGGTGGTCAGCGCCAAGGGGGTCGAGGGCAGCGAAGTCACGCTGTCGGCGCCCTACCAGCGCGCCACCGCAGCGCTGGGCGCCACCGCGCCCCCCCGGATTGATCAGGCCGACGCAGCCAGGGTGCAGGCCGAGAACCGCGCCTTGTTTGACATGGCGCCGCCTCCGGCGCAGCGCTCAACCCTCTACTTTGAGCCGGGCGGCACGGTGCTGACGGCCGAATCGCAGCAAATGCTCAACGAGGTGCTGGCGGCCGCGCTGGCGCGCAGTGGTGGCGACATGGTGGTGACGGGCCACACCGATACGCGCGGGACGGCCGAGCAAAACGACGATTTGTCGCAGCGCCGCGCGCAACAGGTGCGCCAGATGCTGGTTGAGCGCCAGTTTCCGGCGGCGCGCATTGAAGCCGTGGGCCGCGGCGAGCGCGAACCGGCCGTGCCAACCGCCGATGAGGTGGATGAACCGCGCAACCGGCGCGTGTCGATTGAGGTCAGGTAAAAGCGCTATTCGCCCACGAATTCATTGACTTTAATGCTACTAATTAGATAGCATTGAAGTCGGTGCAAGCAGCAGGCCGCCGAGCGGCTCAGGTCAGCGTGACTTTCGCAAACTTGCGTTTGCCCACCTGCACCACATAGCTTCCGGCCGCCAGCTTGAGCGCCTTGTCGCTCACCACGCTGGAGTCCACCCGCACGCCGCCGCCTTCTATCAGGCGGGTGGCTTCGCTGCCTGACGGGGCCAGGCCGGCGGCTTTGAGCAAGGCGCCAATGCCCAGGGGGGCGCCCGACAGCGACACTTCAGGGATGTCGTCGGGCACGCCGCCCTTGCTGCGGTTGATGAAGTCCTGCTCGGCGGCATCGGCTGCCGCCGCTGAATGGAAGCGGGTGGTGATCTCCTTGGCCAGCGCCACCTTGGCGTCTTTGGGGTTGCGGCCGCCCTCGACCTCGGCCCTGAGCGCGGCAATCGCGGCTTCGCTCTGGAAGGACAGCAGCGTGTACCACTTCCACATCAGCACGTCGGAAATGCTCAGCACCTTGGCAAACATGCTGTTGGCGTCTTCGCTGATGCCGATGTAGTTGTTCTTGGACTTGGACATTTTCTCGATGCCGTCCAGGCCTTCGAGCAGCGGCATGGTCAGAATGCACTGCGGCTCCTGGCCATATTCGGCCTGCAGGTGCCGGCCCATCAAGAGGTTGAACTTCTGGTCGGTGCCGCCCAGCTCCAGGTCGCTTTTCAGGGCCACCGAGTCGTAACCCTGCATCAGCGGGTACAAAAATTCATGCACGCTGATGGACTGGCCGGCCTTGAAGCGGTCATGGAAATCATTGCGCTCCATCATGCGGGCCACGGTGTAGCGCGAGGCCAGCTGGATCATGCCGCGCGCGCCCAGCGGGTCGCTCCACTCGCTGTTGTAGCGAATCTCGGTTCGGGCCGGGTCCAGCACCAGGCTGGCCTGGCGGTAATAGGTTTCGGCATTCACCTTGATTTGCTCGGGCGTCAACGGCGGGCGCGTCGTGTTGCGGCCCGACGGGTCGCCGATCAGGCTGGTGAAGTCGCCAATCAGGAAAATCACCGTGTGGCCCAGATCCTGCAGCTGCCGCATTTTGTTCAGCACCACCGTGTGCCCGACATGAATGTCAGGCGCGGTGGGGTCCAGCCCCAATTTAATGCGCAGCGGCACGCCCGTGGCCTCGGATCTGGCCAGTTTTTGCACCCACTCGTCCTGCGGAAGTAACTCTTCGCAACCCCGCAATGACACCGCCAGGGCCATCCTTACACGGTCAGTCACGGGAAATTTTGTAACAAGCTCTTGATTCATAAGGGTTTTTCTCATGTCGGGGGATTGTCCGGCAGATATACTGGCGGCTCTCCTGCAGCAAGCCGCCATTTTAGTTGGCCCGCAAGTTGCTGATCTGGAGCAGAAGATTTTCGCGCTGGTTGGCGCCCGCCCTGCACCCTGTCGCAGCGGCCAGCCACCCCGGCGTTTCGCCATTGTCGCTATTGTTAGGGAGCAATCCGGCCCGTCCACAAGGTCCGATGCACTTAAGTCTGGAATTTAGTTTTGCGCCTGCCTGCCTTCTCCTCTGCCTTGTCTTCCCTTGCTGAAAGTCTGCGTCGCCACCCCAGGCGGGTGACCACCAGCCTGGCCATTTTGTTGCTGGGAACCGGTGTGACCGCCTTTGGCGTGGTGCCACTGGCACCCGATGCCGCCGATTTACCGGTGCACCAGGTGCTGGAAACCGTGGAAACCCTGCCGACACAGCCCCAGGCTGATGCCCTGGGCGATTTCCAGTTCAAGCTGTTCCGCACTGAAATGACCCGCAGCAGCGACACCTTTGATGCGCTGCTCAAACGCCTGAACCTGGACGACGACGCCGCAGCCGCCTTTTTGCGCGCAGATGCCAACGCCCAGGCCATTCTGGCCGGCCGCCCCGGCAAAACCATCACCGTCGAGGCCAGCGACAGCCAGCAATTGCTCAAACTCAGCCTGCGTTCGCCCACCGCTGACGACGCCGTGTTCAAACGCCTGGTGATCGAGCGCAACACCGGCCCGGGCGCCACCGGCTTCAGCTCACGCCTTGAGACCGCGCCCTACACCAGTTCGGCACGGCTGGCCAGCGGCAGCATCCAGACCTCGCTGTTTGCGGCGACCGACGAAGCCCGCATTCCGGACGGCGTGGCCGTGCAGGTGGCCGAGATTTTCTCGGGTGACATCGATTTCCGCCGTGCGCTGCGCAAGGGTGACCGTTTTAACGTGGTCTATGAAACACTGGAGGCCGATGGCGAAGCCATGCGAACCGGCAAGGTGCTGTCGGCAGAATTCGTCAACGCCGGCAAGGCCTACCAGGCCATGTGGTTCCAGCCACCGGGCCAGAGCGCTGCGGGCGTGCCGAACAAGGGCGGCTACTACACGCTGGACGGCCAGAGCCTGCGCCGCGCCTACCTCAGCTCGCCGGTCGAGTTCTCGCGCATCAGCAGCGGGTTCTCCATGCGCTTTCACCCGATTCTGCAAAAGTGGCGCGCCCACCTGGGCACCGACTTTGCCGCCGCCACCGGCACGCCAGCGCGTACCGTGGGCGACGGCGTGGTGGAATTTGCCGGCAGCCAGAACGGCTACGGCAACGTGGTCTTCATCCGGCACCGCAATGGCCACGAAACCGTCTACGCACACCTGAGCAAAATCATGGTGCAGCGCGGCCAGGCCGTCAACCAGGGCCAGACCATTGGCCTGGTCGGCGCCACCGGCTGGGCCACCGGGCCACACCTGCACTTCGAGTTCCGCGTGGGCGGTCAGCAGCAAGACCCGATGACGATTGCCCGGCAGAGCGAAACCATTCCCGTGCCCACGGCTGCACTGCCGCAGTTCAGGCAGCAGGCCGCTGGCGTGAAAACCCAGCTCCAGGCCGCCGCCACCATTGGGCAGACGCGCGCGGAGTGATGTTGGCCCCCACGTTCGCTCACTGCGTGTAGCTCTCTGCCCCCCGGGGGGGCGCTGCGCCTGCGGACTGGCAAAGCCAGATCCGCGGCCCCTGCTGGAAGGGACCCGGCCCCCACGTTCGCTCACTTCGTGTAGCTCTCTGCCCCCCGGGGGGGCGCTGCGCCTGCGGCCCGGCGAAGCCGGATCCGCGGCCCCTGCTGGGTTGGGACCCGGCACCTACGTTTGCTCACTGCGTATAGC
>JANNXF010000355.1:0-2085 GCA_031409395.1 Polaromonas sp.
CCGCGCGTTTTTGGGAGCTTGTGAATTGCATAAAGCCTTGGGTAGAGCGTGCCGGGAACCGGCTGAAACAGGACTCCGGATGGAGCCTTTAGAATCTCAGGCTAGATTCTATCGGGCTTGCAGGACAGCGCCCGGCTGCAAGCTGCGGCCAGCCAGCCCCTTTTTCCGCCCTCATTTTGACCGCCTTTACCGCCCCAGAGCTTCACACCATGACCACTTCCACCCCCCTTTCCTACAAAGACGCTGGCGTTGACATCGACGCCGGTGACGCCCTGGTCGAGCGGATCAAGCCGCTGGCCAAGAAAACCATGCGTGAAGGCGTGCTGGCCGGCATTGGTGGCTTTGGCGCGCTGTTCGAGGTGCCCAAGCGCTACAAGGAGCCCGTGCTGGTCAGTGGCACAGACGGCGTGGGCACCAAGCTGCGCCTGGCCTTTGAATGGAACATGCACGACACCGTGGGCATTGACCTGGTGGCCATGAGCGTGAACGATGTGCTGGTTCAAGGCGCCGAGCCGCTGTTTTTTCTGGACTATTTCGCCTGCGGCAAGCTCGACGTGGACACGGCTGCGGCGGTGGTCGGCGGCATTGCCAAGGGCTGCGAGCTGAGCGGCTGCGCCCTGATTGGCGGTGAAACCGCCGAAATGCCGGGCATGTACCCGGACGGCGAGTACGACCTGGCCGGGTTTTGCGTAGGCGCGGTCGAAAAATCAAAGATTTTGACGGGAAAAGACGTGTCGCCCGGCGACGTGGTGCTGGGCCTGGCCAGCAGCGGCGTGCATTCCAACGGCTTCAGCCTGGTGCGCAAATGCATTGAGCGCGCGGCAGCCGATTTGCCCGCCACGCTGGACGGCCAGCCCTTCAAGGACGCGTTGATGGCGCCGACCCGCCTGTATGTCAAAAACGTGCTGGCCGCCCTGGCCGCGCACCCGATCAAGGCGCTGGCCCACATCACCGGTGGCGGTTTGCTGGAAAACATTCCCCGCGTACTGCCCGAAGGCACGGCGGCGCACCTGAAAAAAGGCAGCTGGCCGCAAACCGAGCTGTTTGCCTGGCTGCAGAAAACCGCCGCCATTTCAGACTTTGAAATGAACCGCACCTTCAACAACGGCATTGGCATGGTGGTCGTGGTCGATGCGGCCCACGCCGGGGCCACTGCCCAGACCCTGCGCGCTGCCGGCGAGCAGGTTTACGAGATAGGGGTCATTGCCCCGATCGGTGACGGCGCTGCGGTCATCGTCAGCTGACCTGCCGGGTCGTTCAAACCGCCCCGCCCCCTCATTCAGCGTCCAGCCAGCCCATGCCCAGGACGCCCCTTTCCGGCGTGACACCGCCCAGACGCCTGCCCGCCGCCATCTGGGCGCTGGGCTTTGTCAGCCTGCTGATGGATATTTCGTCGGAAATGATTCACAGCCTGCTGCCGGTTTTTATGGTCACCGTGCTGGGCACCAGCATGTGGGCCGTCGGCCTGATTGAAGGTTTTGCCGAGGCGACCGCCCTGATCGTCAAGGTTTTTTCGGGTGTGCTCAGCGACTGGTGGGGCAAACGCAAGCCGCTGGCCGTCATGGGTTACGGGCTGGGCGCGGCGTCCAAGCCGCTGTTTGCGCTGGCCACCACGACCAGCATGGTGTTGGCCGCCCGCCTGATAGACCGCGTTGGCAAAGGCCTGCGCGGCGCGCCACGCGATGCGCTGGTGGCCGACCTGGCCCCTGCAGACATGCGCGGCGCGGCCTTCGGCCTGCGCCAGTCACTCGACACCGTGGGCGCCTTTGTCGGCCCGCTGATCGCCATGGGTTTGATGCTGCTCTGGTCCAACGACTTTAGGGCCATTTTCTGGGTCGCCATCATTCCGGGCCTGTTGTCGGTGGCGCTGCTGTTGTGGGGCGTGCGGGAGCCAGAAACCAGCGCCCGAACAACCGACACGCCGCGCACCAACCCCATCAGCAGAGCCAGCCTGAAGCGGTTGAGCGCGCCATACTGGCGCGTGGTGGCCGTTGGCGCCGTGTTCACACTGGCCCGTTTCAGCGAGGCTTTTTTGCTGTTGCGCGCCTTGCAGGGCGGGCTGCCGGTGGCCTACACACCGCTGGT
>JANNXF010000356.1:0-3853 GCA_031409395.1 Polaromonas sp.
TCTGCCACGGGCCAGGCGGCGCCCAGCCTGGGCCTGCTGGCGGCCTTGCTGCTGCTGTTTTTTTGCGGCTTCAATGTGCTGGAGGCCAGCCAGCCCAGCCTGGCATCGCGTGTGGCACCGGCCCATGCCCGGGGCGCGGCCATGGGGGTCTACAACACCCTGCAGTCGCTGGGATTTTTTGCCGGTGGGGCGGTGGGCGGCTGGATCACCAAAACCCAGGGCGCGGCCGGGTTGTTTGCGGTGTGCGGCGGCCTGATGCTGCTGTGGCTGGTGGTGGCCTGGCCGATGAAAGCACCAGGGCGACCTGCCCCGGCGGCGCCCAACCCCGACTCACTGGCGGGCCAGCCAGTTAAACTCTGAAGATCAGCTCAGGAGAACTCGTCATGGCATCTGTCAACAAAGTCATCATCGTCGGCAATTTGGGCAAAGACCCCGAAATGCGCAGCTTTCCCAGCGGCGACCAGGTGGCCAACATCACCATCGCCACCACGGACAAGTGGAAAGACAAGCAGTCGGGCGAAATGAAAGAGGCCACCGAATGGCACCGCGTGGTGTTCAACGGCCGTTTGGCTGAAATCGCTGGCCAGTACCTGCGCAAGGGCTCACAGGTGTACGTTGAGGGCTCGCTGCGCACCCGCAAGTGGACCAACAAGGACGGCGTGGACCAATACACCACCGAAATCCGTGCCGACCAGATGCAGATGCTGGGCAGCCGCCAGGGCATGGGCGGCCCTGCGGGAGACGATGGCGGCGCGGGCTACGAAGCGCCCCGCCGTGCGCCTGCACCGGCCGCCCCGCGCGCGCCGGCCGCTGCCGCGCCGCGCCAGGCACCCGCACCGTCCAAGGCCGCCAGCGGCTTTGATGACATGGACGACGACATTCCTTTCTGACTCACCGGGCCAGGGCGTGATGCCCTGAGCCTTTCATTTCATGCGCTTTTTGGCGCACCCCGGGCCAAAATTTGCCGCGTCGCGGCATCGGTTACAAGCGCTGTAAAAAACAATGAAAAGTCCCCTTTTTCCAAAGAGCTTTGTTCGACGTCCGCTGGCCAGCACGCTGGCGCTCACCCTGGGCCTGCTGCTCGCCGCATCGGCGGGTGCCAGTGGCATCACGGAGCCCTTGACCGATGTGTTGACCGAGCCGGGCAGCGTCGGGCTGGGCTTTGTAACCCGGACCGAGGCGTCGCCGTACCGGGGCGCGGGGACCCAAACCGACGTCTTGCCGCTCTATATGTACGAGGGCGAACGCCTGTTCCTGCATGCCAACCAGGCGGGTTTGAAGCTGCTCAACAGTGACGGCCAGCGGCTGGATGTGTTTGTCGAAAAGCGCCTCGAAGGCTTTCCGACGGATCCGTTTCCTTCCAGTGTGGCGGGCATGGCACACCGCCACCCCGGCACCGACGTCGGCGTGTCCTACCGCTACCGCCAGCCCTGGGGCGACGTGCAGGCCGAGTTGCTGCGCGGCACCGGCAACGCCTCCAGGGGCACGGAGTTCCGCCTGGGGTACAGCTACGACTGGCGCTCCGGCCCCTGGCTGCTGCGCCCGGCCATCAGTGTGGCGGTGCGCGATGCCAAGCTCAATGACTATTACTACGGCGTTCTGCCTGGCGAGGCCACCGCCAGCCGCCCGGCTTATTCCCCGGGCGGCGGTGTCAATGCCTCGGCCGGTCTGTATGGCACCTATGAGCTGTCGCAGCGCTGGCGCTTGCTGGGGGGCGTTTCGGCCACGGTGCTCGACAGCGGCATTAAAAACAGCCCCATCGTCAAAAACGGCGTGGTACCCACTTTTTATGTGGGCGCCCTGTATGACTTTGGCAGCCGCAGCCCGGAGCTGGCGAAAGAAAGCACACCCACCTACTTCAAGCTGCTGTATGGCCGGGCAACCGAAGACGGTTGCCATCTGATCAAGATTGTCACGGCGCGCTGCCTTTCGACGGCGAACAACAACTCGACCAACGTCACGGCCATCCAGGTGGGCAAACCGTTTGCCCGCGACTTCAATGGCTGGCCGGTGGACCTGGTGACCTATGTGGGCCTGGCGCACCACGACGACAACGGATTGCAGCCCAACGGCCTGCAGGTAGACCTGTTCATGAAGGCCTTTTACACCGGCTTTCCGTGGCGCGACCGCCTGAAAACCCGGATTGGCTTCGGCATGGGCGTGTCTCTGGCGCAGCGCGTTCCCTATATTGAAGAGGCCAGCCAGGCGGCCCTGGGTGAGCGCACGTCGCGGCTGCTGCACCACCTCGACCCCACGGTGGACATCAGCCTGGGCGATCTGATCGGCTCCCGGGCGCTCAAGGAAACCTATGTGGGCATTGGCGTCTCGCACCGCTCCGGCATTCTGAGAAAGTCACGCCTGCTGGGCAATGTCTACGGCGGCTCCAACTACATCTACACCTACGTCGAGACCGCGCTGTAAGCCCGGGGCCAGACCCGGAGCGACCTGCAGTTGCTATTAAATCAATAGCTGCTTGCGCCCGTGCTGATTGGGCAAAAGCCCTTTTTTGTGCAGAGGCCGGTCAGGCGGGCGGCCCTGGCAGGTTGTGCACATTGCTGCTGGCAATCACGCCGCCACCCAGGCACACATCGCCCTGGTAAAGCACCGCAGACTGTCCCGGCGTCACCGCCCATTGCGGCTGCGCAAACGCCAGTTCGCAGTGCGAGGTCGTCGCGCTCAGCACGTCGCAGGGCGCATCGACCTGCCGGTAGCGGGATTTGGCGGCCAGGGGACCCGGGGCGGGCGCGTGTTCCGGCAAGTGGCCGGCCACCCAGCTGCAGTCCTGGGCGCTGAGCCGCGTGGACTGCAGCCACGGGTGCTCATGGCCCTGCACCACCCACAGGGTGTTGGTGTCCAGATCCTTGCGCGCCACAAACCACGGTTCGTGCTCGCCGACGCCGCGCTGGCCGCGCGCCTGGGCCGCCTTCAGGTCGGCACCCCGGGCTTTCACCCCGCCAATGCCCAGCCCCTGGCGCTGGCCCAGGGTGTAGAAGCTCAGGCCCACATGCTCGCCCAAAACGCGGCCCTTGTCGTTTTTGATGGGGCCGGGTGCCTTGGCGATGTAGCGGTTCAGAAAATCACGAAACGGCCGCTCGCCAATAAAGCAGATGCCGGTCGAGTCTTTCTTTTTCGCGTTCGGCAGGCCGATTTCGTCGGCGATGCGGCGCACCTCGGTCTTGCGCAACTCGCCCACGGGAAACAGTGTTTTGGACAGCTGCGCCTGGTTCAGACGGTGCAAAAAGTAGCTTTGGTCCTTGGCTGGGTCCAGGCCCTTGAGCAGCTCGTGCAAGCCGGTGGCGTCGTTGTGCCTGACCCTGGCGTAATGCCCGGTGGCGATTTTTTCGGCGCCCAGACGCATGGCATGGTCTAAAAACGCCTTGAACTTGATCTCGGCGTTGCACAAAATGTCGGGATTCGGCGTGCGGCCGGCCTGGTATTCGCGCAAAAACTCGGCAAAAACCCGGTCTTTGTAGTCGGCGGCAAAGTTGACATGCTCAATCTCGATGCCAATCACGTCGGCAACCGCGGCGGCGTCGACAAAGTCGATGTTGGACGAGCAGAACGCCGAATCGTCATCGTCTTCCCAGTTCTTCATGAAGATGCCGATGACCTCATGGCCCTGCTGTTTGAGCAGGTGCGCCGTCACCGCAGAGTCCACGCCGCCGCTCAAACCCACCACAATGCGCTGTTTTTTGGCTGGCTTTTGCATGCTCATGGCCTGAATCTGGTGGCTAAGCGGCCTGCTTCAAGCCTGAACGGCATGGCCGATCTGGTAAATGCTCTCATCTGTCGTGATCAGGCTCAGCGGGTAGCGCTGCCCGGCCAGGTAGTCTTCCAGGCATTTCAGCAGCAG
>JANNXF010000357.1:0-3726 GCA_031409395.1 Polaromonas sp.
GGTGAAAGAGGCGCGGAGTTTTGGCGGCTTTTTGGCGGAATTTTTTGGGTGCGATCACGGCTCGTAGACCTCATCACAAAGTCATAAGAATCACAGCCGTCACGCAAGTTGTTGATTTTTAATAACTTTTTACTTCTCGCAGTGCGATCAGGAAGTTCCTAAGCCGCACCCTCTATGATTGCGCACTATCGGCGCACGAAGACCAAAGATAATGCGTAAGTTATTGATTTTTAAATGATTTTTGAGTAACCCGGACAATGCTAGATAGCTCAAAAAACCACACGCCCATGATGCGCCAGTACCTGGCCATCAAGGCGGAGTACCCTGACACGCTGGTGCTGTACCGCATGGGCGACTTCTACGAGGTCTTTTTTGCCGATGCTGAGAAGGCTTCGCGGCTGCTGGGCATCACGCTGACCAAACGCGGTGCCACCAACGGTGAGCCGATTCAGATGGCGGGCGTGCCGTTTCATTCGCTCGAAGGCTACCTGGCCAAGCTCGTCAAGCTGGGCGAGTCGGTGGCGATATGCGAGCAGGTCGGCGATGTGGCCACCAGCAAAGGCCCGGTCGAGCGCAAGGTGGTGCGCGTGGTCACGCCCGGCACGCTGACCGATACCGAGCTGCTGAGCGACAAGACCGAGTCCATTTTGCTGGCAGTGCACCAGGGGCCGCGCAACAGCTGTGGCCTGGCCTGGCTCAGTGTGACGCAGGGCGACATCAGGCTGGCGCATTGCGCCCCTGACGAGCTTGAGGCCTGGCTGGCCCGCATTGCGCCCAGCGAGCTGGTTTACAACGTGGATGCCACGCCCGCCTTTGAGGCACGCCTGAAAACCATGCGCTGCGCGGTCACGGCCAGGGCCGCCTGGCAGTTTGATGCCGCGCTGGGCGTGCGCCGTCTGCTGGCGCAACTCAAGGTGGCCTCACTGGCGTCATGGAACGCTGAAAATCTGCCAGAGGCGCATGCGGCCGCCGCTGCCTTGCTGGGCTATGCCGAACATACCCAGGGCCGCACGCTGCCGCATGTACAGAGCCTGGCAGTGGTGCGCCAGGGCGATCTGATAGACCTGCCGCCCACCACGCAGCGCAACCTTGAGCTCACGCAGACGCTGCGCGGCGAGGACTCACCCACGCTGTTTTCACTGCTTGACACCTGCGCCACGGGCATGGGCAGCCGTGCCCTGAAAAGCTGGCTGCTGAGCCCGCGCCGGGACCGCGCCGAGGCCGCCACACGCCTGGAGGCGATCACGCATTTGCGCGGTGGCCTGCAGCAGTCCCTGCGCCAGCAGCTCAAGGGCAGCAGCGACGTTGAACGCATCACCGCCCGCATTGCGCTGCGCCAGGTGCGCCCGCGTGAACTGGTCGCGTTGCAGCAGACGCTATCAAAAACAGAGCTGCTCGCGCCTGAATCCATTGGGCTACCGCCTCTTTTAGCCACTGTTTTTGCCGATTTACAGCCGCCCGACGGCTGTGCGGCGCTGCTCAAACGCTATTTGCTCGACGAGCCCGCCGCGCTGATACGCGATGGCGGCGTCATCAACCACGGCTGCGACGCCGAACTGGACGAACTGCGCGGCATTCAAACCAACTGCGATGCGTTTCTGCTGGACCTCGAAGGCCGCGAAAAAGCCCGTACCGGCATCGCCAACCTGCGCGTGCAGTTCAACAAGGTGCATGGTTTTTACATCGAGGTGACGCAGGGCCAGACCGCCAAGGTGCCCGACGACTACCGCCGCCGCCAGACCCTGAAAAACGCCGAACGCTACATCACGCCCGAACTCAAGGCCTTTGAGGACAAGGCCTTGTCGGCCCAAGAACGGGCCCTGGCGCGCGAGAAATGGCTGTACGAGCAGTTGCTCGACCAGTTGCAGGCCTTTATTGCGGCGCTCAGCCGCCTGGCGCGCGCCCTCGCCGCGCTCGACGCGCTGTGTGCGCTGGCTGAGCGTTCGCTGACGCTGAACTGGGCCGCCCCGGTGTTTGTCAAGGAGCCCTGCATTGACATTGGCCAGGGCCGCCATCCGGTGGTCGAAGCCAGGCTGCTGGAAACCGGTGGCGGCAGTTTCATCGCCAACGACTGCGCGCTGCACGGCAGGCAGCGCATGCAGGTCATCACCGGCCCCAACATGGGCGGCAAATCCACCTACATGCGCCAGGTCGCGCTGATCGTGCTGCTGGCCAGCGTCGGCTCTTACGTCCCGGCAAGTGCCTGCCGCCTGGGACCGATTGATGCGATTCACACCCGCATAGGCGCCGCCGACGACGTGGCCAACGCGCAGTCCACCTTCATGCTCGAAATGACCGAAGCGGCGCAAATCCTGCACAGCGCAACGCCGCACTCGCTGGTGCTGATGGACGAAATCGGGCGCGGCACCTCGACCTTTGACGGCCTGGCGCTGGCCGGTGGCATTGCCGCCTACCTGCACAACAAAACGCAGGCCTTCACGCTGTTTGCCACGCATTATTTTGAGTTGACCGAGTTTCCGGCGCAGCACCACGGTGCCGTCAACGTGCATGTCAGCGCGGTTGAATCCGGCGCTGACATTGTGTTTTTGCACCATATCGAGCCCGGCCCCGCCAGCAAGAGCTACGGCATTGCGGTGGCCAAGCTGGCCGGTGTGCCTGCGGCTGTGGTCAACCACGCCAGGCATGCCCTGAGCGCGCTGGAAACCCAGCAAAACGAAACGCGCGCCCAGGTTGACCTGTTTGCCGCGCCCCCGGAAACGCTGGCCCCCGCGCAGAGCCGCGTCGAGCAGGCATTGGGTACCATAGACCCGGATGCCCTGAGCCCGCGCGAAGCCCTTGATGCGCTGTACCGGCTTAAAAAACTGTCGGCTTCGTCCTGAAATAGCCTGTTCTTTTTTTTCAATCTCCTTCAAGATACCGCCCATGACTTACTGCGTCGCTGTGAAACTCAATGCCGGGCTGGTTTTTTTGTCGGACTCGCGCACCAACGCGGGTCTGGACCAGATCAGCACTTTTCGGAAAATGATTGTTTACGAAAAGCCGGGCGACCGCTTCATGGTGCTGCTGTCGGCAGGCAACCTGTCAATTTCGCAGTCGGTGCGCGAGATCCTGCAGGTCGAGCAGCTCAAGGACACCGCCGGCGGTGACCCCATCACCATCTGGAACGCCAAAAGCATGTTTGACGCTGCCCGTGTGCTGGGCTCGGCCATCCGCCATGTGCACGACCGCGACGCCGCCGCGCTCAAGTCTTCCGGCGTTGACTTCAATGTGTCGCTGATTTTTGGCGGGCAGATTGCCGGCGAAGGCATGCGCCTGTTCCAGGTGTATTCCGCTGGCAACTTCATTGAAGCCACGCCCGAAACCCAGTACTTCCAGGTCGGCGAGTCGAAATACGGCAAACCGGTGCTGGACCGCGTGATCACCCCCGAAACCCCGCTGGACGAAGCCGCCAAATGCGCCCTGGTGTCCATGGACTCCACACTCAAGTCCAACCTGTCAGTGGGCCTGCCACTAGACCTGGTGGTGTATGAAGCCAACCAGCTGCAAAGCGACAAGATTGTCTGCATCGACGAAAAAAACCCCTACCTGCAAATGCTGCGTGGCAGCTGGGGCAACAAGCTGCGTGAAATGTTTGACAGCATTGAAGACCCGGTGTGGAACGACGACAAGACCGATATTCCCCTGCGTGTCGCCAGCGCCAGGGCGCTGCGCAAAATCACCAACGAAACCGAAAAGCTGATCTGAACGCCATGCGCAAGCGTCATG
>JANNXF010000358.1:0-7687 GCA_031409395.1 Polaromonas sp.
GCCTTGCCGTCCGGGCCTTCCATCACGACCACATCCATCATCGGCTTGATCGTGCCCTGGCTGATGCGGCCAACGCCAATTCGCCCCACAAAGGTGGAGAAGTCGAGCGCAGAAATCTGCAACTGCAGCGGTGCCTCAGGATCGCCTTTTTGGGCGGGCACATGCTTGAGCACGGTATTGAACAGGGCCGACATGTCGGGGCCCCACTGCTCGTTCGGCGGACCTTCTTCCAGCGACGACCAGCCATTGATGCCCGAGGCGTAAACCACGGGGAAGTCCAGCTGTTCGTCGGTGGCGCCTAGCTTGTCAAACAGATCAAAGGCGGCGTTGACCACGAAATCAGGACGCGCACCGGGCTTGTCCACCTTGTTCACCACCAAAATAGGCTTGAGGCCCAGGGCCAGCGCCTTCTTGGTCACAAAGCGGGTTTGTGGCATGGGGCCTTCCTGCGCATCAATCAGCAGCACCACACCGTCGACCATCGACAGCGCACGCTCCACTTCACCGCCGAAGTCGGCGTGGCCCGGGGTGTCAACGATGTTGATGTGTGTGCCTTCCCAGGTCACGGCGCAGTTTTTGGCCAGGATGGTGATGCCGCGCTCTTTTTCGATGGCGTTGTTGTCCATCACGGTATCGACCACCTTCTCGTGCTCGGCAAAGGTGCCGGACTGGCGCAGCAACTGGTCGACCATGGTGGTTTTGCCATGGTCAACGTGGGCGATGATGGCGATATTGCGGATTTGTTTTTGGCTCATGGTTGGCTTTCTGGAGACTTGGAAACTTGAAACGGCTGGACCGGTAAAGGGTTAATGTTGAAAAGTGGAAGTGCCCGCGCCCGTTGGCGTGGCGGTGAAACTCACGGCAGAACCATTCGCGGCCTGCGAAATGTCCTGTATCTCGATCGGGCTCAGCAAGCGCTGGGGAATCAATTCGTCAGCGGCGATATGCGCAGAACCCAAAAATGCCGCTGTGTCAGGGGCCTGTCCCGAGCCTGTCGACGGGCCATAAACCTGGACCAGCGGCGCGTCAGCGCCCCACTGACCGGGTTCGCCACGGCGGCGCAAACCGCTCAAGAAACGTCCTGCATTGTCGGCGTCCAGTGTGACAGCCGGGTACGCCGCCACCAGAGACTGGGCCGGGAGCAGGCAGGCTTCACGCTCGGATTCGCTCATGGCTTCCAGCGTCGGCAGGCTCACGCATTGCTGTTCGACAAAGCCGCCGGTTTCGATACGGCGCAACGCGCCCAGATGCGCACCGCAGCCTATGGCCTCGCCGATGTCTTCGCCCAGCGTACGGATATAAGTGCCCTTGCTGCATGTCACTATGATTTTGATAGCTGCTGGCGCCCGTGAATCCTGGGCCAAAGCCATATTCAGCTTGTAGATGGTGATGTGGCGGGGCTCGCGCTCCACCTCTTGCCCTTTGCGGGCGTATTCATACAAGGCCTTGCCGTCTTTCTTGAGCGCCGAGTACATGGGCGGAATCTGTGCCAACGGGCCGGTAAAGCGCCGCGTCAGGTTTTCCAGCAGTTCGGGCGTGATGTCGGGCACTGGCCGGGTTTCAATCACATCGCCCTCGGCGTCGCCGGTGCTGGTCTTCTGGCCCAGCAGCACTACGGCCTCGTAGGTCTTGTCCGCATCCAGCTGAATCTGGCTGAATTTGGTAGCCGCGCCAAAACACAGCGGTAGGACGCCCGTAGCCAGCGGGTCCAGCGTCCCCGTATGGCCGGCTTTTTCTGCCCGCAGCAGCCATTTGGCTTTTTGCAGCGCCTGATTGCTCGACAGGCCCAGCGGCTTGTCGAGCAGCAGCACGCCGTGCACGGGACGTCGCTGAACTTTCTGGCTTCTCGGCTGTGATGAAGGTGTTTGCGTCATAAATTCCGACAGGCTCAGCGCCGGGCGGGGCCGAACGCTTCATTGGCACCGTTGCCTCCGAGCCTGTCAAAGCTGCATGAAGGAACGGCGCAAACTCAGTCGTCTTGGGCGCGGGAAGAAACCGCCTTGGCAATCAGGGCGTTCATGTCTGCCGCACGTTCGGTGGTGCGGTCAAAGTGGAAATGCAGGGTGGGCACGGTGTGCGTCATCAAGCGCTTGAACAGACCGTTGCGCAGAAAGCCAGCGGCCTGGTTCAGCGCAACTTCGCACTCTTTCGGGTCTCCCACCAGCACGCTGAAAAAGACCTTGGCATGGGCGTAGTCGGCCGTGACCTCGACCGCCTGAATGGTCACCATTCCAACCCGCGGGTCTTTCAACTCGCGCGCGATCAGGTCCGTCAGGTCCCGCTGGATCTGATCGGCAACGCGAAAGCCGCGGTTGGGAGTAGAACTTCTTTTCTTCACTGTTTAACTATCAACTGTTTTCAATGCTGTCACGCGACCGGATTCACCGCAGTGTGAGCCGCTTTGAGCCTTACCAAGGTAGGCCAAAAGACGGCTGCAACAATGCCACAAACCTGAACGCGTGGCGCGGCTTACAACGTACGCGCAACCTCTTTGATCTCAAAGAACTCCAGAATATCGCCTTCCTGGATATCGTTGTAGTTCTTGATGTTCAAACCGCACTCGAAGCCTTCCTTGACCTCGCGTGCATCGTCCTTGAAGCGCTTGAGCGAATCGAGTTCACCGGTAAAGATGACCACGTTTCCGCGCAGCAGGCGCAAACGGGCAGTCCGGCGGACCACACCGGCGGTGACCATACAGCCAGCGATCGAACCGATCTTGCTGACCTTGAACACCTGGCGAATCTCGGCATTGCCGATGACTTCTTCCTTCTTGTCTGGCGTCAACATGCCCGACATCGCGGCCTTGAGTTCGTCCACAGCGTCATAAATGATGTTGTAGTAGCGAATGTCAACGCCGTTGTTCTCGGCCTGCTTGCGCGCCTGGGCATCTGCGCGGGTGTTGAACCCGATCAGCACCGCTTTGGACGCAATGGCCAGATTCACGTCGGATTCGGAAATACCGCCAACGCCCGAGTACACCAGCTGAACCTTGACCTCGTCGGTCGAGAGTTTGAGCAGCGACTGGGACAGCGCTTCCTGCGAACCCTGCACATCGGCCTTGATGATGATGGGCAGCATCTTGACTTCGCCGGCCGACATATCGGAGAACATGTTTTCCAGTTTGGAGGCCTGCTGTTTGGCCAGCTTGGTGTTGCGGAACTTGCCAGCGCGGTAAGTGGCGATTTCCCGCACACGGCGCTCATCCGTCATCACCATGAATTCGTCGCCAGCCTGCGGCACCTCGGTCAGACCCTGAATTTCCACAGGAATCGAAGGCCCTGCCGTTTTGATCGGCTTGCCGTTTTCATCGAGCATGGCGCGAACACGGCCATAGGTCGAACCGGCCAATACCACGTCACCGGCCTTCAGCGTGCCAGACTGCACCAGGACGGTCGCAACCGGGCCACGACCTTTGTCAAGCTTGGCCTCGATCACCAGACCTTTGGCCAGGGTATCGACGGGCGCCTTCAGTTCCAGTACTTCGGCCTGCAGCAAGACCTGCTCAAGCAGCGTGTCAATGCCCGCACCGGTATGGGCGGAAACCGGTACAAACGGCGAATCGCCGCCAAACTCTTCCGGCACCACGCCTTCGGTCACCAGTTCGCCTTTGACGCGTTCCAGATTGACGCCCGGTTTGTCGATCTTGTTGATCGCCACCACGATGGGGACACCGGCTGCTTTCGCATGCTTGATGGCCTCTTTGGTCTGCGGCATCACGCCGTCATCGGCCGCGACAACCAGAATCACGATGTCGGTGGCCTGGGCGCCACGGGCACGCATGGCGGTAAACGCCTCGTGGCCCGGGGTGTCGAGAAAAGACACCATACCGCGTGGCGTTTCCACGTGGTAAGCACCTATATGCTGGGTAATGCCACCAGCTTCGCCCGCAGCCACTTTGGCACGGCGAATGTAGTCCAGCAGCGAGGTTTTTCCATGGTCAACGTGACCCATGACGGTCACCACTGGCGCCCGCGGCAGTGACTCAGCCTGAGTCCCCAGCGCCTCGTCATCGGTGAAGGCTTCCGGATCGTCCAGCGCAGCGGTGAGTGCCGTGTGACCCATTTCTTCCACCACAATCATGGCGGTGTCCTGGTCCAGCGGCTGGTTGATGGTGACCATCTGGCCGAGCTTCATGAGGTGCTTGATCACCTCGGAAGACTTGATGCTCATCTTGTGCGCCAGTTCCGACACGGTAATCGTTTCGGGCACATGGACTTCAAGCACCTTGAATTCGGTCGGCGCCACAAACGTTGACTCGGGGCGTGCGCCACGGTCACTGCCGCGCCGGCCACGCGGGCCCGCACGGAAATTGCCACGTCCTGGTGCGGCTGGCGCACCCCGGCTCGGGATTCCCTTTTTCTTGGCCGCGTCATCTTTCCATGTCGAAGACAGATTTTCCGACTTGACTTCTTTTTTGCCGGCTGCACCGGGGGCCGCAACTGCAGCCGGGCTGCCTGGCTTGGCCGCACCGGGAACCACTGCCGGTTTGTGCAGCGTGCCCTTCATGGCAACTTTCGGGTCTACGTGGGGCACCAGCACGCGCTTGGGGGCCGACATCATGGCCCGAATACCGGCCGCCTCTGACTCCGCCTTGCGGCGACGTTCCTGGAGATCCTGCGCCTTGGCAGCATCAGCCTGGAATTCGGCGGTGGCCTTGGCTTTAGTGGCAGCCAGTGCCAGCGCCACCTCTGCAGCCTTGCTGACCTGCGCCGCCACGGCCACTTCAGCGGCTTTGGACGCTTCTGCCGTGACCGGTGGAACGACTTCCCTGATTTTCCCGATGGTGGGCTTGGCTTTCCGGGCGGCTTCGGCAGCGGCTTCAGCGGCAGCCTTGGCGCTTTGCTCTTGCGCCAGACGCTCCTGCTCACGGGCCGCGTCCTTGGCGTCCTGCTCGTCGCGCAAACGGCGTTTCTCGGCCAGTTCTTCTTCCTGGCGACGCAGCAATTCAGCGTGGCGGCTGGCCTCTTCTTCGCGGCGAATCAGCTCGGCATCTTCCGCCGCAGGCGCGGTGGGCACCACAGCAACTTCCGGCTGAACTTCTTCAGCCGGCAGGTCGGAGCCATCCTCGCGCTTGACGAAGGTTCGTTTTTTACGGACTTCCACCTGAATGGTGCGGGCCTTGCCGGTGGCATCAGCCTGCTTGATTTCCGTGGTGGATTTTTTCACCAGCGTGATTTTTTTGCGCTCGGCCGTGACAGTGCCATGGCTGGCCTGCAGGTAGCCGAGCAGCTTTTGCTTGTCGGCCTCGGACAGCGAATCGCTGGCTTGGGCCTTGGCAACGCCGGCGCTGGTCAATTGCTCGATCAGAACGGCGGTGGGTTTATTCAATTCAGCTGCGAATTCAGCGACGGTGGTGGTACTGGACA
Organism: Polaromonas sp.; assembly: GCA_031409395.1. Lineage (GTDB taxonomy): Bacteria > Pseudomonadota > Gammaproteobacteria > Burkholderiales > Burkholderiaceae_C > Polaromonas. Next base: position 5,367 of record JANNXF010000358.1, read on the forward strand.
TATGTGTTTTTCCTGCTGGCCTCCATGATCATTGCTCTTTGGCTGCAGTTGCCGCAGTAGCGGGCAGTGCAGCGTCAGCGGCGTCATCGGTGAACCAATGGGCGCGAGCGGTCATGATCAGGGCTTTGGCTTCGTCCGCAGACTGGCCGGTGATATCGGTAAGTTCGTCCACAGCCAGGTCGGCCAGGTCGTCGCGGGTTTTGACACCCGCCTCAATAAGTTTGGCTGCCAGTTCAGGACTCAGGCCTTCAACGTCGCGCAGGTTCTGCGAGACGCCTTCGGCGTTTTCTTCCTTGGCGATTTCCATGGTCAAAAGTGCGTCTTTGGCGCGCGTACGCAACTCATTGACGGTGTCTTCGTCAAACGACTCGATTTCGAGCATTTCCTGCAGCGGCACATAAGCCACTTCTTCCAGGCTGGTGAAGCCTTCGGAGATCAGGATGTCGGCAATTTCCTCGTCCACATCGAGCTTTTCCATGAACAGCTTGCGGCTGGTGTCGGTCTCGGAGGCCTGCTTTTCGGCAGACTCGTTGGCGTCCATGATGTTGATCTTCCAGCCGGTCAGCTCGGAAGCCAGGCGTACGTTCTGGCCACCGCGGCCAATGGCAATGGCGAGGTTTTCCTCGTCCACCACCACGTCCATGGCGTGACGCTCTTCGTCAACCACAATAGACGACACATTGGCAGGTGCCAGCGCGCCAATCACAAACTGGGCCGGGTCTTCGCTCCACAGCACGATGTCCACGCGCTCGCCAGCCAGCTCATTGGTTACGCCGTTCACGCGGGTGCCACGAACGCCCACACAAGTGCCAATCGGGTCAACACGCTTGTCATGCGACAGCACGGCAATCTTGGCGCGCGAACCGGCGTCACGGGCACAGGATTTGATCTCCAGCAGGCCCTGTTCAATCTCGGGGACTTCCTGGCGGAACAGCTCGATCATGTACTCGGGAGCGGTACGCGACAGGATGATGGGCGCACCACGCAGCGTGGTGTCGACTTCCATGATCATGGCGCGAACACGGTCGCCCGAACGCAGGTTTTCTTTTGGAATCATGTCGCTGCGGCGCAGGCGGCCTTCAACGCGGCCGGACTCGACAATGATGTCGCCCTTGTCCATGCGCTTGACCGTACCGACAAAAATCTTGTCGCCGCGCGACATGAAGTCGTTGAGCAGCATTTCGCGCTCGGCGTCGCGGATTTTTTGCAGAATGACCTGCTTGGCCGCTTGCGCGCCAATGCGGCCAATCGGCAGGCTTTCCACCGGCTTTTCAATGAAGTCACCTTCTTCGATGTCGGCGATTTCGTCGCGCGCGTCGCTCACCAGCTCTTCGGCTTCTGGGTTTTGCAGGCCAGCTTCGTCCGCGACCACCAACCAGCGACGGAAGGTTTCGTAGTTGCCGCTGTCGCGGTCCACCACAACGCGAATATCTGTGCCTTCGGCGTAGACTTTCTTGGTGGCCGAAGCGAGCGCAAGCTCGACAGCACCAAAAACAACGTCACGTTCGACATTTTTCTCACGCGAGATGGCGTCAACCAACATCAACAGTTCGCGATTCATTTCACAAGCCTGCCTTTCTAAATTAATTCTGATCAGGTTTAACTGCAACGGGGGCCACCTTGGCTTTACGTCCCTTGAAATCGACCACCGGCGCCAAGCGTGCCTGTGCAATTTCGTCCAACGTAAAACCCAGCGCCTGCAGCGGTGCGGGAATTCTGTTCTTGCTGACCTTTTGGCCTGGTTTCACGGCGGGCTCATCGCTCCAGACGATCTGCCAGCCGCCAGGAGCGTCTTTGGCAACGCCACCTGCAGCGCTTTCAGCGCGCTCCAGCGTGCCGCGAAACTTTTTGCGGCTGGCCGCTACCGTCGAGCCTGCGCTGGCCGCGACGCCAATCGGCGCTTTGAGGGTGATGTCAATCAGCTCGCCGGCAAAACGTTCGAAATCTTTTTCAGTGCGCAAGGGCCTGTCGATGCCGGGGGAACTGACTTCCAGCCGCGCATATTCGGCGCCTTCAACTTCCAGTACAAACTGCAACTGGCGTGTGACTTTTTCGCAGTCTTCGGCGTTGATGAACTGTTCGGCCTCGGGCACAAAAGGCATGTCAATCGTGACGCGCAGCAAACCGCCGCCGGTCCGCTCGATTTCGACCAGCTCGTAGCCGAGTCCCGTCACAGTTTGCTCAATCGTCTCTTGCCAGCTCATTCAGTCTCTTTAATCCGCTTCAGTTCTAGTCAGGTTTTCGCCCGGGTTAACCCCAGGCCTCAAAAACAAACGCCCAAAAAAAATGGGCGGTGAAAACCCGCCCATTTGGTCGTGAAG
>JANNXF010000359.1:0-5052 GCA_031409395.1 Polaromonas sp.
GTCGCTGGCGATGCTGAGCATAGGCCTGCTGGCCTGGCTTTATTTGCACCACCGCTGGCCAGAAATTGGCCGGGCCGTGGCCGGAGACTGAGCATCAAACTGGGCTTTTGCCCAATCACTACGGGCGCAAGCAGCTATTTATTTGATAGCAACTCCCACCCTCTCAGTCAATCCAATCAGTCAGCCCAAAAACCTCAGTTGTCGTGAAACCGGAAAGGGAATTCCATGCCCTGCGAGGTTCGCTGCACCACCTGCGCGCCGTCCAGAAAGACCCAGAAGAACATGGGTTGGTCGCGTTCCAGCCAGCGGTAGGTCATGACGTCGCCAGACCAGGAACGCACACGGTCGGTAGACGCAGGGCGGCCAAACTCGCGCTCGACATCGTCCCGCGTCCATTGGCCAACGCCAATGCGTGAGAATTCGGCCAGGGTCAGCACCTGGCGCGAGGCGACCACCTTGCCGGCGTCGTCCAGATCCACCATGATGGCCCAGCGCCCGGACGGCTGCCCCGAATACTGCAGGCGCGTGCCTGTGGCCAACGCCACGGTGCGCGTCGGCGCCCCCTTGAGGGCGATGACCTCGGCCTTTGACATGCCGGGCTGCACGGCATTGAACGCACAGGCCGCCAGCAGGACCAGCGCGGCAAGAAGGCTGGCGGCGAGTGGAATAGATTTGACGATTTTCATGACACGCTCCTGTAAATCCTCGAGGGTTTGAGGCACGCCGGGCCACAATGTTCCCCGGCGTGCTGTCTGGAGCTTGAGCGTTTCAGGCTGCCCGAAAAAGGCGACGGGCGCAAGCACCCACCGCCTGACCCCAGGGGGGAAGCCCGGAACCGGTCAGCTGATAAAGCTGAGCACCCCGGTTTTGAGGTCATACATGGTGCCCACCATTTTGATCGTGCCTTTTTTCTCCAGGCTGGCCAGCACCTCGCTGCCCTTGCGCAACTCATTGACCGTGTTCAGCACATTGGTGCGCGCAACAGCATCGACAAAAGCGTCGTTTTTACCGCTTCTGTCGCCGGTGTAGGTGGTGGCGTCAACCGCCGGCTTGATTTTGTCGAGCAGGCCGGTCAGGCTGCCGAGCTTGACACCGTCAATCGCGCCCCGCACCGCACCGCACGCGGTGTGTCCCATCACCATCACCACCTTGGCACCAGCGGCGGCGCAGGCGAACTCCAGGCTTCCGATCAGGTCACTGTTGGAGACGTTGCCGGCAATGCGCGCGTTGAAGGTGTCGCCAATGCCGGCGTCCATGATGATTTCAGCCGGTGCCCGGGAGTCTATGCAGCTCAGGATGACGGCCGCCGGAAACTGGCCACTGGCGCTGGAGCGCTTCTGGGCCAGAAAATCGTGCGACTGAACCTTGCCCGCCAGGAAACGCTTGTTCCCTTTCTTGAACTGTTCAATCACCTGGTCTGGCGTCATGGCATCGCGCTGTGCCTTGGTCAGGGAAGCGGCGTGCGCAACGCTGGTGGTGCTGCCCAAAGTCACTGCGGCGGCAGTGACGCCCAGCGCAGCTTTTAACGCGGCGCGGCGCCCGCCCTCGGCGTGAACGGTGTCGCAGCAAATACCTGTATTTTTCATGTTGATCCCTGGAAATACCCGCCAAGGATTGACGGGCTGAGATGCATGGTTAATGAGATTTCCCGCCTTGTCAAGAATGCTGCGCAACCGCAAATCAGACTGTCAGACAGGGGTTTCCCGTTGGCGGTAGATTCAGGTGCGTCCATCTTGACGTGGAACCTTCAGCCCAGCCTGGTTTTTCCTGTGTCACACCCCCACCTTTGCCGTGTTTTCAGCCCTTGACGGCGTGGCGGCGCGTGACCAAGCCCGGCCCATCTCCCCACTTCCATAAAGAAACCCCACGATGAACTCCAACCGAAGAACCTTTGTGATTCAGTCCCTCACAGGCGCAGGCGTGCTCGCCACGGGCAGCCTGCTGACCCAGGCGCAGGCGCAGGCCTTGCTGGCAGAAACCGACGCGCAAGCCGTAGCCCTGGGCTACAAGGCTGACGCCAGCAAGGTGGACAAGGCCAAGTTCCCGAAATTTGCAGCGGGCCAGCAATGCAGCAATTGCGCGCTGTTTCAGGTCAAGGCCGGCGACACCGCCGGCGGCTGCCCGCTGTTTGCCGGCAAGCAGGTGCCGGCCAAGGCCTGGTGCAGCGCCTGGGTGAAAAAGGCGTAACCCGCGCCATTGCACCATGACCTCACACGCATTGAGTTTGATGATCGTCTCGGCGCTGGTGGGGATCATGCTGTTCTTCACCGTTGCCGTGGCGCCAACTATTTTCAGGGTCTTGCCGCAGGAATGGGCCAGCGCCTATGTGCGCGCATTTTTCCCCAAATACTATGCGGTGCTGGGGGCAGCCTCTGCCATGGCGGCGTGGCTGGCACCCGACGCCTCTGTCCGCTGGGTGGTGGGAATCTGTGCGGTGCTTTTCTTTGTGAGCCTCTGGGTCCTCACGCCCCGCATCAACCGGGCGCGTGACCAGGGCCACCGGCGCGCATTTGGATGGCTGCACGGTGCGAGCATTGCCGTGAACATGGCACAACTGCTGGCTTTGCTGTGGGTACTGTGGAACGCACACTGACCTGTGAGCCTGGCGCACAGGGCTGACCAAAACACACCGCCCCAGAACCCGAAAAGGGTGCTGGGGCGTTTCATTTTGGTGGCTGGGGGTGTAATCAAACTACCGACGCAAGCATTTTCAAACCCATACTCGTGTACGGTGAAAGCGCGTCCACACGCAACATTCAACCAAATCAAGTGCTTGCAGCGCAGAACTTGTGCCCGAAGCGCTGGGCTTCTGCTCAGAGGCCCGCTCAGCCAGCCGACTCGGTACTGGCTACTGGCGCACGGGCAGTTGCCGCAACTTGCGTTGGAAGCAAACCCTCTTTCAACAGCGCTTCCACGATAGCGGCCTGCCGCACATCACGCCGCCGCTTTTGCGCTGGCCTGTCCTGCGCGTTTGCAGCCATCCAGCGCTTGAAGCTGACAAATACAGTGGGGTCAATGGTTCGCATCAGCGCCATACGCCCCGTCGCCGAGATGACCAGGTGCTCAAACAGGGGCGTACTGGTCAGCACAGCGGCACGTTCAGCCTGCACAGGCCACAAATCCTCCACGTCATTCGTGAATCGAAACGGGTGAAGGTCGCCATCCGCGTTCTCGCGGCGCAGGAAATCCACCTCGAATCCCTTGTCGTCAATCGCTGTTTCGGCCTGTTCCTCCTTGCGCCGAAAACTCGGTTCGGCCCTTTGCAGCACCTGGAGCATTGACTGGTCGAGCCTGGCCATGGTGGTGACAAAGCTCACCCGCCGCCCGGCATCCCAAAGCAGGTCCACATCCTGCGTGGCCAGGGCTCCTTGCACGATGCGAACGCCTGCGGCCGTCTCATAGGCGTACAGGGCATGGGTTCCGATCACTCTGAAATGCTCTCCCAAGCCCGCATCCTCAAGGGCTTGCAACACAGCGACAACCTTGGACGGCACACGGCCCGCCTTGAGTGCCTTGTTCAGCCGCTCGGCCTCCTTCAGGGTCGCCTGCAGTGACTTCAGTCGCGCCTCTACCGCGGTCTTGCGCTCCGTGAAATCCTTGAAAATCGCCTCTGTCTTGGCAGAGCGTGGGCCGATGCGGGTTTGGCGGTTGTCGGGCAGGGTTTTGACGAGGTACTCGTATTCTCCCTGGCGCTTCCAGTACATGCCGCCCACATAAGGACGCGCCTCCTTTTCAACGCGGCGCCACTCCTCGAAGATGGTGGAGGCGTCAATGACTTGCCGGGCTGCATTGTCTGAAAGCGGTAGATAGTCCATTAGCCGTATAAATATTGTTTTTGTATTTTGTACGGCCAATTCAATAAAATCAACAAGTTATATGGTAATTTTTGCATTGGTACAGCGCCAACGAAGTAAATTTCCCTATACAGAGGCACATCGTCTCAGCATGTCTCACGTGCAATCAAGGTCGTCACTTGTCACTTGAATGCAAGCGATCTATCACCACTCGAACATAAGGCAGTGGTTACAAGTCTGATCAAATGAACTCAATGGCATGACCCATGTGCTTTTGAGTGTCGATTGACACTATTGTTGCCCGGTTGCTACTGGTAGGGACAGCGCAGCGCCTGCTGCTCCGCCTCGATGGCTAAAGTCCGCAGACGATCCGGCCCGACTACCTCAGGCTTTTGGTACTGCCAGTTGCTGTAGCGACTCCATATTTTGTCGCGCTCGAATTTCAACGCCCCGCACTTCGTCGCGGTGGTGCTTTGTGCAGCCTCGACCGCCAGCTGATTGTTTACAGCGCTTCTTTGACCTTCCGCTATTTGCACTTGCTGGTTAAAAGTCAGCCCGTCTGGCACTCTGGCTATTCGATCAATCAACGACTTGTGGTTGCTGCAAGTAGTGGCAGCCCAGAAGGTGCCACCCCCGTAATCCTTACAGTGATAAATCGTATCGGCGGAAGAGTAAAAGGGAAGAACTGCTAGGGCAAGAAAAAGAAATTTCATAGCGAAGAGCGTAGCAGCCGACGCGCTCATACAAAAGAAATAGTGCCGCCTTTTATTTTTGTATAGCCAGCGGAAGACCCTTGAGTATTTATGCCGACCGAAAATTGACCAGGGTGTTCTACTGTCCTGCAGATTAATGCAGCACGCACCCAAAGGTGATCACCATGGACGTAATCGGCAAGGTAGACGCTTAGAACCGCGCGCCGAAGTTCCCGTCGAATAGGCGCCAAGTGAAGCTTGTCGACCTTTGAGACAAGAAGTACGCTCTTGGACACCGAACCCAGCCGAACTACCCCTGCCGATATACCCAATGCTTTCCAAGCACAAAGCAAAAAGCCCATCGCAATGGACAGGCTTTGTGCATATTGGGCCATATGGAGCGGGAAAAGAGGCTCGAACTCTCGACCTATACCTTGGCAAGGTATCGCTCTACCAACTGAGCTATTCCCGCGGTTGACCACTAAAGTGACCAAAGAAAAAGCCCATCGTGAAATGGGCTTTTCATATTTGGTGGCTGGGGCTCTACCGAAAAAGAGCCAGAAAGC
>JANNXF010000360.1:0-9589 GCA_031409395.1 Polaromonas sp.
GGCCAGCAGGGACAGCACCACCAAAGGCGCGGTTTCGGCCCGCAGCACGCGCGGCCCCAGGGTGACGGCGGCAAAGCCGCGTGCCAGCGCCGCCGCTTCTTCGGTGGGGCTCAGCCCGCCCTCGGGGCCGCTTAAAAAAGTGAGCGGGGTCGTGGCGCCGGTACGGGCGGCGGCTTCGGCCAGCGGGCGGGCGCCACCCTGCAGCGACAGCAGCAGCCGCGTGCTGGCGGCCGCAGCGTCAGCGTCCGCAGCGCCCAGGCCCTTGAGCCAGTCGCCCAGGCCCATGACCTCGTGCACCAGAGGCGGCCGGTTGCGGCCGCATTGCTCGCTGGCGGCCACCGCCACACCGCGCCAGTGGGCGGTTTTCTTGTCGGCCCGCTCGGCTTTCAGGCGCAGCACGCTGCGCTCGCTCATCAGCGGCTGGATGCTGGCCGCGCCCAGTTCGGTGGCTTTTTCGACCAGCCAGTCCATGCGGTCGTTGGCCGGCATCACCACCGCCAGGTGAATGGCGCGGCGGGCCTCGCGGGCGGTGGCGGTGAAAGCGCCCACGCCGACCTGCACCTCGCTGCGGCCCATGCGCTCGACCGTCGCCTCAAATTCGCCTTCGCTGCCAGCGTGGCCGTCGCCCTGGCCGTTGAACAGCGTGAGCGTGTCGCCCGGCTGCAGGCGCAGCACCTGCACATGGCGGGCGGCAGACTCGGGCAGGCTGACCGAGGTGCCGGGCAGCAGGGCCATGTCGGCGTAAAAGCGGGGGCCGGAGGCGGTGGAGGTGGTAGTCAAAGGCGTACTTTGGGGCGTGTTCGGTCGGGTTGAAAGAGACGGGAGGCGCTATAAAAACAGGAGCTGCCCGCGCCCGTGTTGATTGGGCAAAAGACGTATTTGATGCCTAGAAAGTATAGCCAACACGGGTTTCGTTGCCCTCAATCTCGTCGAGCAGCACCATCAGCGGGCCCAGCTGCCGGTAGCGGGCGGCGGTATTGCGGACGTACTTGATGAAGCGCGGCGTGTCGGCCAGGTACCGGGGCTTGCCGTCGCGCAGGGTCAGGCGCGCAAAAATACCCAGCACCTTGAGGTGGCGCTGCAGGCCCATCCATTCCACGGCGCGGTAAAACTCGCCAAAGTCATCACCGACCGGCAGCCCGGCCTTGCGCGCCCGCTGCCAGTAGCGCACCGTCACGTCGAGCACAAAGTCTTCTTCCCAGCTTAAAAACGCGTCGCGCATCAGGCTGGCAATGTCGTAGGTGATCGGGCCGTAGACCGCATCCTGAAAATCAAGCACGCCAATGGATGTGGCCCCCACGCTCCCCACTGCGTGTGACTCGCCCCCCGAGGGGGCCGCTGCGCCTGCGGTCTGGCGAAGCCAGTCCCGCGGCCCCGGCTGGTTTTGCGCCAGGCGAGTATCAGCGCCGCCAGGTCTGGTCATCAGATTCCGTGGCATGAAGTCACGGTGAACAAACACCTGGGCGCCGCCCAGCGAGTGCAAATTGCTGGCCTTGATCTGCGCAAAGGCGTCGGCCAGGGTTTGCTGCTGCGTGGCGTTCAGCGTCAGGCCGCGGTGTTTTGCCACATACCAGTCATGAAACAGCGCCAGCTCGCGCGACAGCAGGGCGTCGTCGTAAGGCGGCAGCACGCCGGGTTTTGAGGCCAGCTGCCACTGCACCAGTGCGTCTATGGCGTCCATGTACAGCGCGTATTGGGCCGGCGTGGCCTGGGCCACGGCATCGACCGCCGCCGGTGGGCCAATCACGTCCAGCAGGGTCTGGTGGCCGAGGTCGCTGAGCAGCAAAAAGCCCTGGGCCTGGTCCCACGCCAGCACCCGCGGGCCGTTCAGGCCGGCCTGCTGCACCAGCCCGGCCACCTTGACAAAAGGCGTGCTGTCTTCCAGCGCCGGGGGCGCGTCCATGATGATGCAGCTGGCCGCGCCGGGTGTGCCGGGGGCGGCATCGACCCGGAAGTAGCGGCGAAAGCTGGCGTCAGCCGAAGCCAGCCGCACGCTGTCGGCCTGCAGCCCGTGCGTGGTGGCCGTGGCGGCCAGCCACTGGGCAAAGGCGCTGGCGCGCGCCGGGTCGGCCCAGACAATGGCCGGGGGGGTGGCAACAGCGGGCGTGCTCATGGCTGCAGCGCCCCGGTGATGGGGCCTGGCCGGGGCGGGTTTGGCAGGGTGGGACGGGTTTGGTGGGTCATGGATAATCGGTCCTGATTTTATAAACGGGTTTATCTCATACAAACGATGCGCCGCGCATCCCCCTCGCCTTTTATTCTCTCCCCGGTGGCCCGTGCTGTTTCCAGATTGGTGTTTTGCACCACGCTGGCTGCGTCTTGCGCCGGGTGGGTGCACGCCCAGGCGGCAGACGCTGCGGCGCCGCCGCCCGCCGCCGCACCAGAGCGCGGCGTGACGCTCAGGGGCTCGGCCATGCTGGCCGAAGAGGTGTCCAACGCGCCGGAAAACAAGGGCCCGACCTTTGTCTTTGGCGACCGCGTTTCCGGCCGGCCCGACCTGGAAACCATCATTGACGGCAATGCCGAACTGCGGCGCGGCGCCACCGTGATGCGCGCCGACCGGATTGAGTACTACCAGCCCGAAGACACCGTCAAAAGCCGGGGCAATGTGCGCATCAACAGCGCTGGCAACCGCTTTGAAGGCCCGGAGCTGGAGATCAAGCTGGACCGCTTTGAAGGCTTTTTCCTGGCCCCGTCCTACCGTTTCCTGAACAACGGCGGCAACGGCCAGGCGGCGCGTGTCGATTTTCTGGACGACCGGCATTTCAATGCGCAGCGCGCCACCTACACCACCTGTGAGCGCGGCAACGAGGAAAGCTGGCAACCGGCCTGGGTGCTGAGCGCCCGGAGTTTCGAGTTTGACCTGGACCGCGAAGTGGGCGTGGCCAATGGCGCGGTGCTGCGCTTCAAGGATGTGCCGATTCTGGCCTTTCCGCGCGTCAGCTTTCCGCTCAGCGACAAGCGCAAGTCCGGCCTGCTGCCCCCCACCGTGAACCTGAGTTCGGTCAACGGCTTTGAAGTTCGCCAGCCGTATTACTTTGACATCGCGCCCAACCGCGACGCCACGTTTTCGCCCGCCGTCATGTCCAAGCGCGGCGTTGACCTGGCCGGCGAGTTCCGCTACCTGGAGCCCAGGTACAACGGCGTCCTGCGCGCCAACGTGCTGCCCGATGACAAGCTGCGCGACCGCGACCGCTGGTCGTATGGCTACCAGCACAACGGCGTGATCGACAGCGGTGTCTCGCAGATCGGCAACCTCGGCCTGGCGCTCAACCTGAACCGGGTCAGCGACAACGACTACTGGCGCGATTTCCCGATCGCCCTGACCTCGACCACCCAGCGCCTGCTGGCGCAAGACGCCACTTTGAGCTGGGGCCAGGGCTATTTCACCTCGGCGGTGCGCACCCTGAAGTGGCAAACCCTGCAGGATGTGAATTCCCCCATCATTCCGCCCTACGACCGCCTGCCCCAGTTCACCGCCGCCTACAGCCGCGTCAATGCGCCGCTGGCTGGTGTAAGTGCACTGGGCAACGGCTTTGACTGGGCGCTGGAGGCCGACTACACGCAGTTTTCGGCCGACCAGCAGCTGACCAAGCAGCCCAATGCCAACCGCGCGCTGACGCGTGCCAAAGTCAGCCGCCCGTGGCTGTTTCCGGCCGGCTACATCACGCCCCGGGTGCAGATGCACGCCACCAACTACCAGTTTGAAAATGCCGTGGTCAACGGCGGGACGTCGGCGTCGCGGGTGGTGCCCACCTTCAGCCTGGACAGCGGCCTGCAGTTTGAGCGCGACGCCGGCTTTTATGGCCGCAATTTCACCCAGACGCTGGAGCCCCGGGCGTTTTATGTGCGCACGCCCTACCGCGACCAGAGCTTTCTGCCCAATTACGATTCGGGCGCCAACAGCTTTAACTTTGCCACCGTGTTCACCGAAAACGCCTTTGTGGGCGATGACCGGATTTCAGACGCCAACCTGCTCACCCTGGGCCTGACCTCGCGCCTGCTGGACCCCGCCACCGGCGCCGAAGCCCTGCGGGTCGGCGTGGCCCAGCGTTTGCGCTTTGATGACCAGAAGGTCACCCTGCCCGGCGTCTTGCCGGTCACCGACCGCATCAGCGATCTGCTGGTGGGCGGAACCCTGAACTGGGTGCCGCAGTGGTCGCTCGACGGCACCATCCAGTACAACCCCAAAACCAGCCAGTCCGAACGCGGCTCGCTGGGCGTGCGCTACAACCCCGGCAACTACCGCGTCATCAGTGCGGCCTACCGGCGCCAGCGTGATGTGAGCGAGCAAATTGACGTCGGCTGGCAGTGGCCCCTCAACGATTTGTGGGGCGACAAGGGCCTGGACCTCGGCGCCGGGCAAGGCCAGGGCGGCGGCCGCTACTATGGTGTGGGCCGGCTGAACTACAGCATGCTCGACAAAAAGCTGGTCGATTCGGTGATTGGCGTCGAGTACGACGGCTGCTGCTGGATTGGCCGCGTGGTGCTGCAGCGCAACCAGAACGGCACCGCCACCTCCAACACCCGCATCCTGTTTCAGCTGGAGCTGGTGGGTTTTTCGCGCATTGGCTCCAGCCCCCTGGAAACCCTTAAAACCAATGTTCCGCGCTACCAGTTCCTGCGTGAGAAAATCACCCCTCCGAGCCGCTTCACCACCTATGACTAATTACCGCTATTTGACAGCCTGCCTTGCGGCCCGTTCACGGCCTGCCGCGCTTTCCGCCGCGCTGGTGCTTCTGCTGGCGCTGCCGACGGCGGGGGCGCAAGGCCTCAAGCCCGCCGGCTCACTGCGCCTGGTCGACCCCACCCTGGCCAACCCGGCCACGGCGGCACGCCCCAGCACGGCCCCGGCGCAGCGCCAGGCCGATTTCATTGTGGCGGTGGTCAATTCAGAGCCCATCACCAACAGCGAAGTCCGCCTCAAGCTGATTCGCACCGAGCAGCAGATGCTCCAGCAGGGGGCGGCCATCCCGCCCCGCAAGGAGCTGGTGGCGCTGATTTTGGAGCGCATGGTCAATGACAAGGCGCAGCTGCAGCTGGCCAAAACCACCGGCGTGCGCGTCGATGACAACGCCATCGAGACCGCGGTGCAGACCGTGGCCCGGCAAAACCAGGTCAGTGTTGACGAGTTGCGCCGCCGCTTGAAGGCCGACGGCATCGACTACGCCCAGTTCCGCTCGGACATTCGCGACGAGCTGCTGGTGGGCCGCCTGCGCCAGCGCGAGGTAGAGCCGCGCGTGGCCGTCAGTGAGCAAGACATCGACCAGTTCCTGCGTGACCAGGAAGGCACGACCGAGCTGTCGTCGCTGGCCCTGAACCTGGCCGAAATTCTGGTGCCCGTGCCCGAAAACGCCACCCCCGAGCAGGTCACGGCCCTGCAGGCCAAAGCCCAGCAGGTGCTGGACCGGGCCCGGGCCGGCGGCGACTTCAGCGCCCTGGCCGCCGAGTTCTCCAGTTCGGCCAGCCGCAACAACGGCGGGCAAATGGGCTTGCGCGCGGCCGAGCGCTACCCGCCCCTGTTTGTCGAGGCCACGCAAAACCTGCGGACCGGCGGCCTGGCCGGCCCGGTGCGCAGCGGCGCCGGGTTTCACATCCTGAAGGTGGTTGAAAAGCGGCAGGCGGGCATGCCCGACGCCGCCATCACGCAAACCCGTGCCCGCCATATCCTGTTGCGGCTGTCGCCGCAGCTGACCGAAGCGGCGGCGATGGAGAAACTGGCCGGCTTCAAGAAACGCATTCTGGCCGGTCAGGCTGACTTTGCCGTGCTGGCCCGCGAAAACAGCGAAGACGGTTCGGCCAAACAGGGCGGTGACCTGGGCTGGGCCAATCCCGGCATGTTTGTGCCAGAGTTCGAGTCGGTGATGAACAGCCTGGGGCCCAACCAGATTTCGGAGCCGCTGGCGTCACGCTTTGGCGTGCACCTGCTGCAGGTGATGGAGCGGCGCGAGACGCAGCTGAGCCAGCGCGAGCAGCGTGAGATGGCGCGCAACGTGCTGCGTGACAAAAAGCAGGGCGAAGCCTATGCGCTGTGGGCCCAGGAAATCCGCGGCCGTGCTTATGTGGAGTACCGCGAAGCGCCGCAATGATGTGGCCCCCACGTTCGCTCACTGCGTGTAGCTCTCTGCCCCCCGAGGGGGCCGCTGCGCCTGCGGGCCGGCAAAGCCGGACCCGCGGCCCCGGCTGGGATCGAGAAAAGCCCCCACGTTCGCTCACTGCGCGTAGCTCACTGCCCCCCGAGGGGGTTGCTGCGCCTGCGGGCCGGCAAAGCCGGACCCGCGGCCCCGGCTGGGATGGGTCGGAACCCCGTGTTTTGCGCTGCATTTGGCGCGCTGCCTGAATTACCCTGACATGAAGCACATTCCGCGCAAGCGTTTTGGCCAGCATTTCCTGACCGACCGCCTCATCATTGAAAGCATCGTGCAGGCGATTGCGCCCAAACCGGGCCAGCCCATGGTCGAGATCGGCCCCGGCCTGGCGGCGCTGACGCAGCCCTTGGCCGAGCGTCTGGGGCACCTGACCGTGATCGAGCTGGACCGTGACCTGGCCCACCAGCTCAGGGCGCATCCGCAGCTCACGGTGCTTGAGTCCGATGTGCTCAAGGTGGATTTTGTGGCGCTGGCGGCCTCAATGGGTTGTGGGGGCAGCGAACCGCACGGCGTGGGGAGCGTGGGGGCCCATAAACTTCGGGTCGTGGGCAATCTGCCCTACAACATTTCGACCCCCATCCTGTTTCACCTGCTTGATGCGGTGGACGTGATTGAAGACCAGCATTTCATGCTGCAAAAAGAAGTGATTGACCGCATGGTGGCGTCGCCATCGACCAGCGACTACGGCCGGCTCAGCGTCATGCTGCAATGGCGCTACGCCATGGACAACGTGCTGTTTGTGCCCCCCACCAGTTTTGACCCGCCGCCGCGTGTCGACAGCGCCATTGTCCGCATGGTGCCGCACGCCATCCCCGAGCCGCTGGATGTCAAACTGCTCAGCGAAGTGGTCAGGGTGGCCTTCAGCCAGCGCCGCAAGCTGTTGCGCCATTCGCTGGGCAACTGGCTGACGGCGCGCAACTTTGCCGGGACGTTTGATGTGAAGCGCCGGGCCGAAGAGGTGCCGGTGGCCGAGTACCTGGCGCTCGCGCAGCAAGTGGAAGCCGGTGCCGGATCCTCAAACGCCAGCTAGCCGCTATAAAAAACAGAGCAGCTTGCGCCCGTATTAATTGGGCTACAGGCCATTTACACATAAAAAAGCCCGCTGGAAGCGGGCTTTTTCGTGGGTGCCGGCCTTTCGGTCAGCGGGCAGCGGCCGCCGTTCAGGCGGCGGCGAGCCAGTATCCCGCATTGAACGGACTGCTCATGCGCAGTGCCAGCGGTGACACATCAATCAGTTTGTCAGTCGGCATGGGCTCATCACCCTCTGAAACGACTTGCAGGGCCTCATTCGCCCGATCCCCTTGGCCAATGTCTGGGGAGCGGGCTACAGAAAAGAATAGAAGCACCGGAACGGTATCTTTCGATCCGCCCAGTAGTCCGCGGCATCCCTGAAGATGTCGAGCAGCTGCTCACGCGCTTCCTTATCAAATTTGGCGTGCGCCGGAATCTGTTCGAGCACGACGATAAAGCCGGGCTGTGGGCCTGATTTGTGAACCAGGTCCGTCATGCAGTCGTAGAGTGCATCGAAGTTTTTGCCGAAATGCGCCGGAAAGGTGTACTGCGCCGCGATCATGTCCAGCACATCCTGCTTGCTCTGGGCGTTGCCCAGGTTGGCATACAGGAAATGCTGGTTCAGGTCGGTAGCGGCATCCTGCAGGTCTTGCACGCGAAAGGCGCGAATCGACTGCACGATGTTGGTACGCACGCCGCGTAGCGGCGTTTCGTCGTTTTTGCGTAGCGGTGCCTCGCCGCTCTTGCGCACGGACGGGTCAGCGTCCTTTCGCAAAAGCGTATCCAGGTCCTTACGAAGTGGTGTATCCATCTCCGCGTCTCTTTCTCTTAAGTCAAACATTCAAAATAACAATCACAGTTCGGGTCATGGAACTTCAACGAATAATCTTGCGAAAACTCGCGTAGTGGTCGTCGGTGTAATAACAGGCATCGGGTGCGGCAGGTTTTTCACCACCACACACAATGCGCCGGGCTCCCCGACTGCGCTCTCCTGGCGTCCTGACGGTGTATTCACGGTAGTAGCCGCGGGAATGGGCGGGAAGAAGTCGTTCCCGGTTGCCAAACACCGCGCCGTCCTTGTCATGCCGGAAAGGCCCGCCCTGGTAAACCAGGGCCATCATGTCGCGCCCTTGCACGGGCAACTCGGTGGCTGAAATCGTGCCCGGCGTGCCTGAAGGCAATGCGTTTCTGGCATGCACCAGGCCGGTGCCAAAACCAGGAAAGCCGCCCATGCAGGCCAGCACCAGCAGTGCAGCCGTTTTGGCGGTGAGCCAGTTTTTCAAGCTGTTACCGCCCATGCAACCCCCGCGAATCATGAAGAATCCTTTTCCTGAACTCAAGTCCACCCGACCGATTTCCCGGGTTAACCCTTAAATTTCAAGAGGGGTAGTTTGCCGCATATGCGTAAAAAACGCAAGGGCCTGCTGAAAATTAAGGCACCAACAACAGGGCGCAAGGCCCTGCTAAGTTAGTGCTAGCTATCTAATCGTGCTTTATCGGGCCGCGTTGGCGTCGGCCACGGTCAGTGCTGTCATATTGACAATACGGCGTACCGTGGTGGTGGCCGTCAGAATGTGCATGGGCTTGTTGGCGCCCAGCAGCACCGGGCCAATGGCAATGTTGCCACCGGCAGCGGTTTTCAGCAGGTTGTAGGAGATATTGGCGGCATCGATATTGGGCAACACCAGCAAATTGGCCTCACCGGTCAGTGTGCTGTTGGGCAAAATGGCGGCGCGCGCATCGGCGTCCAGCGCCATGTCGCCGTGCATTTCGCCGTCGACTTCCAGCCACGGCGCCTTTTCACGCAGCAACTCCAGGGTGCGGCGCATCTTGATGGCGCTGGGCAGGCAGGACGAGCCGAAGTTGGAATGCGACAGCAGGGCGGCCTTGGGTTTGATGCCGAAACGCATCATTTCCTCGGCGGCCATGGTGGTGATTTCGGCCAGCTGCTCGGCCGTCGGATCGTAGTTGACGTGGGTGTCGAGCAAAAACACCTGACGTCCGGGCAGCAGCAGGCCGTTCATGCAGGCGTAGGTGTTGACCCCTTCGCGCTTGCCAATGACCTGGTCCAGGTAGTCCAGGTGGTGGGCGGTGGTGCCCCAGGTGCCGCAGATCAGGCCGTCCACATCGCCTTTTTGCAGCAGCATGCCGGCAATCAGCGTCAGGCGGCGGCGCATTTCAATCTTGGCAATCTGCACCGTCACGCCCTTGCGTTCCATCATGCGGTGGTAGGTCTGCCAGAAGTCGCGGTAGCGGTGGTCCTGCTCGACGTTGACGACGTCGTAGTCAAGTTCTTCGCGCAGGCGCAGGCCAAATTTCTCAATGCGCTTGGCAATCACGCTGGGGCGGCCAATCAGTGTCGGCCGGGCCAGGCCCTCGTCGACCACGATCTGGCAGGCGCGCAGCACGCGCTCTTCTTCGCCCTCGGC
>JANNXF010000361.1:0-20838 GCA_031409395.1 Polaromonas sp.
CGGCCAGCAGGGCTTCGGCGTCTGGCCGGATCAAAAAGTTCATGTAGGCGCTGGCGGCCTGCTGCGCGGGCGACTGCTGCAGCTCGCGCAAAAAGGTGCCGGGGTGCGGTGAATTGATGATCGCCAGCTTGTTCATCAGCCCGGGCTGGGCGGCGGCCAGGTTCCAGGCCACGGCGCCGCCCCAGTCGTGGGCTATCAGACAGGCCAACGCGCCCCCATGCTGCGGCCCCGGCCCGCATTCGCGCGCAATCAGCGCCGCGATGTCCTGCACCAGGTGCTTGGGCCGGTAGGCGGCCACATCTGGCGGCGCACTCGACTTCTCATAGCCGCGCAGGTTGGGTGCGATGCACCGGAAGCCGCCGTTTTGCGGCTGGGAAAAGTGCAGCAGCAGCGCATCCCAGACAAAGGCGGCCTCTGGAAAGCCGTGCAAAAACATCAGCACCGGCCGACCGGCGGTGCCGGCCGTGCGGCATGACAGCGTGATGCCATGCGGCAGGGGGACGAGAGAAGTTTCAATCATGTTGCTATATTTTTAATAGCTGGCTGCGCCCGTGAAATGGGGGTCGTGGCTATGATTCGCTTAAGAAATCAGTGCCATTCAGGCTTCGGGCAAGTCCTGCGGCGGTTCGGCTTCGGTCACCGCCTGGGCCGCTTTGTCAGCCTTGCCAGCTTTCACTGGCGGATGCGCCCAGTCCCACAGGTGCTGGGCGACTTCTTCAACGCCTTGCCGTTTCAGCGCTGAAAACAGCTTGACGTCGCCACCGCCGGCCTGCAGCTTGACAATCGACAGCGCCTTGGCCGCTTCGGTCTTGTTGAGCTTGTCGGATTTGGTCAGCAGCACCAGAAACTTCAGCCCCTCCACCACGCGGGGCCGGATCACGTCGAGCAAAATCTCGTCGAGTTCGGTCAGGCCCAGGCGCGGGTCGCACAGCAGCACCACCGCCTTGAGGTTGTCGCGGGTCTGCAGGTAATTGCCCATCACCTGCTGCCAGCGGTACTTGGCTTCCTTGGGCACGGCGGCATAGCCGTAGCCCGGCAAATCGGCCAGCACCGCGTCGGTCACGCCCTGTTTGCCCAGGGTGAATAAATTAATGCTTTGTGTGCGGCCCGGCGTTTTGGAGGCATAGGCCAGCCGGTGCTGCTGCGTCAGGGTGTTGATGCAGGTGGACTTGCCGGCATTGGACCGGCCCACAAAAGCGATTTCAGGCACGTCGAGGCGCGGCAAATGCTTGAGTTCGGGTGCCGTGGTCAGAAATTTGGCGGTGTGCAGCCAGCCCATGGCGATTTTGGGATCGGGCCTGGCGGGCATGGCGAGTGTCTGGGCGGCCACCGCTTCTGGCGGGCTGTTTGGGGAGGAGGTCGGTGCGGTCATGGTCGGGGTCCCTGGGGTCTGTGGCTGGCCATTGCATGCGGCGGGGCACGACAAAAAGTGGCAAAAGAGGGCGTTTGCTGGCAGATGAATGCCTGTTATGGCGCTTGGCAGAGCGCAGCCCGGTTCAGGCCGCTTCAACCCGGGCAAAAGCCATGAAAGGCCGCCGCCGCAAAACCCGGACAGCCGAAGTCGATGTTAAGCATTGTAAAATCAGAAAGTTATAAGTTTTGTGCGCCAACCAATTAAAACCCCCGATATGAAGCTGTTCCTTACTTCCCTATTGACCGCCCTGCTGGCCGTGTCTGCCGTATCGTCATTTGCTGCCGGCGAGGCACCCGCCAAGCCCGCCGCCGTGGTCGCCAAGCCCGATCTGGTCAAGGGCGCCGCCAGCTATGCCGCGGTGTGCGCCGCCTGCCACGGTGACAACGGCAATTCAGGCACACCCGTCAATCCCAAACTGGCGCAGCAACACCCTGAATACCTGGTCAAGCAGCTGCAGGAATTCAAGGCCGGCAAACGGCAAAACGCCATCATGCAGGGCTTTTCATCGGCGCTGTCCGAGCAGGACATGAAAAACATCGCTTACTGGGCCACTTCCCAAAAGGCCACGCCCGGCTTTGCCAAGGACAAGGAACTGGTGGCGCTCGGCGAGCGCATTTACCGCGGCGGCCTGGCAGACCGACAAATCGCCGCCTGCGCCGGCTGCCACAGCCCTAACGGGGTGGGCATTCCCGCCCAGTACCCACGCCTGGGCGGCCAGCATGCAGATTACACCGCGGCCCAGCTGACCTCGTTCCGCGACGGTGTTCGCAAAAACAGTTTGCAGATGAGCCAGGTCGCCGCCAAGCTCAACGACCGCGAGATTCGTGCGCTGGCTGACTATATTGCCGGCCTGCGCTAAGCCCTGAGGCTGGCGCCCCCAAGCGGTCAGGGTAAACCGGCGGTTTGCCTGAAATACCCCCGCATCCCGGGGCGGCATGGAACCTCGGCGCGCCAAAGCAGTCACACCCCGGCGGGTCTTTCTTGTAAAGGCCCGCCTTTTTTATTTGTTTCGGCAACTATCCACCCGCTCTCAGGACCGATTTCACTATGGCAGTTTCCACCCACGGCATGAAAGTCAACTGGGGCTCGCGCAGCTGGCGGGCATCGGTGGAACTGCTGTCGTCCATGCGGTTTTCGATTTCGCTGTTGACGGTCATCTGCATTGCCTCGGTCATCGGCACCGTCCTCAAGCAGCAGGAGCCGCTGGTCAATTATGTGAACCAGTTCGGTCCGTTCTGGGCGCAGTTGTTCAGTCTGGTCGGTCTCAACACCGTGTACAGCGCCTGGTGGTTTTTGCTGATTCTGGCCTTTCTGGTCATCTCGACGTCGCTGTGCATTTCGCGCAACGCGCCCAAAATCCTGGCCGACCTGAACCAGGTCAAAGAAAACGTCAGGGCGCAAAGCCTGAAAGCCTTTGGCCACCGGGCTGAAGCCGCACTGGCCGAATCGCCCGAAGTGGCTGCCCGCCGCATCGGGCAGACGCTGGTGCAAAGCGGCTGGAAGGTCAAGCTGCAGCAGCGGCAGTCCGGCGACGCGGCGGCAGGCGGCAGTGGCTGGATGGTGGCGGCCAAAAAGGGCCGGGCCAACAAGCTGGGCTATATTGCGGCGCACAGTGCCATCGTGCTGGTGTGCGTGGGGGGCCTGCTGGACGGCGATATGGTGGTGCGCGCCCAGATGTGGCTGGGTGGCAAGTCAACGTACACCGGCGGCGGGCTGGTGGCCGATGTGCCTGACCAGCACCGCCTGAGCGAACGCAACCCGACGTTTCGCGCCAATCTGCTGGTGGCCGAGGGCACGCAGTCAGCCACGGCCATCCTGAACCAGCCCGGTGGCGTGTTGCTTCAGGAGCTGCCGTTTGCGATCGAGCTGAAGAAATTCATTGTGGAGTACTACTCTACCGGCATGCCCAAGCTGTTTGCCAGCGACATCGTCATTCATGACAAGGCCACCGGCGAAAAGATCCCGGCGCGGGTTGAAGTCAACCACCCGGCGAGCTACAAGGGCGTGGAGATTTACCAGTCGAGTTTTGACGATGGGGGCTCCAGCGTCACGCTCAAGGCCGTTCCCATGACCACGGCGGCCGGTGCGACCAGCAAGCCCTTCGAGATTCAGGGCACGATTGGCGGCTCCAGCCAGCTCACCAACAACGTGGCCAACAGTCCGGAAAAACTCACCCTGGAATACACCGGTCTGCGCGTCATCAACGTCGAAAACTTTGCCGCCAGCGGCCGCATGGGCAGTGGTTCGGGCGCTGACGTGCGCAAGGTCGACCTGCACCAGGCCATTGACTCACGCCTGGGCGCCGCCAACAAGACCGTGACCCGCAAAGAGCTGCGCAATGTGGGCCCCAGCGTCAGCTACAAGCTGCGCGATGCCGCGGGCCAGGCCAAGGAGTTTCAAAACTACATGCTGCCTGTCAAGATGGACGCGCTCGATGACAGCCCGGCGATGTTTCTGATGGGCGTGCGCGAAACCCCCGCCGATGCCTTTCAGTACCTGCGCATTCCGGCCGACGCTGAAGGCGGCATGGACACGTTTTTGCGGGTGCGCGCGGCGCTGGCCGACCCGCTCCAGCGCGAGCAGGCCGTCAAACGCTATGCCCGCCAAGCCCTGGGGACCGACCGGCCAGAACTGGTCGGGCAACTGGTGACTTCTGCGTCGCGCGCGCTGGCGCTGTTTGCCGGCGCTGATGCCAGCCCGGCGCAGGGCACGGCGCCTGCCGGCAAAACCAAAACTGTGGCTGGCCTGCAGGCCATTTCAGACTTCATGGAGACCAATGTGCCCGAGGCCGAACGCAACCGCGCGGGCGAGGTGCTGGTCCGCATCCTGAACGGCGTGCTGTTTGACCTGACCCAGATGACCCGCGAACGCGCTGGCCTGAAGCCACTGGTGCAGGACGATAAAACCCAGGCCTTCATGTCGCAGCTGGTGCTGAGCCTGTCGGACGCCCACCACTACCCGGCCCCCATGGCGTTCCAGCTCACCGATTTCAAGCAGGTCCAGGCCAGCGTGTTTCAGGTCGCGCGGGCACCCGGTAAAACCATTGTGTACCTGGGGTGTGCGTTCCTGATCCTGGGCGTGTTTGCCATGCTGTACGTGCGCGAGCGCCGTGTCTGGGTCTGGCTGGCGCCGCAGGGCGACCCCACGCCCGCTGGTGCTGACGGATCGCGCCCCGGTGAGGCGGGGCATTCGGTGCCAGAATCCAGAGCAGGCAGCCAGGCCACCATGGCGCTGTCAACCAACCGTAAAACCATGGACGGCGACAAAGAGTTCGAGATGTTGAAAACGAAATTGCTGCAGGCACCCCTCTCCTTATGAACACGACCCTCAACCCGCCGGCGATGGACGGCACCGTCAACACCACCACCCTTACTGCGCGGGGTGACACCACCTTGAGCCTGAACGAAGGCTATTTCGCCAGGCGCAACGCGCTCGACTGGGTGTTTGCGGCGCTGGTGATGGCCGGCGGCCTGTATGCCTTTGCCCGTTACAACACCTTCATGGACGTGTACGAAAAAGGCATCTTGCTGGGCACGATACCGGCGGCCATTGCCATGGGCTGGTTCTGGCGGCCCCTGCGGGCGCTGATGATGGTGGTGGCCGGGTTTTCACTGCTCGGCATCGTGTCTTACCAGGGCGACCTGGCACGCTCGGAGCAGGTGTTCTGGCTCAAGTATTTCCTGTCCAGCCAGTCGGCTATTTTGTGGATGAGCGTGCTCTTTTTCATGAGCACCATTTTTTACTGGCTGGGCATGTTTGCCGGCCATGGCGTCACGCCGCAGGGCACCCGCACCGGCCAGGGCGAAACGCTGGAGTCGCTGGGCTCCAAAATTGCCTGGGTGGCCGTCGGCATGGCGCTGATCGGCACCCTGGTTCGCTGGTACGAAAGCTACCTGATTGGCGCCGATGTCGGGCACATCCCGGTCAGCAACCTGTACGAAGTGTTTGTTCTGTTCTGCTGGATGACCGCTGCGTTTTACCTGTACTTCGAGGCGCAGTACAAAACCCGGGCGCTGGGCGCTTTCGTGATGCTGGTGGTCAGTGCCGCCGTCGGGTTTTTGCTGTGGTACACCGTGGTGCGCGAAGCCCATGAAATCCAGCCGCTGGTGCCGGCCCTGAAAAGCTGGTGGATGAAGCTGCATGTACCGGCCAACTTCATTGGCTATGGCATGTTTGCCCTGGCGGCCATGGTTTCGCTGGCCTATCTCATCAAACAGCAGGCCGGTGAAACCCGCTGGTACCGGCTCACCCCCTTGTGGCTGCTGGGCGTGGTGCTGTGTTTTGTGCCGATTGTTTTCCGTAAATCACCGGCAGACGTGGGCGGCGGCAATTACTGGGCTGGTTATCTGCTGGTTTCCGGCCTGGTTGCGGCCGGCATTTTGCTGGGCCGCCAGCGGATTGCTGCGCGCCTGCCCAGTTTTGAAGTGCTCGACGACGTGATGTACAAGGCGATTGCCGTTGGCTTTGCCTTCTTCACGATTGCCACTGTGCTGGGCGCGCTGTGGGCGGCCGAGGCCTGGGGCGGTTACTGGAGCTGGGACCCGAAGGAAACCTGGGCGCTGATTGTCTGGCTCAACTATGCGGCCTGGCTGCACATGCGGTTGATGAAGGGCCTGCGCGGCACCGTGGCGGCGTGGTGGGCCCTGACCGGTCTGGGCGTGACCACTTTTGCGTTTTTGGGGGTCAATATGTTCCTCAGCGGACTGCACAGCTACGGAACTCTCTGAACCTGCGCTGAATCCTTGTAAGGAATGGTTGCGTACTTCTACTAATCAACAACCGAACTTCAAGGATATGCCATGCTCATCAAGACAAATGCCCGCGGCTTTGACCACCCGACGCCCAGCGAAATCACCCCGCAAGGTATTTACCAAGGCCGCCGTGACCTGATCAAACTCATGGCCACGGGCGCGGCAGGGGCCGCCATGGCCAGCTGGGCGGGGCGGCAGGCGCTGGCGCAAACGGTGGCCAGGCCCGGCAAACTGGCCGCGCTGGCGGGGGGGAAATCGGCGGTGGCCGGTGCCATGACCATGGACAAGGTCACCGACTACAAAGACGCCAGCAGCTACAACAATTTCTACGAGTTCGGCACCGACAAGGCCGACCCGGCCAAAAATGCCCACACCCTGGTGACCAAACCCTGGACTGTGGCCGTTGAAGGCCTGGTCAAACAGCCCAAAACCTTCACCCTGGAAGACCTGATCAAGCTCAGCCCCCAGGAGGAACGCACCTACCGCCTGCGTTGCGTGGAAGGCTGGTCGATGGTGATTCCGTGGGTTGGGTATTCGCTGGCCGAGCTGGTCAAAAAGGTCGAACCCCTGGGCAGCGCCAAATACGTCGAATTCATTTCACTGGCCGATCCGAAAACCATGCCGTTTGTCGGTTCCCGCGTGCTCGAGTGGCCCTATGTGGAGGCTTTGCGCATCGATGAAGCCATGAACCCACTGGCCATGCTGGCCTTTGGCATGTACGGCGAAGTGCTGCCCAACCAGAACGGTGCGCCGGTACGGCTGGTCACCCCCTGGAAATACGGCTTCAAGAGCGGTAAAAGCATTGTCAAGATCCGCTTTACCGACAAGGAGCCGCGCACCGCCTGGAACAAGGCGGCCGCCAGCGAATACGGCTTTTACTCGAATGTGAACCCGGACGTGGACCACCCGCGCTGGAGCCAGGCCAGCGAGCGCCGCATTGGCGAAGACGGTCTGTTTGCCAAAAAACGCAAGACCCTGATGTTCAACGGCTACGAAGCGCAGGTCGGGCAGCTGTACGCTGGCATGGACCTTAAGAAGTTCTTCTGATGACCACGCTGATGGCAGGGCGGCAGAAGCTGCTGCTGCACCCGGCAGCCAAACCCCTTCTTTTTACCCTTTGCCTGCTGCCCTTTGCCTGGCTTTTTTACGGCGCATTGAGCAATCAGCTGGGGGCCAACCCGGCCGAGCACCTAATACGCGCGACTGGCGACTGGACGCTGCGCTTTCTGTGTATCGTCCTGGCGGTCACACCGTTGAGAACCATCACCAGCACCCCGGCCCTGGCGCGTTTTCGGCGCATGCTGGGGCTGTTCACTTACTTTTATGCAGTGATTCACCTACTGAGCTACAGCTGGTTCGACATGGGGTTTGACGTGCCCGAGATCATCAAGGACATCATCAAACGCCCGTTTATTCTGGTGGGCTTTTCAGGCTTTTTGTTGCTGACTCCGCTAGCCGTCACCTCGTTCAACGCCGCCATCAAGGCGATGGGTGCCAAGCGCTGGCAAACCCTGCACAAGCTGGTGTATGCGATTGCCGGCCTGGGTCTATTGCACTTTTTCTGGATGCGGGCGGGCAAAAACAACTTCACCGAAGTGTTTGTCTATGCGGCCATCGTGGCTGTGCTGCTGGGCTGGCGTGTGCACCAGTTCGTGAAGAAAAAACGGCTTCAGCCCAAATACAACGGGCGCGAACAGCTATCTTAATGATAGCGGTTTGAGAGCCTCAGACGGGGACCAGCTGTTCGTTGCGCATCTGGTCCTGCACGGTTTCGCGCTGACGGATCAAGTGGACTTTGTCGCCCTCGACCAGCAGTTCGGCGGCGCGGCCCCGTGTGTTGTAGTTGCTGGCCATGCTCATGCAGTAGGCGCCAGCTGACATGACCGCCAGCCGGTCGCCTGCCGCCACGCTCAGCACACGGTCACGGCCAATCCAGTCACCGCTTTCACACACCGGGCCGACCACGTCGTAAGTGGCTGGCGCCACTTCGCTGGCCGCCGAAACAAGGGGCACGATGGCGTGAAAAGCCTGGTACAGGGACGGGCGCGGTAAATCGTTCATGGCGGCGTCAATGATGCAAAAGTTCTTTTGCTCGCCGGGCTTGACGTAAAGCACCTCCGTCAGGCAGACACCGGCATTGCCCACCAGTGAGCGGCCCGGTTCGATCATCAGTTTTTTGCCGCCATGGCCACGCGCATCCAGCTTGGCCAGCAGCAGCTGCCACAGCGCGTCAGCCTGGGGCGGCGCATCGTTGTTGTAGTTGATGCCCAGCCCGCCGCCGAAGTCGATGTGCGCCAGGGCAATGCCTGCCGCCTCAATGGCATCGACCAGGTCCAGCACCCGGTCCATGGCGTCCAGATAAGGCGTGACATCGGTGATTTGCGAGCCGATGTGGCAGTCGATCCCGACGACCTGCAGGCCTTTGAGCGAAGCCGCATGCCGGTAAATCCGCAGGGCGTCTTCGTGGGCGACGCCGAACTTGTTGTCTTTAAGGCCGGTAGAAATATAAGGGTGGGTCTTGGGGTCGACGTTGGGATTGACGCGAATGCTGACGGGCGCACGCAGCTTCAGGGCCATGGCCACTTCGGAAAGCACGTCCAGTTCGGCTTCGCTTTCGACATTGAAGCAGCCGACGCCCGCTGTCAGGGCCTGGCGCATTTCGGCGCGGCTTTTGCCCACGCCGGAAAATATCGTTTTCTGCGCCTCGCCACCTGCTGCCAGCACGCGGTCGAGTTCGCCGCCGGACACAATGTCAAAACCGCAGCCTGCCTGGGCGAATACCTGCAGCACCCCCAGGGATGGGTTGGCCTTCATGGCGTAGCAGATCTGCGCGTTGCGACCGGCAAACCCCCGCTGGTAGGCGGCCAGTGCCGAGAGCATGGCGGTTTTCGAGTAAACGAACAGGGGCGTGCCGTGGGTGTCGGCCAGGTCGCCAAGACGCAGGTCTTCTACAAAGAGTTCGTTGCCGCGATAGGCGAAATGGGGGGAGCCGGGAAGGATGTGGAGGGCCATAAAGGAGCGGAGTGAAAAATGGGGGCGACAGTTCGGGAAGCTTCGGGCCGGTTTGGGGAGTGCGCCTGCTGGCTAAATCTTAGCGGCCGGGGGCGCTTGCCTCCATGGGCAAGTCAAGGCTGAAATCAGTGCGGGCCTTAGTTTTCAAGCTTCGCCGGGCCGTGGCCGGGAAATTGTGAAGGGTGGGGTCTTGTCCAGGCGGCTCTGCCCGAGCCTGCCGGGGTGCTTATGGTGGCACTGGGGCGGAGGCCGGGAGCGCGGGCGCCGCGGCGGCCGCCCCGGGGGGGGCCTTCAGGGGAGGCGGCAGAAAGAGTGGCCCCTTCTGGCCGCAGCCGCTGAGGGCAGCAGCACCAACCACGACAGCAACAAGGCCATGCCTGGATACGGCATGGCGCAGGCGACCTAAAATTTGAAGCGATAAAACCATCACAGGATTGTAATGACGGACCTTGAATACCAGGACCTGGCAGAGACGGCGCTGCGAGCGATTGAAACGACCTGCGACCGGATCAATGACGAAACCGATGCGGACATCGACAACCAGCGCACCGGCGGCATGGTCACACTGACGTTTTCCAACCGCAGCCAGATCATCGTCAACCTGCAAAAACCCTTGCAGGAAATCTGGATGGCGGCCAAAGCCGGTGGATTTCACTACAAATTCAACGGCGGCCGCTGGACCGACACCAAGGATGGCAGTGAATTTTTTGCGAATCTCTCGCGTTATGCGAGTGAGCAGGCCGGTCAGCCGCTGGTGTTCGGCCTGTCTGCCTGAGCGTCTTTCGGCCCTAGTTTTTAAACAGGTCCAGAATCCGTTTCTTTTCATCCGACGGTGGCAAGACCTGAATGGCCGCCCCGCGCTCCACAGCACCGGGCTGCTGGACGGCACTGGCCGCAGCCGCAGCAGGGTCTTGCGATCCCACGCTGCTGACGCCTGCGCCCTTGGCATATTCGGTGTAGTACCACTCGCCGCCCACGTTGACGACACCTTCCGGGGGTGAGTATTCGCTCACTGGCACGCCCTTGAGGGCGTATTCCATGAAATTGATCCAGATGGGCAGGCTCAGACCACCACCTGTTTCCCGGTCACCCAGCTTTTTCGGCGTGTCGTAGCCCATCCAGACGGCCGCCGCGAGCGTGGGCTGAAACCCGACAAACCAGGTGTCTATGGAGTCGTTGGTGGTAACGGTTTTGCCGAACAGGTCAGGGCGCTTGAGGGTAGCCTGCGCTTTGGCGGCGGTGCCCGAGCGGGCGACCTCCTGCAACAGGCTGTTCATGATGAAGGCATTGCGGGCCTCAATGCCCCTGGCCGACTCATCCAGCACCGGTTGTTTTGTCTCCAGCAGAACTTTGCCGCGCTGGTCGGTGATTTTGGTGACCAGATAGGGGTTGATGCGGTAACCCATATTGGCGAACACCGAGTAACCGGTGACCATTTGCATGGGTGTGACCGAGCCGGCGCCCAAAGCCATGGTGAGGTAGGCCGGGTGTTTTTCGGCCTCGAAACCGAAGCGGGTGATCCACTCTTGCGCGTAGGAGGCTCCGATGGCCTGAAGAATGCGGATGGACACCATGTTCTTGGATTTTTTCAGGCCGGTCCGCAAGCTCATCGGTCCGTCAAAAGTGCCGTCGTAGTTTTTCGGCTCCCAGGGCTGGCCACCGGTGACCCCCGCGTCGAAAAACAGCGGGGCGTCATTGACCACCGTGGCGGGCGTGAAGCCCTTTTCCAGCGCGGCGGAGTAGATAAAGGGCTTGAAGCTGGAGCCCGGTTGGCGCCAGGCCTGGGTCACATGGTTGAACTTGTTTTTCTCAAAATCAAACCCGCCCACCAGCGCGCGGATGGAACCATCACGCGGGTCCAGCGCCACAAAAGCGCCTTCCACTTCGGGCAGCTGGGTGATTTCCCAGGTGTTTTTGGGTGTTTTGACCACACGAATCAACGCACCCCGGCGGATCTTGATGTTGGGCCCCGCCTTGTCGGCCAGGCCGGATTGCGCGGGCTTGAGGCCTTCGCCGGTAATTTCCACGGTTTCGCTGTTCTGGCGCATCGCCAGAATACGTTTGGGATTGGCCTCCAGCACGACGGCCGACATGATGTCGCCGTTGTCCGGGTTGTCGGTCAGGGCATCGTCGATCGCATCTTCAACTTCCTGCGGGTTGGCGGGCATGTCAATGAATTTTTCCGGTCCGCGGTAAATCTGCCGGCGTTCATAGTCCATGATGCCCCGGCGCAGGGCCTTGTAGGCCACCATCTGGTCGCTGGCGCGCAGGGTGGTGTACACATTGAGCCCGCGCGTATAGGTCTCTTCGCCGTACTGGCTGTAAATCAGCTGGCGCACGGTTTCCGCCACATGCTCTGCATGGACGCGGCCCGTGTCGGGCCCGGTTCTCACCTTCAGCTCTTCGTTCTTGGCAGCCCTGGCCTGCTCGGCGGTGATGAAACCGTTTTCTTCCATCCGCTCAATGATGTAAAGCTGGCGGGAGCGGGCGCGTTTGGGGTTGACGATGGGGTTGTAGGCCGACGGGGCTTTGGGCAGGCCGGCCAGCATGGCGGCTTCGGCAATCGAGATGTTCTTGAGCGGTTTGCCGAAATAGGCTTCTGATGCCGCTGCAAAGCCGTAGGCCCGGTTGCCCAGAAAAATCTGGTTCATGTAGATTTCAAGAATCTGGTCTTTCGTCAGCAGGTGCTCCAGCTTGAACGTCAGCAGGATTTCATAAATCTTGCGGGTGTAGCTTTTTTCGGCAGACAGGTACACATTGCGGGCGACCTGCATGGTGATGGTCGATGCGCCCTGGCTTTTTGCGCGCCCGACGTTGGCCAGACCGGCCCGGATGACGCCCAGGTAATCCACGCCGCCATGCGAGAAAAAGCGTGCATCTTCAATGGCCAGCACCGCATCTTTCATGACCTGCGGAATGTCCTTGATGGGGGTCAGGCTGCGGCGCTCCTCGCCAAACTCCCCGATCACCACCCCGTCTGCCGAGAAAACCCGAAGCGGCAGTTTGGGCCGGTAGTCAGAGAGATCTGAAATATCGGGCAAATTGGGATAGGCCACCGACAGCGCGACTGCCACCACCAGCAGCACGCTGACAGCGCCTGCAAGCGCCAGGCCGACACCCCACAGCGCCGCCTTCACCAGCCAGCGCTGCCAGGACGGTAGAGAAGAGGATTCTTTGGCAGGGCGGGGGCTGGAATCGGAAACGTCGGACTTTGGGGGCTTGGAGGGCATGTAGGCAATCGTAAAGGCTCACCGGCATTATAAAAATCCCGGGAAGCTGCGCATATCGGGTGCCGCTCAAAACGCGACACTTTACGTTTACACACCTTGAGCCGTGTCAGCCAGTGTTGGTAAGGTCAGTCAAAACCGTCTGCTTTTGACAACGTTCTTGATGTGCAAAACAGGAAAAATCGTTACTGCACAAGGGGCTTACTGCTACTATTCAAGTGACTTCTTAAGTATGCAAGGCTACATATTAGCCGTCATTTGGGGACCGCCTTGATCTCTTTGGGATCGTTATTCAACCGCCAGCAGCCCGCCTTGCTGGGTCTAGACATCAGCTCGTCCAGCGTCAAGCTGGTGGAGCTGAGCCGTGACAAGGCCGGTAATCTGGTCCTAGATCGCTGCGCGATCGAACCGCTGGAGCGTGGCTGGATCACCGACGGCAATGTCGAAAAATTCGACGAAGTGGCTGACGCCGTGCGCCGGCTGGTCAAAAAGAGTGGAACACGCACCAAAAACGTGGCCATGGCATTGCCAGCTTCCGCGGTGATCAGCAAAAAAATCATTCTTCCTGGCGGTTTGACGGATGCAGAGCTGGAAATCCAGGTCGAATCTGAAGCCAACCAGTACATTCCCTTCTCTCTGGACGAGGTGAGCCTGGATTTTTGCGTGGTCGGTCCGAGCGCGACGTCCAACGGCGACGTTGAAGTGCTGATTGCGGCGTCTCGCAAGGAAAAAGTGCAAGACAGGCAAGGTCTGGCAGAAGCCGCTGGTCTCAAGCCCATCGTGATCGATGTGGAGTCTTACGCTTCCCGGCTTGCAACCGCCCGCCTGATCGAAAACCTGCCCAACAAGGGCGCTGACACCATGGTGGCGCTGTTTGAGGTGGGTGCGCTGACCACCAGCATGCAGGTCATCCGCAACGATGACGTCTTGTATGAGCGCGACCAGGCCTTTGGTGGCGCCCAGCTCACCCAGCTGATCGTCAGGCAATACGGGTTTTCGCCGGAAGAGGCGGAAAGCAAAAAACGCAGTGGCGATTTGCCCGAGGACTACGGGTCGGGGGTTCTGAAACCTTTCGTCGAGAGCATGGCGCAGGAAATAGGCCGTGCCTTGCAATTCTTTTTTACCAGTACGCCGCATAACAAAGTGGACTACGTCATGCTGGCCGGTGGCTCGTCTGCGCTGCCGGGGCTGGCCGATTCGGTCACCCAGCAGACCTCTTTTGTGTGCGTGCTGGTCAACCCCTTTGAGGGCATGGAGATCGGCGACAACGTACGGGAGAAGAAAATGCGGCGCGAGGCGTCGTCCTATCTGACCTCTTGCGGACTGGCCCTGCGGAGGTTCCTGCAGTGATTTTGATCAATCTGCTTCCTCACCGCGAGGTCGCGCGCAAGCGCCGGCGCGAAGTATTTTTTACCACCTTGGGGATTGCTGCGCTGGCCGGTGGCCTGATCAGCGGCGGCGTGTACTCCTGGTACATGACCCAAATCGACAGTCAGCGGGCCAAAAACACGTTTTTGAAAACGGAAATTACCCGTCTTGATGGCCAGATCAAGGACATTGCGACCCTGCAGGCCGAGATTGCCGCTCTCCGCGCCCGCCAGATCGCAGTCGAGGATTTGCAGGGAAACCGCAACCTGCCGGTTCATCTGCTGAACGAGCTGGTCAAACAGTTGCCGGATGGTGTCTACATCACCAGCATGAAGCAGGACAACCAGACTATCCTGATCAGTGGCGTGGCGCAATCCAACGAACGGGTTTCCGAGTTGTTGCGCAATCTGGCCAATAACAGCGTGTGGTTGACCAAGCCTGAGTTGATTGAAATCACTGCCAGTTCGGTGGCGCTCAGCAAGCGAGACCAGCGCCGGGTATCCAACTTCTCCATGCGTGTGGGGCTGAAGCGTGCCAGTGACCAAAAAGCGGCCAATGCTGCAGCATCCAGTCCAGTGTCGGTTTCTGCAGTAGCTGGCAAGCCAGCACCCGCAGCCTCTGGCCCGGCCAAACTATGACGCGGCTTGAACCAAACTGATCATGGCAAAAATTTCCAAACCCTCAATTGATTTCGCGGCTGTTCAAGGCAAGCTGAAGGCCCAGTTTTCTGGCCTTGATGCGAACGACCCGTCATCGTGGCCTGCATTGCCGCGCTACCTTCTGTGCGTTGCCGTCACGGTTGTTGTCGTGGTTGCGCTGTGGTTCGTGTGGCTCAATGCTTCGGATGAAGAGTTGACGGCTGAAAAAGCCAAAGAGGTTCAGTTAAGGGAAGAGTATTCCAAGAAACTGGTCCAGGCGGTCAATCTGGAAATCCTGAAGAAGCAGCGGGAGCAGGTCCAGCAGTATGTGACCCAGCTGGAGAAACAGCTGCCCAGCAAGGCCGAGATGGATGCGCTGCTTTCCGTCATCAACCAGGCAGGTCTGGGTCGCAGCCTCCTGTTTGAGTTGTTCCGGCCCGGCCAGGTGATTGTCAAAGAGTATTACGCAGAGTTGCCGATTTCGGTGAAGGTCACGGGGCGATACCACGACCTGGGCGCATTTGCAGCTGATATCGCCAACCTTTCCCGGATTGTGACCTTGAATAATTTGAGTATTACCCCGGGCAAGGACGGTAATCTGGTCATGGACACCACGGCCAAAACCTTCCGCTACCTCGACACGGAGGAGGTCGCCTTGCAGCGCAAGAATGCGTCGGCCAAGGGGGCTAAAAAATGAGTAGTTTCAAATTCATGTTCTCTGGCGTCCTTGCGCTGGTGCTGGTTGGGCTGGCGGGTTGCAGCTCATCCGATCAGGAGGAATTGCAGCAGTGGATGACCGATCAGAGAAGCGCTACCCGGCCCAAGGTGGACCCGCTGCCGGAGCCGACAAAATTCTCGCCTCAAGCCTATAACCAGGACGCTTCGGTCGAACCTTTCAGCAACCAGAAACTGGCCCAGGCCCTGAAGCGGGACTCGAATCAGGCAACGGCCAATGCCGCCCTGATAGCCCCTGAGCTGATGCGGCGCAAAGAGCCGCTGGAGGCCTTTCCCCTCGACGCCGTGGCGATGGTCGGCAGCCTGGTGAAAGCCGGCCAGCCGGTTGCGCTGGTTCGGGTGGACAACCTGGTGTACCAGGTGCGCCTGGGTCATTACCTGGGGCAGAACTATGGTCGTATTACCAAGGTGGACGAAACAAGTCTTTCCCTGCGTGAAATCGTGCAGGACGCCGCAGGCGAATGGATAGAGCGAACCGCGACATTACAGCTATTAGAGGGATCAAAATGAACAAGCAGGCATTGGTATTGGGTGTGGAGGCTGCGCAGAGTGGTCTGCAACGTTTGCTTGGGCGTATGGTGCGCAGCGTTTTGCTGGGAGGTGCGGTATTCGTTGCTTACTTGCCGCTAGTGGCGCAAGCGCAAAATTCAATCCAGTCGGTTTCCGGCTCGGTACAGGGCGGCTCTGAAGTCATTCGTATCGACCTCGCAGAACCCCTGACCGCCATACCCACCGGTTTCAGTATCCAGACGCCTGCACGTATCGCCCTTGATTTCCCGGGCATCAGCAATTCCATGGGTCGCTCCGCAGTGGATCTCAGCCTTGGCAATCTGCGTTCGGTGAATGTGGTTCAGGCCGGTGAGCGAACCCGGGTCGTGTTGAACCTCAAGACTGCGACCTCCTACAAGGCCGAAATTCAGGGAAAGTCCTTGCTGATTACCCTGGAGCCTGGGGCGGTGGCTGCGCCTTCCGTGGCGGCAGCGCCGGTGTTCGCAGAGAGCCGTAACCGCGATATCCTGCCGCTCAAGGACATTGATTTTCGCCGGGGTGCTGACAGTGCGGGACGCATCGTCGTGGGACTGGCCAATAACGAGGTCGGTGTGGATATTCGTCAGCAAGGCCAAACACTGGTGGTCGAATTTCTGAAAACGGCGTTGCCAGAGGGTTTGCGCCGCCGTCTGGATGTGACTGATTTCGGGACACCCATACAGTCGGTAACCACCTTTCAGATCGGCGACAAGGTCCGCATGGTCGTCGAGCCCAAAGGTGCCTGGGAGCACAGTGCCTATCAGAGCGACAACCAGTTTGTGCTGGAAGTACGGCAGCAGAAAGTGGACGCCAACAAGTTGACCCAGGGTTCTGGTTTCAACGGCGAAAAGCTTTCCCTGAATTTTCAGAATATTGAAATCCGGTCACTTCTGCAGGTGATTGCAGACTTCACCAACTTCAACATCGTGACCTCCGACACGGTCACGGGTTCAGTCACGCTGCGATTGAAAGACGTTCCCTGGGACCAGGCACTGGACATTATTTTGCAATCCAAGGGCTTGGGAATGCGTAAAGTCGGCAATGTCCTGCTGATTGCCCCTAAGGATGAACTGGCGGCCAGGGACAAGCTGGATCTGGAGTCACGCAATGCGATCCAGAACCTTGAAACAGTGCGCACACAGGCTTTTCAGATCAACTACGCCAAAGCTGCGGACATTGGTGTTCAACTGACGGCGGCTGGAAGTGGCCCCGCCAGTGCCCGTATTTTGTCCAGCCGGGGCAGTGTGATTGCCGAACCCCGGACCAATCAACTGTTTGTCACGGATATCCCCTCCAAGCTGGAGCAAGTCCAGAGCTTGATTTCCAAGCTCGACATTGCAGTTCGCCAGGTTCTGATTGAGGCCCGGATTGTCGAAGCGTCGGATTCATTCGGAAAATCACTGGGCGTTCGGCTGGGTGGCCAGCCGTTCAACGCCAACAATAATTCGCAATTTGGTGGCATTTATGGCGCAAGCGCGGCGGGCACGACGGCCGGACAGTTTGTCAACTTGCCTGCAGTGGGCCAGAACGGATTTTCCGCTGCTACATTCGCTGTGTCTCTCTTCAATTCAGCCAAGACCCGATTTCTTAACCTTGAAATCTCTGCAGCTGAGGCAGATGGCAAGGGGAAAATTGTGTCCAGCCCTCGAATCGTCACTGCCGACCAGGTCAAGGCGCTGATTGAGCAGGGCACCGAGTTGCCTTACCAGCAGGCAACCTCAAGCGGTGCGACCTCCATTGCATTCCGAAAGGCCAACCTGAAGCTTGAGGTCACACCGCAGATCACGCCAGAAGGCAATATTATTCTCAGCGTCGATGTCAACAAGGACAGCGTAGGTCGTTCGACTGCCAATGGTTTTGCCATTGACACCAAACACATCCAGACTCAAGTGCTGGTTGAAAACGGGGGCACGGTCGTCATCGGCGGTATTTTTGAGCAAAATGACCGGGAAGACGAGACCAAGGTTCCGTTCCTGGGCGACATTCCTGCTTTCGGCAATTTGTTCAAGACAAAAACACGCACGGCGGTCAAGTCCGAGCTGCTGGTGTTCATCACCCCCAAAGTGCTGACCAACGGCACGGCGCTGCGCTAAACGGCGGGCACAATCCCGGCGGGCCGACCGACGGGACCGCTGACACTGCCCGGTCCATGCGTGGCTTTGTCACTGGCCGTGCCCGGCATCTAGTGTTGCCCAGAACTGGGCAGGGCCTGGAAAAAGAGGCTTTGGCGGCTTGTCAAAGCGGGTCTTACCATCGATTCAAGTGAATGAGAATTTGTTCAAAATAGCCTGTGTGGGTCTTCCCGGATCCGGGAAATCCACCGTTGGCAGACACCTTGCCAGAAGGCTGGGCCTGCGGTTTATCGACTCCGACCAGGTGATAGAGCAACGCATTGGTTGCTCTATCCGTGAATTCTTCGAGCGCGAGGGCGAAGCGTCGTTTCGTGATCTTGAGCAACTGGTGATTGACGAGTTAACCCAGGGCGATGTTTGCGTGCTTTCCAGTGGCGGCGGTGCGGTGCTGCGTGCCGCCAACCGCCAGCACCTGAATCAGCGGGCGCAGGTGGTGTACCTGCATTCCGCGCCGGAAGAGGTTTTCAGGCGTTTGCGCCACGACCAAAACAGGCCTCTGCTGCAGGTGGCCGATCCACTGGCCCGACTGCGTGATCTTTATATCGCCCGGGACCCGCTGTACCGGGAAACGGCCCATTTCGTGATTGAAACGGGCAGGCCGTCGGTGTCAACCCTGGTCAACATGATCGTCATGCAACTGGAACTGGCCGGCGTGGTGTCAGGCCACCCGGAGGCTGCGCCCAGACCCTGAGTTTTCGTGGGACTTGGCCCCTGCGCTGGATCAACCACAAAGTCGGGGTTCAGCTTCCTTCACTCCTAGCCCTCTACACTTGCTGCCATGCATGCAACTTCTTCCCCTGCCACGACGCAGGTTCATATCAATCTGGCTGAGCGAAGCTATCCGATTGTCATTGGCGCCCGCTTGTTGGGTGACCCGGCCACCTACCAGCATTTGCCCGCCGCTGCCTGCGCCCTGGTGGTGTCCAACACCACGGTGGCCCCGTTGTATGCGGCGCAGCTCACGCGGGCCTTGCAGGCCAGGTACCCCAAGGTGCTGACCGTCACCTTGCCAGATGGCGAGGCCCACAAGGATTGGCCTACCCTGCAGCTGATTTTTGACGCCCTGCTTGAAAACGGGTGTGACCGTAAAACCGTGGTGTTCGCCCTGGGCGGTGGTGTGGTGGGTGACATGAGCGGCTTCGCAGCGGCCAGCTACATGCGCGGTGTGCCCTATGTTCAGGTCCCCACCACCTTGCTGGCCCAGGTGGATTCATCGGTGGGGGGCAAAACCGCCATCAACCACCCGTTGGGCAAAAACATGGTGGGGGCTTTTTACCAACCCCTGCTGGTGGTGTGTGACCTGGATGTTTTTGCCACGCTGCCGCCACGCGAACTGAGCGCCGGACTGGCTGAGATCATCAAATACGGACCGATTGCCGACATGCCATTCCTGGACTGGATAGAGGCCAACCTGGATGACCTGATGGCCGGAAAAACCAGCGCCCTGGCGCACGCCATTGAGCGCAGCTGCGAGATCAAGGCCTGGGTGGTGGGCCAGGATGAGCGTGAGTCTGGCCTGCGGGCAATTCTGAATTTTGGCCACACCTTTGGCCATGCCATTGAGTCCGGGCTGGGCTACGGCGCCTGGCTGCACGGTGAAGGCGTGGGCTGCGGCATGGTGATGGCGGCACATCTTTCGCAGCGTCTGGGCCTGGTGGACCCGCCCTTTGTGGAGCGCCTGACGCGGCTGATTGCCCGGGCGGGCTTGCCCGTGAAGGGGCCGCTGCTGTCTGAGGCTGACAACGCCGGGCGCTACCTGGAGCTGATGCGCGTCGACAAGAAGTCAGAGGCGGGTGAAATTCGTTTTGTGCTGCTGGACGGGCCAGGCAAGGCTGTTGTGCGCGCTGCGCCCGATGCGCTGGTGCGCGAAGTCATTGATGCGTGCTGCGCGTGAGGTGCCGGGCATGTCCGTTGAGATGCTATGAATCTAATAGCTTGTTGCGCTCGTCCTGATTGGGTTTGAAGCTATTTTGACTGTTTTCCGATGACCCTGGCTCCCTACGCCTGCAACCCGGCCTTGTCGCGTGGCCGCCGTTACCCCGAGCCGCCCGCGCCCACACGGTCCGAGTTTCAGCGCGACCGCGACCGCATTGTGCATTCCACCGCGTTTCGCCGGCTGGTCTACAAAACCCAGGTGTT
The DNA here is from genome assembly GCA_031409395.1 of Polaromonas sp. GTDB lineage: Bacteria > Pseudomonadota > Gammaproteobacteria > Burkholderiales > Burkholderiaceae_C > Polaromonas. The sequence goes on from JANNXF010000361.1 coordinate 19,945, forward strand.
TTTGAACCACGAAGGCGACTTGTTTCGCACGCGCCTGACGCATTCGCTGGAGGTCGCGCAGCTAGGGCGGTCAATTGCCCGTACGCTGCAGCTGAACGAAGACCTGGTTGAAACCATTGCCCTGGCCCATGATCTGGGCCATACCCCCTTCGGCCATGCGGGCCAGGATGCCCTGAACGCCTGTCTCAAAAACCACAACCCCGAGAGTGCCGGTTTTGAGCACAATCTGCAGAGCCTGCGCGTGGTGGATTCGCTGGAAGAGCGCTACCCCGCTTACGACGGCCTGAACCTGAGCTTTGAGACGCGTGAAGGCATTTTGAAGCACTGCTCAAGGCGCAATGCCCGCCAGATTGAGGCGCGCGAACCGGGCGGTGTGGCGCACCGGTTTATCGCGCGGGCCAGCCCCGGTGGCCTGCCCCGCCAGCCCAGCCTGGAAGCCCAGCTGACCAATCTTGCCGACGAAATTGCCTACAACGCGCATGATATTGATGACGGGGTTCGCTCAGGGCTGCTGAGTCTGGAGCAGCTCGATGAAGTCGCGCTTTTCAGCGAGTACCGCCGCCAAGTGTTGCGCGAACACCCCGCGCTGCAGGGTCGCCGCCTGTTGTTTGAGAGCATCCGGCGCATGCTCAGCGCGCAGGTGTACGACGTGATGGAGGCTACGCAACAGGCCCTGCAGCAGGCAGCCCCCGCCGACGTGCAGGCGGTTCGCCAGCACGCTTCGCTGGTGTGCTTTTCTGATGGCATGGCCCAGCAGTCAGCCGCCCTGAAGCGGTTTTTAATGCACAACCTGTACCGCCATCCGCAGGTGGTCAAGACCACCGTGGCGGCCCAGCAGGTGGTCCGCGACCTGTTTGAGGCCTATATGGGTGACCCCGCGCAAATGCCACAGGC
>JANNXF010000362.1:0-3873 GCA_031409395.1 Polaromonas sp.
TTTGCCGCCCGGCGCGACCATATCGTGACGGTGATTGCGCCAGCGCTGGCCAGAGGCGACGTGGTGCTGTGCGACCGTTTTAGCGACGCCACCTTTGCCTACCAGGGCGGCGGGCGGGGCTTTGATCTGCAGGTGCTGTCTACCCTGGAGCACTGGGTTCAGGCGCAGGGCGGCGATCAACCCTTGCTGGCGCCTGACCTCACCGTCTGGTTTGACCTGAGTCCCGAAGAAGCCGCAGCCCGGCTGGCTGGCGCGCGCCTGCCCGACAAATTCGAGGCCCAGCCGGTCGAGTTTTTTCGCCGGGTTGCGCAGGGTTATGCCGAGCGTGAACGTAGCCAGCCCAGGCGCTTCGCCCGGATTGACGCCGCGCAGAGCCGCGAAGCCGTGTGGCAAAAAGTCGAGCAGGTTTTTGTAGACAAAGGCTGGCTGACAAAGATTCAGGCAACCGGCGCAGGGCACAACCATGGGTGAAGCCGCTACCCCCAGCACGGCCCTGGCGCCCTGGCTGCAAACCCAGCTGGAGGGCCTGCTGCGCCAGCGCGGCCATGCCTGGCTGCTCAGTGGGCCGTCGGGTCTGGGCCAGTTTGAATTGGCCTTGAGCCTGGCGCGGGCCTGGCTGTGCGACCAGCCCACCGCCCAGGGTGCCTGCGGCCATTGCGGCAGCTGCCATGCGGTGGATGTGCATACGCATGCCGACCTGTGCCTGCTGATGCCCGAAACCCTGTCACTCAGCCTGGGCTGGCCGCTGGACGAAAAAACCCAGGACGACCTCGACGGCAAAAAGCGCAAGCCCAGCAAGGAAATCAAGGTAGACGCCGCCCGCGATGCCGTGGCGTTCACCCAGTTCACCCGCTCCCGTGGCAACACCAAGGTGGTGCTGGTGTTTCCGGCCGAGCGCATGAACAACATCACCGCCAACACGCTGCTCAAGACCCTTGAAGAGCCGCCCGGAGCCGTCAAATTCATCCTGGCGACCGAGGCGGCGCACCAGTTGCTGCCCACCATTCGCAGCCGCTGCCTGGGCCACAGCATGGTCTGGCCCGGGTTTGAGGTGGCTTTGGCCTGGCTGCAGGCAGAAGCGTCGCAGCCAGCTGAATCCGTGGGCGGCGGCGCCAGCGCCAAAAAAACCGCCCGCCCGCCCGAAGCCGCCGATCTGCAGACCCTGCTGGTGGCTGCGGGTGGACGTCCCGCCGATGCCCTGACCTGGGTGCAGAGCGGCCCCACGGTTGACGCCGCCCAGCACTGGCGGGCCTTGCCCAAGGCCATGGCCCGGGGCGACGTCAGCGCGCTCAGCGACTGGACGCCGGCCCAGGCGGTTGATGCGCTGCAAAAGCTCTGCCATGACATGCTGGCGGTCAGGGTAGGGGCTTTGCCCCGGTTTTTCAGCGCCACAGACCTGCCCGTCGCATCGCCGGGCACTTCGCCTGCAAAAATGCCCGGCCTTTACGCGCTGGCCAGCTGGTCCAGAGAACTGGCGGCGCTGGCCCGCACGGTAGAACACCCCTACAACCCGGGCCTGCTGCTCGAATCCGTGGTCAGCCGTGCCCGGCTGGCGCTGGATGCCCAATAGCCGCTGCCATGGCACGAATCAGGCAAAAGCGCACGCTCAATCACTGACCCAGGCAATGCACAAACCGATAAACTAGCGCCATGAGTACAAAGCCGCCAGCCAGCTCCCCCGCCGCAGCCACTTCGCGGCCCAGCGTCATCCAGCTCGCCATCAAGGAAAAAACCGCGCTCTATGCGGCCTACATTCCCCTGTTCAAGGAAGGCGGCGTGTTCATTCCCTCGACCCGTGACTACAAACTGGGCGACGACGTCTATGTGCTGCTGACGCTGCCTGAAGACACCCAACGCTACCCGGTGGCCGGCAAGGTCGCCTGGGTCACGCCCCCGCGGGCTGCCGGCAATCGCACCCAAGGCGTCGGCGTGCGTTTCCCGTCAGACGAAAAATCGCGTCTGCTGAAGATCAAGATTGAAGAAATTCTGGGTGCCAATCTGGCCTCGGACCGGCCCACGCAGACCATTTAGGTCTGCCTGAGGACTCGGGGTTCTGGCTGTTGCGCACGGACACCAGACATGATCGGCCTTCATTTGCTATCATTTTAATAGCTGGCTGCGCCCGTGAATATTGGGCTTTTGGCACTATTTTCTTAAAACAATTTCCCAGAATGTTCACCGACTCCCATTGCCATTTGAGCTTTCCCGAACTACAGGCGCAAATGCCACAGATTCGGCGTGCCATGCAAGATGCCCAGGTTGAGCGGGCGCTTTGCATTTGCACCACGCTGGAAGAATTTGAAACAGTGCACAAACTGGCCACTGATTACAACAACTTCTGGTCTACCGTGGGCGTGCACCCCGACAACGAAAACGTGCAGGAACCCAGCCTGGACGACCTGCTGCAGCGCGCAAGCCTGCCGCGCGTGGTGGGCATTGGTGAGACCGGGCTGGATTATTTCCGCCTGGGCGAGCGCACGGTGGCCGACATGGAATGGCAGCGCGAGCGCTTTAGGGTGCATATCCGTGCCGCCCGCCAGACGGCCAAACCGCTGGTCATTCATACCCGCAGTGCTTCCAGCGACACGCTGGCCATCCTGAAGGAAGAGGGCGAAAGCAGCGGCGCAGGCCAGCCATGGCCCCATGCCACTGGTGTTTTTCATTGCTTCACCGAAACCGAAGCAGTGGCCAGAGCCGCGCTGGACCTGGGGTTTTACATCTCGTTTTCTGGCATCGTGACCTTCAAAACCGCAGCCGATATCCGCGAAGTGGCCCGTTTTGTGCCGTTGGACCGCATGTTGATTGAAACCGACAGCCCTTACCTGGCACCCATGCCGCACCGCGGTAAAACCAACAACCCGTCTTACGTACCCTTGGTGGCCCAGCAAATTGCAACACTCAAGCAATTGCCGGTAGAAACCATTGCAGAGGCCACAAGCCGCAACTTTGAACGCTTGTTCACAGGTGTTACCGCATGAAAGTAAACCTCATTCTTTACTTTAGAAGAGCTATTTACCTCTATGTTTTTATTGGGTTTATTTTTGTAAACTCGGTTTACGCAGGGTCATTTGAAGACTTCTTTACCGCCATCAAGCGAGAAGACCCATCGACCGTCAAAACGCTGCTGGCACGCGGTTTTGACGCCAATACCTTGAGCCCGGAGGGCCAGCATGGGCTGTTTCTGGCATTGCAGGAAGAGTCGCTCGAGGTTGTGAAAATACTGGTGAACTGGCCCAAAACCGACGTCAATGCGCTAAACCCAAAGGACGAAAGCCCGCTGATGCTGGCCTCCCTCAAGGGTCATCTGGACATCGTTGAAAAACTCATCAGCAAAGGCGCTGACATCAACAAGACCGGCTGGACACCCTTGCATTACGCCGCCAGCACCGGACAGCTGGCCATCATCACTCTGCTGCTGGAAAACAGCGCCTACATCGACGCCGAGTCACCCAACGGCACCACGCCGCTGATGATGGCCGCCATGTACGGCAACCAGGCCAGCGTCAAGCTTTTGCTGCAAGAGGGCGCCGACCCGCAACTCACAAACCAGCAAGGCCTGACCGCCATCCAGTTCGCCCAGCGCGCCAACCGCAGCGAGGCAGCCGATGCGATTGCCGCAGCCATCCGCAAAAAGCGGCCGCCCGGCCAGTGGTGAGCCAGGCGCAGGCCTGCCAAACCCTGAAACGCGTTCGGGCAGTTGCAGGCAGCAGGCCCATCAATTGCGTGCCGCCTAACCAATTATGTAAAGTCCGCAAAGAGACGTGCAGAATCTGCGCAGCCTCAGGGGGTTTAAGGCCCAGGTCGGCCAGCATGCCAGCGAAGCGTATGGCAAGCTGGGCGCGGTCTGCGGGGCCTTGGCGACCCTTTTTAGGG
>JANNXF010000363.1:0-5630 GCA_031409395.1 Polaromonas sp.
TTTGATGACCGAGCCGGTGGGCAAGGGCAAAGGTAAGGATGGGAAGTTAAGAGACGTTTACCTCGGTGATATCTGGCCGACCAGCGACGAGATCAATGCGCTGATGAAGTACGCGATGAACGGCAAGGCCATAGACGTTTACCTGGGCGACATCTGGCCGACCAGTGAAGAGATTGAAAAGCTCATGAAGTACGCCATGAATGGCAAGGCTTTTCGCGCCAACTACGCCAAGGTCAAAACCGAGCCCGGCAAGCTGTGGGAAAAAATCAGGGGCGTTACCGGCACTTCTTACACCTGGCCGGCCAGCACCTACATTGCCGAGCCGCCGTTTTTCAAAGACTTCACCCTGGCCGCTGGCGAGGCGCAAAGTGTGTCGGTCCACGGCGCACGCATCATGGCGCTGTTTGGTGACTCCATCACCACCGACCATATTTCACCGGCCGGTTCCATCAAGGCCAGTTCGCCGGCAGGTTTGTGGCTGCAGGCCCATGGCGTGCAAAAAGCCGACTTCAACAGTTACGGCGCGCGGCGCGGCAACCACGATGTGATGATGCGCGGCACCTTTGCCAATGTGCGGATCAAAAACCTCATGATTCCGGCCGGCAAGGACGGTTCGCGCGAGGAGGGCGGCGTGACGCTGTTTCACCCGGGGCATCGCACGCCAGACAGCGTGATCCAGAAAATGCCCATTTACGACGCCGCCATGAAGTACATGGCCGAAGGAACCCCTACGGTGATTTTTGCAGGCGAGGAATACGGCACCGGCTCATCGCGCGACTGGGCCGCCAAGGGCACCCAGCTGCTGGGCATCAAGGCGGTGGTGGCGCGCAGCTTTGAGCGTATTCACCGCAGCAATCTGGTGGGTATGGGCGTGCTGCCCTTGCAGTTCAAGCCCGGTGACTCGTGGCAGACCCTGAAGCTCACGGGCTCCGAACTCATTGACGTGATTCCCCACCCCGAGCTCAAGCCGCAAAGCGAGGCAACACTGGTCGTCACGCGCGCCGACGGCTCCACCCAAAAGGTGGCGGTCATCCTGCGTGTGGACACCCCGATTGAAGTCGACTACTACCGTAACGGCGGCATTTTGCCGTTTGTGCTGAGGCAGCTGCTGGCGGCTTGATGGCGGCAAGTTGCTATGAAAAAAGGAGCTGCTTGCGCCCGACATGATTGGGCGGTCTCAAATCCAAGTGCAACACAAGCAGAGTTTATTGGATGGTGTCAGGAGAGTGCACAAGCTTGGCCAGCCACTGCCCGTAGACCTCCAGCGGAGTCAACCAGCCCAGCGTCTTGCGTGGGCGCCCATTCATCAAGTCAGCGATCCCGTCAAGTTGCTCTTGGCTGTAGCCCGACAGATCTGTGCCTTTGGGCAGGAACTGGCGCACCAAGCCATTGGTATTCTCGTTGGTGCCCCTCTGCCACGGGCTATGCGGGTCACAGAAGTACACGACAACCCCAGTGTTGGCTGTTAATTGCGCATGGTGGGCCATCTCCCGCCCCCGGTCATAGGTCAATGTTTGGCGCATCGGCTTGGCAAGCCCGTTTAGCTTGTCCGTAAACGCTTGCAGCACGTGGGCGGCAGTGGCCGGGTTGGGGTGAGGTAGCTTGACCAGCATCACAAGCCGGGTGGAGCGTTCCACCAGAGTGCCTACAGCGCTGAGGTTGCCTGCCCCTTTGATCAGGTCTGCCTCCCAGTGGCCTGGGAACTGGCGATCTTCAATCTCTGGGGGGCGTATATGGATACTCAAGAGATCAGCAATCTGCCCCCGGCGATCTTCGCCACGCGAGCGGGGCCAGCGCTTGGTGCGGGCCAGACGCAAACAGGCAATGAGCTCGCGGCGCAGCTCACCCCGGGGTTGGGCATAAATGACGTTGTAGATGGTTTCGTGCGAGGCGCGTTGGTGCACTTCATGCGGGTGCAGTGTAGCCAGACGGGAAGCGATTTGCTGGGGCGACCAACGCAGTCGCAATAGTGCATGCACACAGGCGAAGAGAGCATTTCCAGCCACTTGCTTGGGAGCCGGTCTGCTGTTGCGGCGTCTGCGTACAAAGCGCTGTTGTGCGAATCGGCAGCTATAGGCACGACCACCACAGTTGCGGCTGATCTCACGGCTAACAGTTGACGGTGAGCGATTGAGTACTCGGGCTATCGCCCGAATGCTCAATCCCAGCTCAAGGCACACAGCGATGGTCTGGCGCTCTTGGTAGTCGAGCTGTTTGTATTCTTGGTTCAGTTTCATGGACACACCTTATTGAAGTTTCAATCGGTGTGTTGCACTTCACTTTTGAGCGGGCCGGGGATAAAACCTGTTTTTTCTATAAATCCGTACGCAGCTTCCAGATCTCCGGAAACAGCACCACATCCAGCATCTTGCGCAAATAGCTCACGCCGCTGGTGCCGCCGGTGCCGGGCTTGAAGCCGATGATGCGCTCGACCGTGGTGACATGGCGGAAACGCCAGAGGCGGAAGGCGTCTTCCAGGTCGGTGAGTTCTTCGCCGAGCTGGTACAGGTACCAGTATTGTTTGGGGTCAGCGCCCGATCTCCATGCGCGTGAGCAGGTACATCAGGTTGAACGCGAGCGCGCGGGCGGCGACGCGATGTACGGCAACGGGCTGTGCGGCCGGATCGGGTGCGGTGGCGCTGCGACCGGCGTGCTTGCAGGGCAAGGCCGCGGCAGCCTGATCGTCATCGTCCTCGCCGAGCTTGTGGTGGTTCAAGCCGCGGTGGTGGCCGAAGACTTCCTTGAACATTTCTATTGCAGCGGCACGGGCGGCGGCTTTGTTGTTGCCTTCCAAGGCAGGGATCAGGGTGTCGAACTGGCGGTTCAGGCGGTCGAGAACGTCGGCCGTAACGTGTCCGTGCTTCTGCCATGTTTGGATGTGGGCTTTCAGTCTGCGAGCGAGTTCGGCGCCGTTGTAGGGTTGGGGAACCACGATGACCGGGGCGAGCACGGGAACCAGCAAGAAATCCTGATCCTGAATCTCATCAACTTTCTGGCTCCAGAAGGGGGTGTCGGGCAGGTTGTCCAGGCCCCACGGTTCCTCTGTGCTCCCTGTGAGCTTAGCTCTGGCAACGCCGGGCAGTTCAGGACGGAGCACGGCGAAACCGTTTTGATGAGTCCCCGGAGCAATACCATCCGGATCAGTATCTTTCAGTCCCGGAGTCCAGACAACGCTAGTCTGGTTGGCCTTTGCATCGACGCGCATGCCCGCGTCCCACCCTCTTGGCGCCTTGACGACTTCGTTCTGGAATTTCCTTTTAACTGTAAGTTGAGCCCAGTTTTGGTGGGTCCACCCTTCAGTGTCTTTCTTTATGTCAGCCGTGATCGGAGGTAAATCCGGCACGGTATAAACCAATGGAATGCCCCAAATCCTGATCGTATCAATCGCCTGCTTGGCATCACGGCGATTGCTGACGCGATAGTGGTAGCTGAATTGCTGTCCGTTCCATCGCAACACGGTGATGATGCTAGGCTTAATGGCGTTTTGCTGAACGTAAGTTTTGCTAACCCATTGCGCAGTCTCAGTGTCTTGATAGTAGAGCCGCCAAGTTCCCTGTTGCGCATCAAAGACGGCACTGTCTTGGGCATTTGCGACGCCAAGCCCTGCAAGCAACGCAGCCATGGCTAATCGGGTGATGTGGTTCATGTTTCAGTTCTCCGTCCGGTTGCAGGTTTTTTGTTTTTCCAGGTACACATGAAAGTGCGGCAAGGTCACGAAGTGATGCAAGATAGAGAAAGACGCTTCTACGGCTTTGTCTTCGCAGAATTTTTTGTAAAACACTTTTTTGCTTGATTTGTGAAATAGGGTTTTTGGCACGAGTAAACGAAATGTCAATTTCTCGACTGTCTCGATGGCCTTTGTGCGATCCAGCCCAGTTGCCCGTGATGTCGTAGCGACCGCCCCAGTACATGCTGGCATCGTTGAGGGCTACGGTGCCCCAGCCCGCAGCGGCAAAAGACTCGGTCAAGGCACTCAAATTCTGAAGCGCTTGCTCTGTCAACCAATATTGATTCTTGTGGTAGCGGCCATTGCCTTCATGAATTTTATCCACGCTGGTCAAGGCGTAGACATAGCTGCCATCGGCGTTACGTAGCGGGTTGGGTGAAATAGGCAACAAGTCAGGCACCTTGACTTGCACTTCCTTGTTCACCACGGTGTTGGAGCAGGTGGGGCATGTGGCTTTGACGGTATGAATGCCCGCCACCTCAGGCGCAGTGAATGTCAATCTGACCTCACCGTTGCTATCCGTCGTGCCTTGAGTTCCGCTGAGGCTGCCTTTGGGGCGATTGACATCGTGGTGTTCGTGGCCGCCCGAGTTGGGGGTGACATCGACTGAAAAGCTGACCGCCACACCGGCCTTTGGCGTTCCGCCTGCTGTGACCTTCGCGGTGAGTGCCGCGGTGGATATGCCGCCAGTGCCTGCGGGGCGGGTTTCACTGTTTCCATCTAAAGCAATTTGGTTCTGAGCTTTGGCATCACATGTTTTGGTCGTAGAGTTATATCTTCGGTCGTCTGATCCACAATGACATAAACCGTTGCCTATATAAAGGGCGTGTGGAATTGGATACGGTGACGGTGGGCTCCACTCTCCGTAGGGACAAAAAGCAAAAATCGACAAGGGATCTCTAATAATACCGAGCGAGCCTTCGCATTTAGCCCTGACAACTACGTGCAATGAAAATTGAGTGTTATTCGCACCCAACTCAGCAACGTCAGGGCAGCCAGGTGACAGTGACACCGTGCCACATCCGGGCAAGGAAACTGCGGCTGATTGATCCGAGCTAAGTAACCACTACACACCTCGGCAACACTTGGCTGTAGCCCAACGGCAGTTCCGTAATAGTCATAGCTCATTCCAAACGTTGCCGGAAACGCTTGACCATGAGCTGTTAAATTTGTGCTGAAAACGCAAATAAGGAAACATTGAGTGACGAGCCGAAAACCGGGAAACGCGAGAGCCGACATGAAATTCCTCCGGGGCGGGAAGTTTCCTTGTCGGCGAACGAGGCGTCAATGCAATTAGTTACAACAATGACTTTTTGCAGCGGCTGCGCCACATAGGCGATGAGTGGTCGCTAAAAAAACAATCGACTTCAGCGGTTGCTGTATGGGCCTGCAGGCTGGTTTATAAATCCGTACGCATCTTCCAGATCTCCGGAAACAACACCACGTCCAGCATCTTGCGCAAATAACTCACGCCGCCGGTGCCGCCCGTGCCGGGCTTGAAGCCGATGATGCGCTCGACCGTGGTGACATGGCGGAAACGCCAGAGGCGGAAGGCGTCTTCCAGGTCGGTGAGTTCTTCGCCGAGCTGGTACAGGTCCCAGTACTGTTTCGGGTCGCGGTAGACGGTCAGCCAGGCCTGTTCGACCGCGGCGCTTTCGGGGTAGGGCTGGGTCCAGTCGCGTTCGGTGTGGCTGGCCGGCACGGCGATACCGCGGCGTGCCAGCAGGCGCAGCGCTTCGTCGTAGAGCGAGGGGGCTTCATAGGCGGCTTGTACCTGCGCCAGCAGATCCGGCCGGTGCGCATGCGGCTGGAGCATGGCGGCGTTCTTGTTGCCCAGGGCGAATTCGATGCAGCGGTACTGGTAGCTCTGAAAGCCGCTCGACGCGCCGAGGTAGGGGCGCAT
>JANNXF010000364.1:0-3689 GCA_031409395.1 Polaromonas sp.
CAAATACATGCGTGAGCACCTGGGCGAGGAATTCGGCGGGGTGGTGTCGGCGGCGACCGGTTTTGGTATTTTTGTCACGCTGGACGCCATGTATGTGGAGGGCCTGGTCCACATTACCGAGCTGGGCGGCGAGTACTTCCGTTTCGATGAAGCCCGCCAGGAACTGCGCGGCGAGCGCACCGGGATCCGCTATGCCATCGGCACGCGGGTCAGGGTGCAGGTCAGCCGGGTTGACCTGGATGGCCGGAAAATCGATTTCCGGCTGGTCACCGAGGGCGAAGAGTTGCTCAGCCGCGCCATGAAAGACAAGCCGGGCGAACCGGCGGGGCCAGAACGTGGTGCGCCGCGCCGTGCAGACGGCAAGTCTTCTGGCAAGAGCGATGCTCGGAGCAATGAAGGCCGGAGCACGGGCAAACGCCCGGATTCCCATTCCGCAGGCCGCAGTGCCGGCTCGGCAAGTCGCAGCGCGACCACTGAGCGAAGCCCGAAATCACCGATTCAGGCGCTCAAGGCGGCCGTTAAGAAGTCGGCTGGAAATCCTGGCCGCAAGCAGGGCAAAAAACCGCGCCGCTAGGTACCTCATGGCACGGTATGCGCTTTTGCGCGTGGTTTCACTCTTCGGGTCTGACGATTTATGCTGATACGCATTTTGGGTTTTCTGCTTGAGACGCTTTTCTTTTTGTTGATGGCCGCGGCGCTGCTGCGGGCCTGGATGAACTGGGTTCGGGTCAACATGAGCGCCCAGCCCGGCAGCTTTGTGATGGCCCTGACCGACTGGCTGGTGAAACCCCTTCGGCGTGCGTTGCCGAAGGGCGTGGCTCAGGCGCGGGTGGATTGGGCCAGCGTGCTGGCTGCCGTGCTGCTGGCGCTGGTGTACGCGGTGGTCTGGACGCTGTTGTTCAGTGCGCTGTGGGGTGCTGACTTTTCAGTGGCCGGGCTGGCACCGGCCGCCTTGTTTACGGTGCTTGTTTTTGCCGCCAAGATGCTGGTTCGGGTCGCGCTGCAAACCCTGTTTATTCTGGTGATGGCTTACGCCATTCTGTCCTGGGTGCAACCCGGCTCGCCTGCCTATGGCTTGCTGGCCCGCCTGACAGAGCCCCTGCTCAGCCCGCTGCGCCGTGTGATTCCGGTCATTGGCGGGGTTGACCTGTCTGCCCTGGCCTTGCTGCTGCTGCTGCAAATCGGCCTGATGGTGTTTGGCTAGCCCTTCGTTGTCCGGGGGCGGGTTGTCGGTCAATCAGCGTTGCAGCCGCTGGGCCAGTGCAGAGGCCGTCAGGGCCTGGCCAGGGTTCTGCAGTGCCCAGTCATCGGCCAGGTGGCCGTGCACCCATACCGCCTTGCAGGCGGCTTCAAAGCCACCCAGGCCACCGGCCAGAAAAGCCCCCATCATGCCGGCCAGCACGTCGCCGGTACCGGCCGTGGCCAGCAAGGCATTGCCCGTGCTGTTGATGACGGTTTGCTGGCCTGGCGCGGCCACCACGGTGCCCGAACCTTTCAACACCACTACGCACTGAAAACGTTCGGCCAGCTGCGTTGCAGCGGCCAGCCGGTCGGCCTGCACCTGCGCGGCGCAGGTGCCCAGCAAGCGTGCGGCTTCAAGTGGATGGGGCGTGAGCACTGTGCTGTAGCCGGGCCGGTGCTGGCGGGCCTGCAATTGGGTTTGCAACTGGGTGTCGGTGGCCAGGGCGTTCAGCGCATCGGCGTCCAGCACCACACGCGTCGCCGCTGACAGCACCTGGGCCATCACAGCCCTGACCGCTTGTCCGCCACCGCAGCCGCACACCATCACCTGCTGCTTGAAATCCAGTGCCTCGGGCGTGCGAAACATGAGTTCGGGCTGCTGCGGGTCTACGTTCAGGCAGGTCTTGTCCAGTTTGTCCAGCAGGGCGACAAACACCCGCCCTGCGCCCGCATGCAGCGCCGCGCGGGCCGCCAGCAGGGCCGCACCGGCCATGTGCGACGTGGCGGTGGATTCACCGCCCAGAACAGCCACATCGCCAAAACTGCCCTTGTGGCTGCTGTGCAGGGCCCTGGCGCCCCGTGGTGCGCCAGGCGCGGGCCTGCCATCGGCCAGAGGGTCACCCGCCAGCCATGCGCAGGGCGTACTGGCCGCCGCTGCATGGGGCGGCTGGATGCCGAGGTCGTCAAACCACACCTCGCCGGCGCAGTCTTTGCCGCTGGCCGTGAACAGCCCGGGCTTGAGTGTCAGAAGGCTTAAGGTAAAAAGGCGTTTTTCCCATACATCACGGGCGCAACCAGCTATTGAGTTCATAGCGTGCGGTGTCCCCGTCAGCGTGCTGGCCAGCGTGCCTTTGCAGCCAGTGTCTGCATCCAGCCCGGTGGGGATGTCCACTGCCAGCCGCGGGGCGCCGCTGGCCTGCATGACCTCCAGCCACTGCGGGATGCGAGGCTCGGCTGCCCGGGGAGCAGAACCCCGGGTGTCCAGTCGCGCCCCCACGCCCAGCAGTGCATCGATGCAAAAATCGAAATCGGCAGGAGGATCGCTCGCCATCGGTACGCCTGCGGCCAGGGCGCGCTGGCGGGCGGCATGGGCATCTGGCGGTAACCCGGTTTTACCCGGGGCAGGTCCGGTCCAGGTGAGGACGACCCGCTTGCCCCACTGGTGCAGGTGCAGGGCGGCTTCAAAGCCGTCGCCGCCGTTGTTGCCCGGGCCGCAGGCGACCCAGATGCAGCGGGCGTGCGGTGCCAATGCCAGGGCCAGCCGGGCAACGGCCAGTCCGGCACGTTGCATGAGCGCCTGCGGGGGCAGGGTGGCGGCGGCATGCTGTTCGATCTGGCGCGTGGCTGCCACGCTGAACAGCGGGTAGCCCATCTGGCTGGTGATTTTCTGCATCACATGATTGTGGGGGCTGGCAGGTGCTGGGGCGAGTTTCTTGAGTCAGGCGCAAAAAAGCCCGGCATGCCGGGCTTTTCAGGGTCACGCTGCAGGGTGCGAGTTTCAGGCGTCTGGCGGAATACGCAGAACCTGGCCCGGGTAAATCTTGTCCGGGTGCGTCAGCATGGGCTTGTTGGCCTCAAAAATCTGCGGGTACTTGTTGGGTGTGCCGTAAAACGCTTTGCTGATTTTGGACAAATTGTCACCGCTCACCACCACATGCCATTGAGATTCCGGCTCGGGACTGGACACGGTCATCAGGTCGTTGACAGCCGCCACATTGGCCACGTTGCCGCAGCACAAAATCACTTTTTCCCGGGTCGCCTGGTCGGGTGCCACACCGGCCACGGTCACGGTGGCGCTGGGCGCATCAAAGCTCACGTCCAGCGCTTCAACGTTCAGGTTCATGGTGCCGATGTAGGTGGCAATGGCGTCACCGGCCGCTTTGCTGAGTGCCGCGATATTTTCGGGGCTGGGTGCGGCGGCCGCGGCGGCTTGCGCTGCTTTGGCTTCGCCGTGGCCAAACAGCTTTTCACCGGCTTCCTTGATAAAACTTAGCATGCCCATGGGAACTCCAATCAAAACTGACCTGCCCTGCAAACGCTGCCGGGCTGCCTGCACTTTACAACGTCTGCGTGACAAATCGGCATACCCTGACAGGCTACCGTGTAGGACAAGTCCGCGTTGGAAGCGGGTTCGGTGGGGCTCGTCAGCCAACGGCGCCGGGTTCAGTGCAGGCGGCTGATGTCCAGCCCCTCCATGTCGATGTCCGGGGACTTTCCGGCCATCTGGT
>JANNXF010000365.1:0-2800 GCA_031409395.1 Polaromonas sp.
TTTTACCCGAGCGCTGAATACCTGGTCACCACCCGTGTTTCACTGTCTGTGGGGCACTCGTTCAAGACCGAAGGCAAGGTGCTCGTCAAGCCGGGCTGGCTGGCGATTTACGGCAAGGAAGCCGAAGACGAAAACACCGACGAGAAAGACAGCAAGACGCTGGTGGCCGTCAAACCCGGTGAGACCGTTCGTACCGAAACCGCAGACGCCAAAGGCCTGAAAACCCGGCCCCCGGCCCGCTACAGCGAAGCCACCCTGCTGGGTGCGATGGAAGGCGCCGGCAAAACCATTGACGACGAGGAACTGCGCGAAGCCATGCAGGAAAAAGGCCTGGGCACCCCGGCCACCCGCGCCGCCACGATTGAGGGCCTGATTGCCGAGAAATACATGCTGCGCGAGGGCCGCGAGCTGATCCCGACGGCCAAGGCGTTTCAGTTGATGACGCTGCTGCGCGGGCTGGATGTGCAGGAGCTGTCAAAAGCTGAATTGACGGGTGAGTGGGAGTTCAAACTCGCGCAAATGGAGCACGGCAAACTGAGCCGCGAAACCTTCATGGCCGAGATTGCCGCCATGACCGAGCGCATGGTGGCCAAGGCCAAGGGCTACGACAAGGACAGTATTCCGGGCGACTACGCCACCCTGGCCACACCCTGCCCCAACTGCGGCGGCGTGGTGAAGGAAAACTACCGCCGCTACACCTGCACCGGCAAGACCGGCGCCCCAGAAGGTTGCGGCTTTTCATTCGGCAAGACACCGGCCGGCCGGACCTTTGAAACCGCCGAGGTCGAGCAGTTTCTGCGCGACCGCAAAATCGGCCCGCTCGACGGTTTCCGCTCCAAGGCGGGCTGGCCTTTCACCGCCGAGATGGTCATCAAGTTCGACGAAGAAACCAAAAACTACAAGCTCGAGTTTGACTTTGGCGACGACAAAAACGCCGAAACCGGCGAGATTCAGGACTTCAGCGCGCAGGAGCCGCTGGGCAGTTGCCCCAAGTGCGGCACAGCGCATGGCGGCATGGTGTTTGAGCACGGCAAAAACTATGTCTGCGACAAGTCGGTTCCCACACTGGAGCAGCCCACCCCCAGCTGCGACTTTAAAACCGGCCAGGTCATCCTGCAGCAGCCCATCGAGCGCGAGCAGATGGTCAAGTTGCTCGAAGCCGGCAAGACCGATGTGCTCGACAAATTTGTCTCGATGCGCACGCGCCGCCCCTTCAAGGCCATGCTGGCCTGGGACGCGGAAGCCGGCAAGGTGAACTTCGAGTTCGCGCCGTCGAAGTTTCCGCCGCGCAAGCCCGCCGCATCCAAAACCGGCACGGCCACCGTCAAGACGCCGTTTGGCAAAACAGTGGCCGTGAAAGCGGCCAAGGCACCCGCCGCCAAGAAAGTGGCAGCGAAGAAAGTCGCTGCCAAGAAAGCACCCGCCAAGACCGCCAAGGCACCCCGCGTGGCCAAGCCCGGCACGGGGCTGAAACCCAGTGACGCCCTGGCCGCCGTGATTGGTGCCGAGCCGGTGGCGCGCACCCAGGTGATCAAAAAGCTCTGGGACTACATCAAGGCCGAGGGCCTGCAAGACGCCGCCAACAAGCGCGCCATCAACGCCGACGCCAAGCTGCTGGCGGTGTTTGGCAAGCCGCAAGTGACGATGTTCGAGCTGGCCGGGATTGTCGGCAAGCATTTGAGCTGAGGCCGCATGGCCGACAGGCCGCGCACAGGGCGGTTTTGTCACTCTTTCGGGCCCGGATGAAGGGTGAAAACAGGGTTTCGCCCAATCAACACGGGCGCAAGCAGCTATTTATTTCATAGCAAGCGGGGGCCTGTCACGTCCTCCAAACCGCGTCGCAACCCACCCGAGCTAGCGCAGGCTCAGCGCCGGCCAGCGACGGCGTGCGCCAATCGCCGCGAGCTGGGCGTCGGCGTTCACCGTCACCGGGTGTTGCACGGCTTCCAGCAGCGGCAGGTCATTGATGGAGTCGCTGTAGGCGGCGGTTTTGTAGTCTTTCAGGCGCAGCCCGCGGGCTTTCATCCAGGCCTGCAGGCGTTCCACCTTGCCGTCCCGCATGTTCAGAATGCCCGTGGTGCCGCCGGTAAAGCGGCTGCCCTGCAGCGCGGGCTCGGTGGCAATCAGGTGCTCGATGTCCAGGTAGATCGCGGTCAGTTCTGTGATGAAACGGTTGGTGGCGGTGGTCAGGATCACCAGGTCGCCGGCTTGCAGGTGCTGGCTGACCAGCGCCTGGGCCGCCGGTGTGATGCGCGGCACGACCCACTCGGCCAGAAAGGCCTGCCGCAGCGGCTCCCATTCGCGTGCCGTGCGGCCGGCCAGCGTGCCCACATAAAAGTCGGCAAGGGCCTTGAGGTCGACGGTGCCGGCCTGGTAGCGCGTGGCCATGTCGGCACTGCGCGGCGCAAACAGCGTTTTGTCCAGCAGCCCCTGGTCCATCAGGAAGTCGCACCACAGCACATCGCTGTCGCCGTTCAGCAGGGTGTGGTCCAGGTCAAACAGGGTCAGGCGCATGGCAAATTTCCCGGATGCTTTTCTGGCCATGCTGTGCTCCTTGATGTTCTGTCCAGTGCCGGTGCGGCAAAGCCGATAGCCATGTTCTGCACCGCCCTCACCCCCTTCACCCCCTCACTCTCTGCACCATCTTCAGCCCCTGCCTGATGACGTCAGGCCTTGTCGTACCGGTACAGCCTACACCGAAAGTCCCGCTCTGGGTGAGCTTACTTTGCGCCAGCACAAAGCCGCAAGCGTGTGCAGGGCGTCCGACCACAGGGGGCCAAGGGGTGACGCTGACCGGTCG
>JANNXF010000366.1:0-10375 GCA_031409395.1 Polaromonas sp.
GACGTGCAGAATCTTCGCAGCCTCAGGGGGTTTAAGGCCCAGGTCGGCCAGCATGCCAGCGAAACGTATGGCAAGCTGGGCGCGGTCTGCGGGGCCTTGGCGACCCTTTTTAGGGTCCGTTTTGATGTTCCACGATGTATATTATGTTAAGTAATAAATCAATCGTCATGAAGTGCCTGACCAATCATCGCTCCAACCCCCTGCCTTGGTAGCTGACAGGCGCTCGCCTGCAAACCCTGCTCCTCAAGGCCCGATCCATGTAGGACGACGGCGGTTAACGAAAACCTGGGCAAGATTCGCTGGCAAACTTGATGACATGCCAATCAAACGCATCGCTTTTATCCGCTGCCAGGCTTGTGTGACAGCCCTGGCCCTGGTGTGCATGCTTTTCATGGCCGGCCAGGTGCTTGCGCAAAGCACGGCTGACCTGAACGGGAATGCCGGTGCCAACGCGCTGCTTGAAAAGCATGCTGCGCTGGCAGGTCGACTGGCGCAAAACGCCTACCAGCGGCCCTTGTACCTGGAGTCGTCTGAAGGCAGCAACCAGGTCAGCGGCAATGCCTTTGCGGTGCTGGATTCGCCTTTCAGCACGGTCAGCGCCACCTTTAAAAGCCCACGCCAGTGGTGTGAAGTGCTGATTCTGCATCTCAATACCAAATACTGCCGCGCCAGCGCAGATGACAACCCGGCGACGCTGTCACTGAAGGTGGGCAAAAAATCAGCGCAGGAGCTGAAAGACGCGTTTTCGCTGGAGTTCACATTCCGGCTGATTGCTGCCAGCCAGGACTATCTGTCGGTCCAATTGGGCGCAGACCACGGCCCCATGAGCACCCGCAACTACCGCATAGAACTGCAGGCCATACCGCTGGCCAACGGCAAAAGCTTTGTCCATTTGCGTTATTCGTATGAATATGGCACGGCGGGGCGCCTGGCGATGCAGGGCTATCTGGCCACCATCGGCAGCGGAAAAGTCGGGTTCACGCGAAGCGCCGAGGGTGAAAAATCAGGCTACGTGGGCGGTATTCGCGGAACGGTTGAGCGCAACACCATGCGTTATTACCTGGCGATTGAAGCCTATCTGGCGTCGCTGGGGCAGCCGCCTGGCCAGCAATTGAGCAGGCGTATGGAACACTGGTTTGACGCCACCGAGGCCTATCGTTTGCAGCTGCACGAAGTGGACAGGAGCAGCTACTTAGCCATGAAAAAGAGCGAATACCAGCGCCAGCAAGGGGTTCCGCCTCGCTAGGCTCCCAGGCAGGCGCCCTGCTCTTTTACCGGCCTGAACGCGTTGAGGAAAATTTGAAGCGGACCGTGGGAACCGAAAAGTCCTCAAATGGCGCGCCCAGTGCAACTTCGCCTTCCAGCAACAGTACGCATTCCTGGCGGCGCAGCGCGACGGCTGCGCCACTGTCTGAAAAGCGGACCCAGGTGCCGTAGCTGCTGACGTCTTCAAGGTGAAATTTGCCCGCGCGCCATTCAATTCTGGCGTGGCTGCGTGAAACCCGGGGGTCCTGAACGACAAATTCCGTCTCCGGGTCTCGGCCCAGAACAATCGGCAATTGGTCTGATCTGAATGACACGCTGACGTCCAGCCAGGACAGTTCGATGGTGGCGGGCGACATCAGGGACTGGGTCAGCGAGTCGGGGGGCAGGCTGGCAGGCATGGTGAAAAACTCGGTGGACACCTCGCTCTGCCATTCGATGCGGTGCACGATGCAGGTTTCTACCCGTCCCCTGATTTCCATGGCGCCCAGACACCTGAAGCGGACCGTGCTGCCCTGCGGAAGTTGCTGAATCACGGAGTCGGTGACCAAAATCTGATCCGGGCCCGACAGGTCGCTGAGGCGGGAGGCCACGTTGACGGCATCGCCAAAGCAGTCACCGTCCTGTTCAACAATCTCGCCCCGTGCCATGCCTACCTGAAGCCGCATCCTCAAAGGGTCGGGCCATGAGCGGATGCGGTCCTGGTGAACACGCTGAAGCTCACTCACGGCCTCAATCGCACTGAGGTTTTTGGGAAAAATGAGGAGTACGCCGTCACCCAGGTTTTTAACGACGCGGCCACCACGGGACTCACACACCTGACCTATCCATTGCGTCAGACGCGTGATGGCCTGGGTGGCCTTGGCGTTGCCCAGTGATTCAAAAACCCCTGTGCTGCCAGTTAAATCAGCGAAAACGACGGTAACTTCTGCCATGCGGGCGGGTACTGATGCCTGTAGTTGTGACACTTATTAAATCATAAGCACTCGTTTTAACGGCACTTTGCAAGGATCTGCGACAAGTTTCTCTGAATCTTGTTGTTAAGCCACCCACTTGCGTGCGTTATGCCACAGTTGCATCCACGGGCTGTGAGCGCTGATGTCAAGGTCGGTCCAGCTCATCTGGATGTTGCGAAACACGCGCTCAGGGTGCGGCATCATGGCGGTGAAGCGGCCGTCTGGCGTGGTCACGGCCGTCAAACCGCCGGCACTGCCGTTGGGGTTGGCGGGATAGGCTTCAGTCGCTGCACCATGGTGGTCGGTAAAACGCATGGCGACAATCGCTTTGGACGCATCACCCCGCAAGGCAAAGTTGGCATAGCCCTCGCCGTGCGCCACCGCAATCGGCAGGCGGCTGCCGGCCATGCCTTGCAGGAAGAGGCTGGGTGATTCCAGCACCTCCACCTGGCTCAGCCGCGCTTCAAAACGCTCGCTGCGGTTGGTGGTAAAGCGTGGCCAGGCCTCGGCTCCGGGGATGATGTCGGCCAGCTCGGCAAACATCTGGCAGCCGTTGCAAACCCCCAGGCCAAAGGTGTCCTGCCGTGCAAAGAAGGCCTTGAACTGGTTGGCCAGCACCGGGTTAAAGGTAATCGACCGGGCCCAGCCGATGCCGGCACCCAGCGTATCGCCGTAGCTGAAGCCGCCGCAGGCCACCACACCGGCAAAATCAGCCAGCGCGGCACGACCGGTCTGCAGGTCGGTCATGTGCACATCGAAGGCGTCAAAACCCGCCTGGGTGAAGGCATAGGCCATCTCGACATGCGAATTCACGCCCTGCTCGCGCAGCACGGCGACTTTGGGCCGCGTCAAATTCAGCGCCGGCGCACCCAGTGGCTTTGTTGGCTCAAACGTCAGGTGCACATGCAGGCCCGGATCGGCGGGATCGCCGCGTGACGCGTGTTCGGCGTCGGCGCCTGCCGGGTTGTCGCGCTGCTGGCAGATCTTCCAGCTGACGGCGTCCCAGACCTGGTGCAGGTCTGGCAAAGCCGCCTTGAACACGGCTTTGGTGTCGCGCCAGACCTGGATTTCGCCCTTGCCGACGTCAAGCGCGGCGTGTTCTGGCCGGGTTTTGCCGACAAAGTGGCTGAAGGTCGACAGCCCGTGCGCGCGCAGGGTTTGCATCACTTCGTTGCGCACCTCGGTACGCACCTGGATGACCACGCCCAGCTCTTCATTGAACAAGGCCTTGAGCGTCAACTCTTCACGCCGCGTTCCGACCTGCGAGGCCCAGTTTTTACTGTCGCCCACATCCATGCGGCTGTCGGTGATGCCGTCACCCTCTACCAGCAGCATGTCGATGTTCAATGACACCCCCACATGCCCGGCAAACGCCATCTCGCAGACGCAGGCAAACAGGCCACCGTCGCTGCGGTCGTGGTAGGCCAGATCATGGCCCTGCGCGCGCAGGGCGTTGATGGCGTTGACCAGATTGACCAGGTCTTTCGGGTCGTCCAGATCAGGCACCGTGCCGCCCTCCAGGTTCAGGCCTTGCGCCAATATGGAGCCGCCCATGCGCTTTTGGCCCTTGCCCAGATCGATGAGGATCAGCGTGGTGTCCGCCTCGGCACTGTTCAGCTGCGGCGTCAGCGTGCCGCGCACATCGGCCAGCGTGGCAAACGCGCTGACGATGAGCGAGACCGGCGAGGTGACTTTTTTGCTGTGCTGGCCGTCAGTCCAGACCGTGCGCATCGACAGCGAATCCTTGCCGACCGGAATCGACACGCCCAGCGCCGGGCACAGTTCCATGCCGACCGCTTTGACGGTGTCGTACAGTGCCGCGTCCTGGCCAGCTTCGCCACAGGCGGCCATCCAGTTGGCTGACAGCTTGACGCGTGGCAGTTCGATAGGCGCGGCCAGCAGATTGGTAATGGCTTCAGCCACGGCCATGCGACCTGATGCCGCAGCGTTCATCACGGCCAGCGGCGTGCGCTCGCCCATGCTCATGGCTTCGCCGGCAAAGCCCTGGTAATCAGCCAGCGTGACCGCGCAGTCAGCCACCGGCACCTGCCAGGGGCCGACCATCTGGTCGCGGTGCGTCAGGCCGCCCACCGTGCGGTCACCAATGGTGATCAAAAACCGCTTGGAGGCCACCGTGGGGTGGCTCAAAACGTCAATGCAGCTTTTTTGCAGATCAACCCCGGTCAGGTCCAGGGGCTGCGGCGTGTGCGCCACGCTTTTCACGTCGCGGTGCATTTTGGGCGGCTTGCCCAGCAGCACGTTCATGGGCATGTCGACCGGATCACTGGCCTGCGGGGCGGCGGCGCTGTCGGACAGCACCAGTTGCCTTTCTTCGGTCGCCACGCCAATCACGGCAAACGGGCAACGCTCGCGCTCGCAAAAGGCCTGGAACTGCGGCAAGGACTCGGGCGCAATCGCCATCACATAGCGTTCCTGGCTTTCATTGCTCCAGATTTCCTTGGGGCTCAGGCCACTTTCTTCCAGCGGCACGGCGCGCAGGTCAAAGCGGGCGCCCCGCCCTGCGTCGTTGACCAGTTCCGGAAACGCATTGGACAAGCCCCCTGCCCCCACATCGTGAATCGCCAGAATCGGGTTGGCCAAGCCAAGCTGGGCGCAGCGGTTGATGACTTCCTGGGCGCGCCGCTCGATCTCGGGATTGCCGCGCTGCACTGAATCAAAGTCCAGGCTGGCCGCATTGGTTCCCGACGCCATGGAGCTGGCCGCACTGCCGCCCATGCCGATGCGCATGCCGGGCCCGCCCAGCTGAATCAGCAGGGTGCCGGCCGGAAACAGTATTTTTTGGGTCAGCCGGGCGTCAATCGTGCCCACGCCGCCAGCGATCATGATGGGCTTGTGATAGCCCCAGCGCTGGCCCCCAATGGTCTGCTCGTATTCGCGGAAATAACCCGCCAGATTGGGCCGGCCAAACTCGTTGTTGAAGGCCGCACCGCCCAACGGGCCTTCCGTCATGATTTGCAGCGGGCTGGCGATGTGCTCAGGCTTGCCGAAATCGCCACCAAACAGCTTTGAGACGGTAAAACCTGTCAAGCCCGCCTTGGGCCTGGAGCCGCGCCCGGTCGCGCCTTCGTCTCGAATCTCGCCACCAGCGCCCGTGGACGCACCAGGGAACGGGGAAATCGCCGTCGGGTGGTTGTGCGTCTCGACCTTCATCAGCACATGCATCAGCGTGTTGTCCGAGGCGCTATATTTTCGATAGCTGGTCGAGCCCGTGTTAATTGGGCCAGAGGCTGATTTGGCTTGAAAGGCCTGGACGCTGGAGCCTTCCATGACCGAGGCGTTGTCCGAGTAGGCCACCACCGTGTGCTGCGGGTGAAGCTTTTCAGTGTTGCGAATCATGGCAAACAGGCTTTTGTCCTGCGCAATGCCGTCAATGGTGAACTCTGCATTGAAAATTTTGTGGCGGCAATGCTCGCTGTTGGCCTGCGCAAACATCATCAGTTCCACATCGGTCGGGTTGCGCTGCAGCTGGGTGAAGGCGTTCACCAGGTAGTCGATCTCGTCAGCTGCCAGCGCCAGACCAAACTCGGTGTTGGCCCGCTCCAGCGCTGCCTTGCCGCCGTTCAGAACATCAATGGTTTGCAGCGGTGCGCCCTGCAGTTCGGTGGTCAGACCGGTGGCGGCCAGCGCCCGGTCAAACACCACGCTTTCCGTCATGCGGTCGTGCAGCAAGGCCGCAACACTGGCCAACTGGTCAGCCGACAGCTCGGTTCTGGACAACAAGCCGTGTTTCAGGCTGAGCCGGTATTCCACCAGGCGCTCGATGCGTTTGACGGCAAAACCGCAGTTGTGCGCGATGTCGGTGGCCTTGGAGGCCCAGGGCGAGACGGTTCCAAACCGGGGCGTCACCACAATCAGCGGGCCATCGGCCGGGCCTGAATAAGGGTCACCGTAGGTCAGCAAGGCCGCCAGTTGGGAGGTCAGCCCCGCGTCGGGCGCGGTGGTGGCCGTCACCAGATGCACAAAGCGCGCCGAAATGCCTGAAATCTTGTCGTGAATGCCTTGCAACTGGGGCAAAAGCTGCTGGACGCGAAAGCTGCTCAGGGCGTTGCTGCCCTCAAAATGGGAGATGTGCAGGGTCACTTGGGAGGCCTGAAAAAGGGGCTGTCGGGGTTGAAATTCAAGGCACAGACCAGGCGCTGAATGGGCCCGGCTATGCAGAGCCACGATTTTAACTGCCTTGTCGGCGCCCCCGGGCCAACCCACAGGCCCCGGCACGCCTAGCGGTAAGGCAAGGGCAGTGCCGCCCCCTTTTTCGGCGGCAAGGTGTGGGTCAGGATGCGCGTCATCACGGTCAGGTACTGCCTGAACAGGCTGCCGGTGTTGTAAAACAGGCCGTATTTTTGGCACAGGGCCTTAATTTTGGGGGCGATTTCCGGGTAGCGGTGCGCGGGCATGTCGGGGAACAGGTGATGCTAAAACTGGAGGCTGAGGTGGCCGCTCATGATGTTGAAAAAGCGCCAGCCTTCCAGAGAGCTCGAACCCGACAGCTGGCGCAAATACCAGTCGCCCCGGGTTTCGTTGAGGGTGTCTGCTTCCCGGTAAATGGCCACACCTTCGGTGAAATGGCCGCAGAAAATAATCACGTACGTCCAGAGGTTGCGAATCAGGTTGGCTGCAAAGTTGCCCGCCAGCACGCGCGGCGCACTCCACAGCGCCAGCGCCGGAAACAGCAGGTAGTCCTTGAACCACTGCTTGCCGGTTTTGCTTAAAAAGCGGTTCAGGCGCGACTTGAACTCTTCTTTGGGCATCTTGCCGTGCTTGTAGCGGCCAATTTCAAGGTCGTGCGAGCCCACACCATACTGAAACCCCATGGCCAGCATCAGGTTGGCCAGTGGCTGAAACCAGTGCCGAGGCTTCCAGCGCTGTTCGCTGGTCATGCGCAGCAGCGAATAGCCCAGGTCCCGGTCCTTGCCCAAAATATTGGTGTAGGTGTGGTGCATCACATTGTGCGAATGCCGCCACTGCTCGCCGTCGCAGGCAATGTCCCATTCAAACTTTTGGGAATTCAGCGCCGGGTCGCCGGTCCAGTCGTACTGGCCGTGCATCACGTTGTGGCCGATTTCCATGTTGTCCAGAATCTTGGCACTGGCCAGCGCCAGCACGCCAGCCACCCAGCTCAAAGGGCCCACACCGAAATGCAGCAAGGCCCGCCCTCCCACCTCACTGGCGCGGCAAATGCGGATCATGCTGCGGATATGGTCAACATCGGCCTGGCCCAGATCGTCCATGACCTCCTTGCGGATGGCATTGACTTCAAGCTCGAATTGGGCGACTTGTTCGCGGCTCAGGGCGTGCGGTTTGGCAAAACTCATGGGGGTCTTTCTGGAAAATAGGGCTCAGAGGTCCAGCGCGATGTCAGAACGCGCCACTGAAATGCACAGACGTATCAGTTCATTGGGGGTGGATGAAATTTCACCGGTTTGCAGGTTTTCAGTCGTGCCGCTTTTTTTGGTGCACTGGCAGGAACGGCAGATGCCAATGCGGCAGCCATGCTTTGGGGCCAGACCTGCGCTTTCTGCCTGCATCAGCAAGGGCGCGGTCCCGCAGGTGGTGAAGGTGTTGCCGCTGGCAGAAAACGTCACCACGGCAGGCGTGCCGGGTGCCGACGCAGGCAGCAGCGGCACCGCGACAAAGCGTTCGCTGAGCAGCGGCTTGGTGATGGATTCGTTGTTCCAAAATTGCTGCATTGCCGCCATCAGCTCGCCAGGCCCGCACATCCAGGTGCTGCGTTGCGCCAGATCCGGCACAGCGGCCAGCAAGGCCTGCGGTGAAAACCGGCCGCTGGTCTGGCTAAAGTGCAGCACCAGTCGCAGGGCCGGGAAGGTATTGGCCATGGCCCGCAGGGCATCCGCAAAAATCAGGTCGTCCGCATCGCGGCAGACATGCCAAAACACCACATCGCCCTGGTAGTGGCGTGCCTGCAAATCACGCAGCATGGCCATGACAGGAGTGATGCCGCTGCCCGCACTCAACAGCAGGATTTTTTCAGGCAGCTGGCCCACCCCGTCTGCTGGCAGCACAAAATCGCCATGGGCCTGGCTGAGGGTGAGCACGTCCCCCGGGCGCACGGTGTCGTGCAGATGCCCGGACACGCTGCCGCCGGGCTGGCGTTTGACCGTGATCGCCAGCCGGCGCGAGCCCGGGCGTGAAGACAGGCTGTAGACCCGCTCGACCTGCCGACCGTCGATTTCAACGCGAACCCGCACAAACTGGCCGGCGTGCGCCCCGCGCCACAGGGCATTGGGCTGCAGCACAAAGGTCCTGGTGGATGCGGTTTCAGTCACCACGCGCACCACCCGCGCCCGCACCTCGGTTAACGACAGCATCGGATGCAGCGCGGCCAGCGTGTCTTCCACAGCGCTCAGCCGCACAATCGACTCGACCCAGGGCTGCTGCAATGCAGCCCGCAGGCGGGGGGTGAGCGTTTGCGCCCAGGTGGTTGGTGTGGCGGTGTGGGCTTCAACAGTCATTGCGGTGTCCTTTTGGCCGTTTCAAATGATTCGGTTTGAAGAATTGTGTACATACGTACACCCAAAGTCAATTTAAACGAAGCAATTTAGAGAGGTAACTCTGTATCGTCAGCGTAAATAAACAAAAATTGGCGTTTTTTGACAGGTCTTATAAAATACGTTCGTACACAAATTATCAAGAACACCCCGCCTTTACCGGTTGCACACGCCTTATGCCCACTCCATTGCTCCCCGCCAAGCTCAAGGACAAGCTCACGCGTACCGAACGCAAGGACCTGACCCGCAGCAGCTTGCTGCAAGCGGCGCTGGACCTGATGGGCGAAGGACGCAGCTTCACCAGCCTGGGGATTCGTGAAATTGCCCGCGAGGCCGGCATGGTTCCGAATGCCTTTTACCGGCATTTCCGCAATACCGACGAGCTGGGTCTGGCACTGGTGGAAGAAGTGGGCATCACCCTGCGCCGCCTGCTGCGTGAAGCGCGCCAGGCCGGTGTGGCGCAAAACGAGATGGTCCGGCGATCGGTGCAGGTGTATCACCAGTACGTCAAGCAAAACCGCTTGCAGTTTCTGTTTATCTCCAGTGAGCGGGCCGGTGGCAGCCGGATTTTGCGGTTGGCGATCCGCAGTGACGTGACCCATTTCACCCACGAAATGGCGCAGGACTTTCGCCGCCTGGGCATGTACAAGGACATGCCCACCTCCAGTCTGCAAATGGTGTGCGGCCTGATCGTCACCACCATGCTGGCCGCTGCCCCGGAAATTCTCGATTTGCCGCCCGAGCAACCGCTGCTTGAGGCCGAAATGGCCGAAAATTTTGTGCAGCAGTTGCAGGTGGTCCTGCTGGGGGCCTCGTGCTGGAAGGAAAAATCACAAGGACCGGGCTAAGCCGCCATTTCGCGCAATGGCACCTTTGCCCGCAAGGCAACGCGCCCTCTGAGATAATTAGGCCATGACGATCACCTACAAAGACGCCCAAGGCATTCAAGGCATGCGCATTGCGGGCAAACTGGCCTCGGAGGTTCTGGACTACCTGACCCCGTTCGTCAAACCCGGCATCACCACCAACGAAATCGACAAGTTGGCGCATGACTACATGACCCAGGTGCAGGGCACCATTCCGGCCACCCTGGGCTACCAGCCCCCGGGCTACGCGGCATACCCCAAATCGCTGTGCACATCGATCAACCACCAGGTGTGCCATGGCATCCCCAACGACAAGCCCCTGAAAAAAGGCGACATCGTCAACATCGACGTCACGGTCATCACGCCGGAAGGCTGGCACGGCGACAACAGCCGCATGTACCTGGTGGGGGACTGCTCGATTGCCGCCAAGCGGCTGTGCCATGTGACCTATGAGGCCATGTGGCAGGGCATCATGCGCGTCAAACCCGGTGTGCGCCTCGGCGACATTGGCCACGCCATTCAGGTGTTTGCCGAAAAACAGGGGTTTTCCATTGTTCGCGAGTTTTGCGGCCACGGCATTGGCCTGAAATTTCACGAAGAACCGCAAGTGCTGCATTACGGCCGGCCCGGCACGCTGGAAGAACTCAAGCCCGGCATGGTGTTCACCATTGAGCCCATGATCAATGCCGGCAAGCGCGACATCAAGGATGGCCCCGAGAAAGACGGCTGGAGCATCGTGACCCGCGACCATTCCCTCTCAGCC
>JANNXF010000367.1:0-5774 GCA_031409395.1 Polaromonas sp.
TTTACAAGGCCTGGCTGTCCATGGACAACCGCATTGCCGCTGCGCAACTGGCGACCGTGCTGCTGGTGGTGGTGGCCGCCCTGCTGTGGGGTGAGCACAGTGCCCAGAAACGCATGCGCTTTGCTGCCAGCCGGGGCGGGCGTGGCGGTGCGGCCGATGCCGCGCCCGTGCAGCTGCATGGCCAGCGGGCCGTGTGGGCCTGGCTGGTGTGCGCGCTACCGATTGCGCTGGGTTTTGTGCTGCCCGTGCTGTTCATGTTGCGGCCGCTGGTTCTGGGCTGGGACCAGCTGGTGTGGGGGCAGTTTGCCCGCTGGACACTGAACAGCTTCACGTTGGCCGCCTTGAGCGCCGTGCTGGCCACTGCGCTGGCGCTGAGCCTGGCGTTTGCGGTACGGCGCCAGAGCGATGTGCTGACACGCACGGCGGTGCAGCTGGCCAGCCTGGGTTATGCCGTGCCTGGCGCGGTGATTGTGGTCGGCTTGTTGCTGCCTGTGGGCTGGCTGCAAACCGCAGCGCCGCAGCTGGGCGCGGGCTACTGGGTGACGGCCACCGTGCTGGGTATTGTCTGGGCCTACCTGGTGCGTTTCAGCGCCGTGGCGCTGCAAAGCGTGCAAAGCGGTTATTCACGCATTCCCGCCAGTTTTGACGACAGCGCCCGCATGCTGGGCACCACTGGCGCGGGCCTGCTCACCCGGGTGCACTGGCCATTGCTCAGGCGCTCGGTGGCGGCGGCCGGCTTGCTGGTGTTTGTCGATGTCATGAAAGAGCTGCCCGCCACACTGGTGCTGCGCCCCTTCAACAGCGACACCCTGGCCGTGGTCACCTACCAGCTGGCGCGCGACGAACGGCTGGGCGAAGCCGCCTTGCCAGCGCTGGCGCTGGTGCTGGTGGGCTTGCTGCCGGTGGTGCTGCTCAGCCGCACCTTGCGCTCCCGCTAGCGCCCGCCTGGCCGGTATCTGCGCGCCAATCGGCCCGGCCTGTCGCCTACGGGCGCTGTCAGCCTGAGACTACGCGCGTGAAATCTGCCGGACTACCGCCAGCCCAAGCCCTGAAAAGTACAGTGAATGAACTGCCCCACCGGCTGCCAGACGCAGCCGCCACGGGGCATGTCAACCGGTGCGACCCGTATCGGATTCATCCACATTTTCAGGAGAAAACCATGAACCAAGATCGCGTAGAAGGTAACTGGCTTCAGTTCAAAGGCAAAGTCAAAGAGCAGTGGGGCAAGCTGACCGACGACGACCTGGACGTGATTGCCGGCAAGCGGGACCAGCTGCTGGGCAAGCTCCAGGAGCGTCTGGGCGTGACCAAGGAAGAGGCTGAAACGCAAATCAGCGCCTGGCACGAGCGCAACCCCAACAATTTTTTTGAACGCTACTGACGCTGTTGAGCGCCATTGGCCGCTCACTCCCCGAATGATTCAGCCACCCGCTGGACATCTTCTTCAAACACAACTTACCCGGAATTCATTATGAAAACCAGATTGCTCCTGCTGACCGTGGCCATGTCCTGTGCTTTTGCGGGCAACGCCATGGCCCTGACCAAGGTCGAGTACAAAACCGAAAACGACCGTATCTCTGGCGAGTACAAGGTCAACAAAGACAAATGTGACGCCCTGAAAGCCAACGCCAAAGACATTTGCGTGTCTGAAGCCAAAGGCATCGAAAAAGTCGCCAAGGCAGAACTCGAAGCGCAGTACAAGCCCAGTGCCAAAAACACCGAAAAAGTAGCCATGGCCAAGGGTGACACCAGCTATGACACCGCCAAGGAAAAATGTGACGACCTGTCTGGCAACGCCAAAGACGTGTGCATGAAAGACGCCAAGGCCGCCCACGTCAAGGCCAAGGAAACGGCCAAAGTGACCAAGGTGTCGATGGACACCAGCAAGGACAAAGCCGAAAAAGTGACAGAAGTCAAAAAAGACGCCGCCGCAGACATGCGCGAAGCCGACTTCAAGGCCGCCAAAGAGCGGTGCGACAGCCTGGCCGGCGCACCGAAAGACGCTTGCCAAAATGATGCCAAGGTCAAATACGGCATGAAGTAAGCCGGAACCGGGCAAAACTTGGCCAAGGTCGCCAGGCCGCGCCCCTTTCTGACCCAAGCCCCGGCCCTGTGAAAGCAGCGCCTGGGTTTTTTGCCGCTCCTGATTTAATAGCTGCTTGCGCCCGTGTTGATTGGGCAAAACCGCTTTTTTGCTTGAATAAATCATGCAAACAGCCCGTAAATCTGCTGCCCAACCCAACACCCCCCAGTTGACCTTGCACTGTGGATGGACTACGGTGGT
Source organism: Polaromonas sp. (assembly GCA_031409395.1). GTDB lineage: Bacteria > Pseudomonadota > Gammaproteobacteria > Burkholderiales > Burkholderiaceae_C > Polaromonas. Next base: position 2,285 of record JANNXF010000367.1, read on the forward strand.
GCCGTGACTGATTCACGTTATCTTCCCGCACTTTCAGGACCCCCATGACCGCCGCCGCCCGTGTCCAGCCCGACGATTTTTTCAGCGCCGAAGAGTGGCGGCTGCTGTCGGCCCGCTCGTCGTGGAAGGGCGCGGCGCTGGTGTTGCACTGCTGGGCGGTGATAGGCGCGGCCATGGCCGTGGGGGTGGTCTGGCCCATCAGCATTCCGCTGATGGTGATGCTGATTGGCAACCGCCAGCTGGGCCTGTTTATTTTGATGCACGACGCAGCGCACGGCCTGCTGCACCCCAGGCGCCAGGTCAATGACCGGCTGGCGCTGTGGTTTTGTGGCGCTGAACTTGGCGTTTACCGTCCCTACCATTTGCAGCACCACCGGTTTGTGCAGCAAAGCGAAGACCCCGATCTGGTGCTGTCTGCGCCGTTTCCCGTCAGCCGTGCCTCGCTGCGCCGCAAGGTGATCCGCGACCTGAGCGGGCAAACCTTTGTCAAGCAGCGCTTTGGCGCGCTGGCCGCAAAACTCAGGGCGCGCCTGCCCGGCGAATCGGCCTGGGCGCTGGTGGCCGCCGAGGCAAAACAGCAGCGGGTGTTTTTACTCAGCAATGGCGTCGGTCTGGCGCTGTTCAGCGCCGCCGGGCTGTGGTGGGCCTGGGTGCTGATGTGGCTGCTGCCCATGGCGACCTGGTTGCCACTGGTCAGCCGCTTGCGCAACATTGCCGAACACGCGCTGATTGTGCAAAACGGCACTGACCCGCTGCGCCACGCACGCACCACCCGGGTCAATGGGCTGGAGCGTCTTTTTCTGGCGCCCTACTGGGTCAACTACCACTGCGAACACCACATGTTCACGCACATCCCGTGCTGGAACCTGCCGCGTGCACACCGCTTGCTGGCCGCCAGGGGCGTCACCGACCGCATGGAGGTGCAGCCGGGCTACGCCACGGTCATGCGGCTGGCGTCTGCGGGCAGGGCCGCAGCGCCCTGAAGGCTGCGGGCGCAGGTCTTGTGCATCAAATCGGGGGTTTGCCCAATCAACACGGGCGCAAGCAGCTATTGAATCAATAGCAACTGGTGGCTTGACACCAGGGCAGATTGGCCCGATGGCAAGCCCTGGCGGCGTGACCTGGGCGGCCCCGCGCCGTCAATTTCAGTCCCAATCACTGCCTGCCACGGCAGTGAGGTTGCTCAGGGCTCCAGTGCAATACCAACCACACGCTCGCCGCCGCCAATGGTGCCCAGCGAGCTGGCTGCGCCGGTTTTCAAGTCAATCGTCACCCAGCGGCTGGCGGTGGTGCCGTCGCTGTTCAACGCCGCAAACGCCACATCGCTGAGCGCCTGGATGTCAAAGGCGGCGGTGTTGAACGCCATGCCCAGGCTGCCGATGGTGAAAAACTGCCCGGTGTTGGGCGACACCGCAGGCATGACGCCTTCGCGTGAGCCCTGGGTAACCAGTGCGCCCGTGGCAGCGTCCAGCGCGAAGTTGGTGGTTATTTTGGTGTCGGCCTTGTTGTAGCTGTAAGCCGCGCCGACAGCCATGGGCGCTTTGCCGAAGTTGGCGTCGCCCGCTGCGTAGGCCAGTTTGCCGTCGGTTTGCACACCGTCGAGCGCAGGGTTGGCGTCTACCACCGCGCCTGTGTCCGGGTGCAGGCGCAGGTTTTGTCCGGTGTTGCTGACCACGCGAATACGGTCAACGGTCGGGTTGAAGTCAAAGCCAAATTGCGTGCCTTCGAGCTTGACGGCAAACGGCATGCCAACCACGCTGGCCGCAGCGGTGTCTTCATTGACCGTGTACAGCCGTCCGCTGCTGCCCAGCGCGTAAAGCTGGTCCTTGGACACGCGGTAGTCGATGCCCAGCAGGGTTTCGCCGGCTTGCAAGCCGGTGATGTTCAGGCTGCTCAAGATGCGGCCTGGCCTGCCGGCGTTGAACTTGAGCAGCTTGTTGGAGGCGGTCACAGCAACCGCTTTTTCAGCGCGGTCACTTCCCCCTGATTCGGGCGACATGGTGCTGCAAGCGGCCAGGCTGGCCACGGTGAGCGCGGCAAGGCTCATTGATTTGACGAAAGAGGTGTTCATGGCGGGCTTTCTGTGAAGTGGGGGAGGGGAAGGATCAGCAGGTTTGATACGCGCTGCTGGACGAATTGGATTCAAGAAAAAATCGCAGTCAGGTCTGGCACCCCTGCATCTCTGCTTTTTTTTATACCCAACGGACTGTCGCATGGCGATTTTCAGGTGTCAAACCATTGTTCAAGTGCGCGGGATATTTGCCAGATTGCAGGGCCGCACCCCAATGCGTCCGGTCACTGGCCACCGTCAACCCGGCACCTTCAGCACGCCCCTCACAGCCCTGCCCATGTGCCAGGCTTCATGCATGAAACAAGCCTTTGGCCCAATCAGAACGGGCGCAGGCAGCTATTGAATCAATAGCAACTTGCAGCGTGCCAGGGCTCAGGCCGCTGCGCTTTCATCGTACAGGCGCTCAAAAGACGAGGGCTCGGGCAGCAGTTTGTTCAGGGTGCGGGCAATCTGCAGCAGGCGCAGGTCGTCATCGGCCGCGTCGTCGCAGGTGTCGTTGATGCAAAAAAACGGCAGGCTGCCAAAGCTGGCTGCCAGCGCCTTCAGCTGCTGCCCGGCACGGCCATCGCCAGAGCTGATGTGCAAGGGGTTGAGCACATGCTGCTCGGCATAGCCCCTTTGCACCATCCAGCGCGGCACCAGGTCCGGCACGATAGCGGGGATTCGCCAAGTCCGAAAGCTGGTGGAACGCACGGTTTCAAACAGCTCTGGCGCCATCTGTTCCAGCTCGTTCATCACACTTTTGAGCATCGGGCGCGGCGCGTGCGAATAGACGCGCGGCTCATGCCGGTAACCAGGGTAGCGCTCTGTCAGCCACTGGCGCGACAAAATCGAGGCATTGACCAGCGCCGTCTCATGCGGCTGAAGGTCGTCGTAGTCGGGGACCTGCGTGTTCTCGGCAAAAACCTTGAGTCGCTCGCCAAACCAGAAATCAGCATCGACCGGGGCGCCAAAAAAAACATCGTCATTCAGGTAGAAAAAACGCTCGGACAAGCCCGGGATATGGTGCAGGTAGGACTCGATATGCCCCGAGTCAAAGACCCGGACCTCGGCCGCCGGAAACAGCTCGCTGTGGTCGACCACCGTCAGCCTGGCCGACGGCTGCAGCCAGTCGGGGGCTTGCCCGTCGGTCACGATGTACACATGGCCATGCGCAGGAAAAAACTTTTCCAGTGAGCGCAGGTTGAAGCGCAGCTCGCCGTTGTCGCGGTAGCGGCCAGCCGCATTGCCAAACGCCGCCAGCGCATCCGGGTGCTCTTGCACCCACGCGGCATACGCCTGCCGCCGCCGCTGGCGCCACACCGGGTCGGCGCCATCGACCCAGAGATAAACAATGTCAATCGCTGCCGGCTGTGGCGCAGCGTGCGCGGCGCCTGGTGCGCCATCTGAAGGCGTGCTGTGGGTCGTGGGGGTGTGCAT
>JANNXF010000368.1:0-7754 GCA_031409395.1 Polaromonas sp.
TTGAGTCGGTCTGCAGCGGCGCCCTGGAACATGGCATGCCCGGCAAGTTTGCCCAGCATGGATTCGATGGCCTTGAGCGTACCGAACGGTTTGCTGCAGCGTATGCACTGGTAGGGCTGGGTCTCATTCAATACCCTGGCCGCTTTGCGCTGGGGCGTCAGCAGCAGGCGCGGTTGCAGGGCAATGGCGTTCTCGGGGCAGGTGCTGGCACACAGGCCGCACTGCACACAGTTTTTCTCGATGAATTTGAGCTGCGGCCGCTCGGGGTTGTCCTGAAGGGCGCTGGCCGGACAGGCACTGACGCAGCTCAGGCATAGCGTGCAGGTATCCGTGTTGACCACCAGACTGCCGAATGGCGAGCCCTGCGCCGGCAACTCAATCGACTCTGGCAGGGTGGCTGGGGCCTGCACCATCAAATGGTCAAGCGCCAGGTCCAGCGTACTGCGCTTTTCCTGCGCCACCGCAAAACGTGCCGGCACGGCAGGCACCACTGGCCGGGCGCGCGACAGGGCGTGAAGGCTGGCATCCAGGTTGGCAGCTGCCTGCGCGCGTACCAACTGAAAGTGCACCCCCGCATAGCCGAGCCCGTTCATGATGCCTTGCGCCACCCGCATTTGTTCCGCAAGGCCGTCAAGGTAGGCAGGCGCTTCTTCGTCGGTCACCAGTACCGCCACTTGTGACGCCCCAAAGGCGATAGCGCTGAGCCAGAGGTCAAGCCCAACGCTGGCGGTGTGCCAGAGCGCCAGCGGAATGACATTGGCAGGCACGCCCCGCAGGGTCTTCTGCAGCTGCGCCGCACGGCCCAGTGCCTCTATGGCTTGCTGGCCGCTGCCCTGGCTGTGAAGCAGCAGCACCGCCTGCGCACCGCCCGCCCTGGCATAGGTCGACAGCAGGGTTTTCAAGCGGATACCCTGCTCACTGGCGCGCGGGTAGGCGTAGGTGAGCGCCCCCGTCGGGCATACCGTGGTGCAGGCGCCGCAGCCAATGCACAGATTGGGATTGACCTTGATTTGCTGGCGCTGTTTTTCACTGCTGACGGCCCCAGCCGAGCAAATGTCCACACAGGCATTGCAGCCCACGGTTTCATTGCGGCTGTGCGCGCAAAGCTTTTGCTTGTAGGCAAAAAATTTGGGTTTTTCAAACTCCCCCACCAGATCACGCAGCTTGACCACGGTGGTCAGCAAGCCTGGCGACGACAGGCCCTTTGAGGCATTCAGGGCAAAGTAACCTTGTGGTGGCGCGTGCAGGGTCATGAGGGGATTGGCGCCCAGATCCAGCACCAGATCGAATGCCTCGGTGAGGGATTGCGGTTCACGGTTGAAATCAATGGCGCCAGCCACCTTGCAGACAGCCACACAATCCCGGTGCGCTGTGCATCGGGTGCTGTCAATCTGGTAGCTGAGGTCAATCGCACCCTCCGGGCAAACCGCCACACAGGCGTTGCACCGGGTGCACAGGTCAAGGTCGATCGGGTTGCTCTTTTCCCACTTCGCCTCAAAAGCGCCCAGCCACCCCGACAGCGTGAGCTTGCTGCCGCTGACCACGGGGTATTTGCGCTCCTGCGCCGTGGAATTCGCCGCCGCAGCGGGAGACACACCCTGCGCAAACACAGTGACCTCCAGCGCGTCCGCCACCAATGCCGCCACCTGTTCCGCCTGGTCCAGGGGGCCCACGATGAGAAGGCGGCCAGCGCTCTTGTAGGTGACAGTCGCCACCGGTTCGGCGTCAGGCAGGTGCGCCGCCGCCAGCAAGGCGGCCATTTTGGGACTTGCGCCAGAGGCGTCTTGACTCCAGCCGCCAGTCTCGCGGATATTCACGAACCTGATGACCGAAGTGGCCCCTTCGGTTTGCTGCCCGACTTCGGCAAACAGGCGTTTTTCCTGGGTACAGGCCACCACCACATCGTCACCAGATTGAATGGCTTTTTGAAAGGCGCCCGCTTCGCGCCGACACAGTGCCGAATGAAGCGTCAGGGTTTCATTGAGTACCGCGCCCAGCTTCTGGGGCTGAAGCGGCATGGTCTGGTTGCAGTCGCAAATGAGGGTCGGCATGGTCTTGTTGGCTGGTACCGGCGCCGGTCGGTGGCGCGGTCTGGCTGGAATAATTGAGGCTGGACACCCCAGAAGGGGTTATGTCCCGGTTTTCATAAGACTGTGCCACGGATTGAGGGTCGGGGTTATTCGCATTTTCCCGCGGCTCAGCGGCCAGACCGGGCTGCTTTTCAGCGGCCTGGGCATCGCCCTCCTCCTCCTCAAACAGCTTGAGAAACTTGGCACCGGTCATCTGACGGAGCATGGACTCGGGGATGGGGTCGGATATGGAGTAATCGTCAATGTAAATATCCAGCCCGTCCATCACATTGAAATGCGGATCGGCAAACAGCTTTTTCATCGCGGCGTTACGCACCTCGGGTCCGACATCGCGCGCCATGAAGGGTTTGAAGTCTGCGTCCTGGGTTAACAACTTCACATCGTCCAGTGTCAGGGCTCTTTCCGGCGCGGGCTCTGGCTGCCCCTGTGCCACAGCCGGTGCCGGTACAGGGGTTGAACCTTCTGCAGCCACCCCATCAGCGGAACCCGCAGCCATGACAGGCGCTGCCGGGTTGACCGCGCCAGCTTCGTCCAGCGGCCTGCCCTGCAAGGCATCCGATTTCCGGCGCGCCCAGCGCCCCAAAAATCCCTGGCGTTCTTCAGCCATGGCTGCCTCCGCCCCGGTCCTTGTCGGTGCTGACCCTGGCGGGATTGCCAAAGCGGTCTAGCAGGGCCCTGAAGCTTTGTGGCCGTTGACGGCGTTTGGCCTCCAGCACATGGTGCTGGTCCACAAAATCCTGAAGCCACTGCACAACCTGCGGTGGCGCTGGCACCTGCTCGACGGTTTCCTGGGCGTCCAGCCAGCGTCCGGCATCGTGGTAACTCAGTGTGACGATCTGCGGCACGGCGACCGGCTCCCCGGTCACGGCACCCTCACTGTCCTGGACGTCCTGCAGACGCCACACCACCCAGAAACAGGGCTGGGCCGTGGTGACATTCAGGTAGTAACCCTCGGCATCATCAGCGAAAAGTTCTGCCTTGAATCCCGGATACAGCCAGCGTTCTTCCTGTCCGTCTTTCAGCAGCAAGCGTGGCTGCGTGCCAAAACCTGCCTCGTGCGGCACCACATCGGCCAGCACCCAGCGCCACGGCTGCCAGCGGTTGTCAATGCGCTCACGACGCATGACGACGGCTACCGCCACACACGGACGGCGAACGGTCTCATCCATCTCGGGTGACTGCATCAGAAAATCAGACATGCCGGCAGTGTAAGGCGGTGCCCGTACCCTTCTTCCCCGTGGGCTCATGGTGCAAGCGTTCCGCCATCATGCTGGATGACTTTATTGCCAGGTACAGCCGCAGCGCCACCCGTCAACACATTCAACGACTGCTGGCCCAGAAATTGCGTTCTGCACGCTGGTCAAAAACCACACCTGTACAGACAGGATAAACAGGCTGTTATTTGGCACTTTTGCACCGATAGTGTGCCTGCGTGTTAATTCTTGTTACAGGATTTATTTCGGGGATAGGGTTATCCTGTATATACAAGTGCTGTTTTGAAAGCAAAATTAATTCTTCCAGACATCGCCTGCAGAGGCCCTGGGAGACAAGCAAACAACCAAACCGACTGGAGTACGTGATGGGCATGGAAATGATCAAGAAGGCGGCGACGCTACTGGCCGTGGGTGCTTGCGTGGTGGGCATCAGCGCCCCTGCTGCGGCCCAGGACACCAAACTGACGCTGGGCATGTCCGGCTGGACCGGCTTTGCGCCGCTGACACTGGCCGACAAGGCCGGCATTTTCAAGAAAAACGGGCTTGACGTGGAACTCAAGATGATTCCGCAAAAAGACCGCCACCTGGCGCTGGCCGCAGGCGCCATCCAGTGCGCCGCCACCACGGTTGAAACCCACGTCGCCTGGAACGCCAATGGCGTGCCCATCGTGCAGATTTTCCAGATGGACAAGTCCTACGGGGCCGACGGACTGGCCGTGCGCAACGACGTCAAGAACTTTGCCGACCTCAAGGGCAAGACCATTGGCGTCAGTGCACCCGGTACCGCGCCCTACTTTGGCCTGGCCTGGATGCTGAACAAGAACGGCATGACGCTGAAAGATGTCAAGCTTCTCTCGCTGGAGCCGCAACCCGCCGCGCAAGCCTTCATCGCCGGCCAGAACGACGCCGCCATGACCTACGAGCCCTACCTCTCGGCCGTGCGCAACAACCCGCAGGCCGGCAAAATCCTGGCCACCACGCTCGACTATCCGATGGTCATAGACACCGTGGGCTGCGCCCCCGTGTGGCTCAAGGCCAACCCCAAGGCGGCACAAGCCCTGACCAACTCCTACTTCGAGGCGCTCGAAATGATCAAGGCCGATCCGGCCAAATCCAACGAAATCATGGGCTCTGCGGTCAAACAGGGTGGCGAGCAGTTCGCCAAGTCATCGGCCTACCTGCGCTGGCAGGACAAGGCGGCCAACCAGAAGTTTTTTGCGGGCGAACTGACCCAGTTCATGAATGAGTCCGTGCCTATCCTGCTGGAGGCCGGCGTGATCCGCAAGGCGCCGACAGACCTGGCGGCGACCTTCGACGCCAGCTTCATCAAGTAAGAGGTAACCCACCATGGAATCGACCACTGCCGTTCGTCCTCCCCCGCCGTTGACCGCCAAGGCCAGCGCGCCATCCCGGCGCCGACGCCAGGCGTTCGCACCGCTCGAACCGGTCAGCCCAGGCATGCGCCTGGTGCTGGGGGTCGGTTTCTTTGTGGTGTTCGTGCTGGTCTGGGCCGGCTTCACGATGGGCGGCTATGTGTCGCCCACCTTCCTGGCCAGTCCGGTCACGATGGTCAGGGAAGCCTGGCTGCTGTTTACCCAGTACAACTTTCTGTACGACATTGGCATGACCGTCTGGCGCGTTCTGGGCGGCTTCATCATGGCCGCTGTCGTCGCCGTGCCTCTGGGTGTCGCCATGGGCGCCTACAAACCGGTCGAAGCCTTCCTGGAGCCCTTCGTGTCGTTTTGCCGCTACCTGCCAGCGGCGGCCTTCATTCCCCTGCTGATTCTCTGGGCCGGCCTGGGCGAAACGCAAAAACTGCTGGTGATTTTCATCGGCTCGGTCTTCCAGCTGATCCTGATGGTCGCGGTCATCGTCGGTGGCGCAAGGCGCGACCTGGTCGAGGCGGCCTACACGCTGGGCGCCAACAGCGCAGGCATTGTCAAGCGCGTTCTCATTCCGGGGGCCGCGCCCGGCATCGCCGAAACGCTGCGCCTGGTGCTCGGCTGGGCCTGGACTTACGTGATCGTGGCCGAACTGATTGGTTCCTCGTCTGGCATTGGCCACATGATCACCGACAGCCAGGCGCTGCTCAACACCGGCCAGATCATTTTCGGCATCATTGTCATCGGCCTCATCGGCCTCATCTCCGACTTCGCCTTCAAGGCGGTCAACCGCCGTCTCTTTGCCTGGAGCATCCTGTGATCAACCAGTTGTCCATTCGCGGGGTTTCCCGCACCTTCACCGGCAGCCGGGGCCAAACGACCCAGGCCTTGCTGCCCGTGGATTTTGAAGTGCGTGAAAACGACTTCGTCACCATCCTCGGCCCTTCGGGATGCGGCAAATCCACGCTGCTGCGCATTGTGGCGGGGCTGGACTTCCCCAGCAGCGGACAGGTACTGCTCGACGGCCAACCTGTCGACGGTCCTGGGGCCGATCGCGGCGTGGTGTTCCAGAGCTACACCCTTTTTCCGTGGCTCACCATTGCGCAAAACATCCGGTTCGGGCTGCGCGAGCGCGGCATGAGCGAGGCCGCACAAAAAGAGCGCAGCGAATTTTTCATCGCCAAGGTCGGGCTGCGCGGCTTCGAAAACCACTTTCCCAAGCAACTCTCTGGCGGCATGCAGCAGCGCACGGCCATCGCCCGAGCCCTGGCCAACGACCCCAAGATACTGCTGCTCGACGAGCCCTTCGGCGCACTCGACAACCAGACCCGGGTACTGATGCAGGAGCTGCTGCTCGGCATCTGGGAGTCGGCCCAGAAAACGGTGCTGTTTGTGACGCATGACATCGACGAGGCCATCTTCATGGCCAACCGCGTCGCCGTGTTCAGCGCCCGGCCTGGCCGCATCAAGACCGAAATTGCGGTGGATTTTCCGCATCCGCGCCATTACACGATCAAGACCTCGCCCGAGTTCATGAAACTCAAGGCCCGCCTGACCGAAGAAATCCGCGCAGAATCCATGGCCGCCGCCGAACATTGATGGTTTTCAGAAACAACGCCCCATGAACACGACTGCCCTCCGCCGAAAAACGCCACTGGCCCGAAACACTGCGGCCGCGCCCACGCTGGCGCTTTACGAGCAGGTCAAGGAATTCATCACACGCAAAATTCAGGACGGTTCCTGGCCGGCGGGCCATCGCCTGCCCTCGGAGCATGAGCTGGTTGCCCAGTTCAGCATCTCGCGCATGACGGCGAACCGCGCCCTGCGTGACCTGATGGAACAGGGACGCGTGGTGCGTGTCGCCGGTGTCGGCAGTTTTGTGGCCGAAGACAAACCCCAATCCACGCTGCTGCAAATCGCCCATATCGCCAGCGAAATCCAGCAGCGCGGCCATGACTACGGCTTTGAGCTGATCACGGCAGAGCGTATTGCGGCAGCGCCCGACGTGGCCGTATGGCTGGACCTGCGTCCCGGCGAATCGGTGTTTCACAGCGTGTGCCTGCACCTGGAAAACGGCATGCCGGTGCAACTGGAAGACCGCTACGTCAATCCCCGCGTGGTGCCGGCCTACCTGGAGCAGGATTTCTCGTCCCTGGCGCCCAGCGAATACCTGGTGCGCAACGTGCCCTTTGACCAGATCGAGCATGTCGTCGATGCGGTGCTGCCTAACGCAGAGCAGGCCGCGCATCTGGACATGTCGGTGAGCGAACCCTGTTTGCTGCTCACGCGCCGCACCTGGACGCGAGAGGTGCCCGTCACGCTGGTTCGCTGTCTGCACCCTGCCTCGCGCTACCGGCTCGGCAGCCGTTTCCGCGCCGATGGCAACCCGACTTCCAGCTAGGGCCTTGTCCCTTTTTTTAACCCACCTACTTGTATAGACAGGTTTTTATGTCTTCCTCCAACGCTTCTTCCGCCGCCGCCACCCTGATGCTCACTCCGGGCCAGGTTGACCTCGCCATGCTGCGCCGCATCCAGACCGGTGGCGTGCAACTGTCGCTCGATCCATCCGTGCGCGCCGGCATGGCGCAATCGCAGGCGGCGGTGCAGCACATCGTCGACAACGACGAGGTGGTCTACGGCATCAACACCGGTTTCGGTAAATTGGCCAGCACCCGCATCCCGGGCCACCAGCTGGCCGAGCTGCAGCGCAACCTGGTCTTGTCGCACAGCGTGGGCACAGGCGAACCGCTGGCCGCCCCCGTGGTGCGGCTGGTGCTGGCCACCAAGGCGGTGAGCCTGGCGCGTGGCCACTCGGGCGTGCGGCCGGCACTGGTCGATGCGCTGCTGGCCTTGTTCAATGCGGGCCTGATGCCCTGCATTCCGGCCAAAGGCTCGGTCGGCGCATCCGGAGATCTGGCGCCGCTGGCGCACATGGCCTGCGTACTGATCGGCGAAGGACAAGCCACCACGGCCGAGGGCGAGGTGGTGACCGGTGCCGAGGCGATGCGCCGCATCGGGCTGACGCCCTTCATTCTCGGCCCCAAGGAAGGGCTGGCACTGCTCAATGG
>JANNXF010000369.1:0-3039 GCA_031409395.1 Polaromonas sp.
CCTGTGACGGCGCGCCAGACGGCACGCCAAGAGGCCAAGAGGCCGGTTTCATCAACATGCTGGCAGGCGACCAGGCGTCTGCCAACACCGCCCCATGCTAAAAGTGGCCAGCCGCGCCGCCCATCAGCAGCGCCCGCCTGCCGTTGTAGGACAAACACGCAGGCACTGTTTTTCTATGTTTTCAATAGCTGCTTGCGCCCGTAGTGATTGGGCCAGGCCCTGTTTTGCCCCTTCCCCCAGCGGGGGAAGGCGGGGATGGGGGATGCCCGCCCTGCGCGTGGTTGTCGATTGCGCCCTGTATCCACCTGCCCCCACCCCAGCCCTCCCCCGCTGGGGGAGGGAGCCCAACCAATTCGCTATGAATTTAATAGCTGCTTGCGCCCGTCGTGTATGGACAAAATACGGTTTGGCCTTGCATTTCCGCAGCCCCAAATACCCGCCATGCACGCGCCCCGGCTTGCCGCTACCATCAGGCCCTGATTCCCATACCCCAAGGACTTGTCATGAAGCTCTATTACTCCCCCGGTGCCTGCTCCCTGTCGGTGAACATTGTGTTGCGCGAAGCCGGCATGGCTTTTGAGGCCGTGGCGGCCCCCACCCGAACCCACAAGCTGGCCGACGGCACCGACTACTACGGCATCAACCCGCTGGGCTATGTGCCGCTGCTGGAGCTCGACGACGGCACGCGCCTGCGGGAAGGGCCGGCCATCGTCCAGTACATCGCCGACCAGCAGCCCGAGAAAAACCTGGCCCCCGCCAATGGCACGGTGGCGCGGGCGCAGATGCAGGGCTGGCTGAACTTCACCGCGAGCGAACTGCACCAGCGCTTTTCGCCGCTGTTCAGCCCGGCCACCCCGGCCGACTACAAGCCCATGGTGACCGACAAGCTGCTGCAGCGCCTGGCCTGGGTAGACACTGAACTGGCCGGCAAGGACTACCTGATGGGCGAGCACTTCAGCGTGGCCGACCCGTATTTGTTCAATGTCACCAACTGGGCGCCACTGGTGAAGGTAGACATCTCGGGCTTTGCCCACATCGCCGCCTTCCGGGCCCGCATGGCGGCGCGTCCGGCGGTGCAGGCCGCCATGAAGGCCGAAGGACTGATCAGGTAAGCGGCCCGCCGGGCATAAAAAAACGGGCCTGAGGGGCCCGTTTTTTGTCGTCGAGGAAGTGCCTGCTTACTTCTTGGCTTCCATGGCCTTGCACTCGGCCTTCATTTTTTCGTCCATTTTCGGATCCGCCTTCTTGCAGGCCGCCTTCATTTCCTCGGTCTTTTTATCGGCCATGGGGGCCCCCGCGTGTGACGCCGCAAAAGCGGCGCCAGAGACCATCGCAAACGAGACAACCACCAGGCTGGACAGTAGTTTTTTCATGAGAATTCTCCGAATAGTTCGTAGCTCATCGCCAAAATAGGCATAAAAGCATACGTTTAGAACCGGTCTTTTGGCAAGTCCTCACGGCGTAAACCCTAGTGCCCTGTCACCATTGCGGGCACGGGGCGGCGGCGCCCGGCGCGTCCTGCTGGCACAAATCCAGCAGTTTGTCTTACACACGCTCATTGCATTTGGTACAAACTGCTTGGTTGTTTGAACATCAAGGAATCCCCTCCCATGCCGACCTTATTTGACCCCGTCCAAGCCGGTGACCTGCAACTGGCCAACCGCATCGTGATGGCACCGCTGACACGCAACCGCTCGCCTGACGCCATCCCCGGCCCCTTGACCGCCGCCTACTACACCCAGCGCGCCAGTGCCGGGCTGATCATCACCGAAGCCACCGCCATCACCCAGCAGGGCCAGGGTTACGCGGATGTGCCCGGCCTGTATGGCAGCGAGCAGCTCGATGCCTGGAAGAAAGTCACCCAAGATGTCCATGCGGCCGGCGGCAAGATCGTGGTGCAGCTGTGGCATGTGGGCCGCGTGTCGCACACCTCGCTGCAGCCCGACGGCGGCCAGCCCGTGGCGCCTTCGGCGATTGCCGCCAAAACCAAGACTGTGCTGATCAAGGACGGCGCGCCGGTGTTTGTTGACACCTCCGAGCCGCGCGCCCTGCGTGCCGAAGAGCTGCCCTCGCTGGTGCACAGCTACCAAGCCGCAGCGCGCAATGCGGTGGAAACCGCTGGTTTCGACGGGGTTGAAATCCACGGCGCCAACGGCTATCTGCTGGACCAGTTCCTTAAAACAGGCTCCAACCAGCGCAGCGACGACTACGGCGGCAGCATTGAAAACCGTGCCCGCCTGCTGCTGGAAGTCACCCGCGCCGTCACCAGCGCCATTGGCGGTGGCAAAACCGGCATACGCCTGTCGCCGGTGACCCCGGCCAACGACGTGCACGACGCCGATGCCCAGGCGTTGTTTGACTACGTGGTCAAGCAGCTGGCCGGCCTGAACCTGGCCTACATCCACATCATTGAAGGCGCCACCGGCGGCCCGCGCGTGCTGCCCGACCGGCCGTTTGACTACGCCGAACTCAAGGCCGCCTACCGCACGGCGGGCGGCAAGGGCGCCTGGATGGTCAACAACGGCTACGACCAGGCCCTGGCCGAAAAAGCCGTGCAAGACGGCGCAGACCTGGTGGCGTTTGGCGTGCCCTTTCTGGCCAACCCCGACCTGCCCGAGCGCCTGCGCCGCAGCGCCCCGCTCAACGCACCCGACAAAGCCACCTTCTATGGCGGTGGCGCCAAGGGCTATACCGACTACCCGGCGCTATCGAATTAGTAGCTGCTGGCGCCCGTACTGATTGGGCAAAGCGCTGTTTTACCCCTTCCTCCAGCGGGGGAAGGCGGGGATGGGGGATGCCTGCCTGGCGCGCGATCGCCGAGTGTGCCCTGCATCGACCTGCCCCCACCCTAACCCTCCCCCGCTGGGGGAGGGAGTATGGCCAGTCGCTATGAATTTAATAGCTGCTTGCGCCCGTATTGATTGGGCAAAGCCTTGAAAACAGGCTGTGTCACCCAGGTCGGGCCGCTTTCAAGCCGTCGAGCGCAGCCTGGCGCGGGTCGGCGGCCAGGGTGACGGCACCGACCACCGCCACGCCATC
>JANNXF010000370.1:0-3525 GCA_031409395.1 Polaromonas sp.
CCTGAACACCATGGTGGCAGAGGCCCAGCGTCGTGCGGCCTCGCCCCAGGCGCTGGAGTCACCCGCCTCGGCCGCCAATATTCGCGATGCGGGGGCGCTGTATGGCGGCGCTTTTGCCGCCGCCCAGCTGCGCAACTTCACAGAGGCCCGCAGCCTGCTGAAAAAGCTCCAGCCCCTGACGGGTGCGATTGTGCGTGCCAACAAGGCGACAGAGCTGCTGGCCATTGAGATCGATTTGCTGGCCGGGGTCGTACCGGCGTCGGCGGCGTCGGCTGACATGGCGGCGGCCACCTCGCGCGCGCAGGTGCTGCTGCAGTCGCAGTCGCTGATGGCGGCGGGCCGGTCGGCCGAGGTGTCAGGCCGCTTGCAAAGCTGGGTGGCCACCCACCCGAGAGACGCGATGGCCTGGCAACTGCTGGCGCTCGCCTATGGCAAGCAGAACCAGAAAGTCAGGGCGATACGCGCCGACGCAGAAAGCCGGGCGGCGCAGCTGGACTACCCCGCAGCGCTGGACCGCCTCAAGGCGGCGCAGGCCATGATGCGCAGCAACCCCAGCAGTGCGGATTATGTGGAGGGCTCGATCATTGACACGCGCGCCCGCCAGATCGAACTACTGATTCGAGAACAGGCGCTGCAGGACAAAATCGATCGCTAGCTGCAGCACCGAGTAAATCAGCGAGCCCAGCAGGGCAGCGCCAAACCCGTTGACATCCAGACCGCTGACCAGGCCGGCCGCAGCCCAGAACATGAGCGCGTTGACGACAAACAAAAACAGCCCCAGCGTGACGAGCGTGACCGGCAGCGTCAGGATCACCAGCAGCGGCCGCAGCACCAGGTTCAGCGCACCCAGCACCGCCGCTGCGATCAGCGCCCCGGCAAAGCTGGTCACCACCACGCCGGAATAAAGGTAAGCCACCGCCAGCAGGGCCGCCGCGCTCAAAAGCCAGTTCAAAATAAGTCTCATGGCGACAGAATACCATCCGTGACGGCAGCGGCCCCCTCGGGGGGAAAGGCGCTAAACGCAGCGAACAACCGTGGAGGTTCTTCATCCAGCCAGCGCCGTGGCATAGCCCAGCACGCCCGGGTGCTCCTGCACCTGGCTGGTCGTTACCGGCTGCAGGTCTTGCCCAAACTTGGGTCGGCGCGCGTCCAGCACGCGGGCGACACCGTGTTCCCTGATCAAGGCTTCGGTCTGGGTGGACAGCGTGGTTTGTGCCAGCTGGCTGATCACGGTATTGCCGTCGGTTTGCAGCAGCGGCGTCAGTTGCGCAAAGACTTTTTCTGCCCACTTGTCACGCCAGCTTTCGCGTGCACTGCGTGTCACCCATTTGCTGACGCGGCGTGTTACGCGGGGTGCGCAGCCCACCACAATCCAGCGGGTGGGGCCAGTGGCACCTGCCGCGGGGCTGGCGGCCTGCAGCATGGGCTGCAGCATATGCAGCGCGTAGGCGGCGTCGTCAACATAAACAATGATGTTTTCCATACAGTTCTTCTTGCGTTATCGTGATGTAGAAGCTTGCAGAGTCATGTCGATTGCAACGGGCCGTCACGGCCCGGGTGAATCTCCAGTTTTAATTCGCGATGAGTTTCTTGCTGTGGGGTGAATGACCAGATTTGCTGCGCCGTGTGGCCAACCAGCCCGCTCCCAGCACGCCGGCCACTGCCAGCGCGTAGGTGGCCCATTCGGCGGCGGTGTGCAGGGCCGCAAGCGACGGCAGTGCGTCCGGGCCGCCATAGACGGGCTTCAGCAGCCGTTCGCTCACAATCATTTTGGCGGCGGTGAATG
The DNA here is from genome assembly GCA_031409395.1 of Polaromonas sp. GTDB lineage: Bacteria > Pseudomonadota > Gammaproteobacteria > Burkholderiales > Burkholderiaceae_C > Polaromonas. Next base: position 1,787 of record JANNXF010000370.1, read on the forward strand.
CCAGCACCGCAGCGCCCAGCTTGATGATGATGGGGAAGCGTTCGACCAGCTTGAGCACCAGGGTGCTGCCAAACACCACAATCGGCACGCTGATCAGCAGGCCAATGATGACCAGGTCAAACGAGCCCTGCGCGGCGCCAGCAACGCCCAGCACGTTGTCAATGCCCATCAGCGCGTCAGCCACCACAATGGTTTTCATCGCCCCCCAGAAGGTGCTGACCACCGGGCCGTTGTGCTCGGCCCCGTTCTGGTCGGCCAGCAGCCTGTAGGCGATCCACAACAGGCCCAGTCCGCCGACCAGCATCAGGCCCGGAATCTTCAGCAGCCACACCACGCCGACAGTCATGACCGAGCGCACAACAATGGCGCCCACCGTGCCCCACATGACGGCTTTTTTCTGCAGATGGGGCGGCAGGTTGCGGGCCGCCAGTGCAATCACGATGGCGTTGTCGCCAGCAAGCACCAGGTCAATCAGGATGATTGCCAGCAGGGCGGACCACCAGGGGGTCGTAAATAATTCCACGTTATCGCTCCATGTCAAGTTCAGATCTGGAAACCCGAACGAACGGATTTCCGGCTTCATGAAACCGGACAGGTGAGTCGAAAGCGCGGGAGACGGGGATAGGTTGCCGCCAATGCTTCGATCTCACCTGTTCAGGTTTCAATCGAAGGTCTGGCTCGACATGCAGTGTCGCTGCATGTCCAACAAGCCGGAAGTTGAGACTTCGTAATGACGACTTGTCGAAGCGGTTTTGCTGTGGTGTCTGTTATCGAATTATTCAGCAAAGCGAGGGAGTTACTCCCCTTCGTTGGCTCATTTGATATGAAAAATGAAATTTTTGCAAATCATTGCGGGTTTGCCCACGCTGCCGGCAGATACCGCGCCGCCGGTCGGCGTCTCGACCATAATGCTGAGCCTGGCTCCGCAATGCGGTCCCGGCGTTCTGCGGCATACCGCACCCTTGCGCCTTCATCACTTCCCCCATGCCCGGCATCCACATCACCGACATCGCAGCCGCCATCAACTACTGGCGGGGCGTCAAGCCCTCGCCCGACGGCATCACGCTCGCCCCCGAACTGCGGGCGCTGGCCGAGGTGTACGCGCTGATGGTTTTCTACCATGAGGACGAGGCCGACGAGGCCAGCTTTCCGCCCAAGGCCCTGGCGGCCTGGACCGCCTGGTACGACACCACCGCCGACACGCCCTGCATTGCCATCTGCTCCACCAGCCAGGGCGACGAGATGTGCAAGGGCTGCGGCCGTACCTTTGACGAAGTGCAGCACTGGCCCGCCCTGAGCCCGGCGGAAAAACGCAGCACCTGGCGGCGCATCACGGTCGAGGGCACGTCCTGGCGCTTTGGCCGCTATGCCGACCGCGCGCTTGAAAACAGGTAGCCCATGCGGCTGTGGGTGCAAAAGCCCAAGCATTTCAGGGCTCTGGCCCAATCAACACAGGCGCAAGCAGCTATTAAATCAATAGCAAATTGACTTGACTCCCGCCCACAGCGGGGGAGGGTTGGGGCGGGGGCTGGTCGATGCAGGGCACGCTCGACAACCACGCGCAGGGCGGGTATCCCCCATCCCTGCCTTCCCCCGCTGGGGGAAGGAGTAAAACAGTGCTTTGCCCAATCACTACGGGCGCAAGCAGCTATTGATTCAGTAGCAAATGCCCCCCTGACTGGGTACACTGGCCGCATGCTCCGACTGACCCGCGCCCCCAATATCGCCATTGCGGCGCT
>JANNXF010000371.1:0-1882 GCA_031409395.1 Polaromonas sp.
GAGTCAAAGCGTGACACCAGGCGTTCGTGAATGTCCGTGAGGCCCTTGGGATAGGTGTCACTGGTCATCACAATGTGCGACTTTTTGGTCAGCAAGGCCTCAAAGGCGTTGAAGAACTCTTCCTGGGTGCGGTCCTTGTTGGCCAGAAACTGCACGTCATCAATCAGCAGCAAGTCCAGCGAGTGGTAACGCTCCTTGAACTCGTCGAAAGTCTTGCGCTGGTAGGCTTTAACCACATCCGACACAAATTGCTCTGCATGGATGTAGAGAACTTTGGCGGCCGGGTTGTCGGCCAGCAGCTTGTTGCCGATGGCATGCATCAGGTGGGTTTTGCCCAGACCGACACCGCCGTAGATAAAAAGCGGGTTGTAAAGCTGACCCAGGCTGCTCGCCACATGCAGCGCTGCGGCGCGGCCCATGCGGTTGGCCGTACCTTCAATCAGGGTGTCAAAGGTCAACGCGGTGTTGATGCGGTTCTTGAAAGGGGCGTTGGCGGCTTCTTCGGGGGCCACCAGATCCGCAGGCTCGGACACCCCCACCCCGTCAAAATTTCTGATCAGTGTTGATGATTTTGCAGGGGCCTCACGAGAAGCAAGCGCTAACTCAAGCGGAATTCTCTGGCCAGAAATCTTCTCAAGCAAGGCCGAGATGCGGGCCGCGTACTGGGCGCGCACCCAGTCCAGCTTGAAGCGGTTACCGACCTGAACGGTGACTTTTGACAGGTCGAGCGCCACGACGACGACCAGCGGACGAATCCAGGTGTTGAACTGCTGCTCGGGTAATTCCTGGGCCAGGTGATCAACGCAGGTTTGCCATAAATCGTGGCCGGGGTTGGAAGCGGGGCCTTCACTCATGGCTGGCGGGACGCTGGCTGCTGGTGCGAAGCGGGCCGTATCTGCTTGTGGATAGTGTTAAATTTGTGCACCCCTAATTGTAGTCGGGGCGGCTAGTTATCCACAAAATGATTAATCCGGGTTTCAACCTATTTTCGGCCTGACTGCATTGCGCTTTTCAGGGATTGCCAGGGTGGGCGCCGGGCGATCTCAGCCTTTACTCCCATAAACCGGGCTAAGCTGTTGCCCGCGTTGAGATTTCTGCGATAATCATGGGTTTCCCAGATTCGTAGCGGATTGATTCCACTTGGCGCGCACGGTTGCCCGGCTCATTTATGACCGGGCGCACAAGGCGCTGCAGGTGTGTTGCAAGTCCTGCGGGCTTGTAAAGTTGGCCGTGTTGTACAGCCACCAAGATCATTCGAATCGCACGGGGAAAGCTTTGTAGCCAGTAGGATTTACCATGAAACGCACATACCAACCTTCCAAAGTCAAGCGCGCACGTACGCACGGCTTTCTGACGCGCATGAAAACGCGCGGCGGCCGCGCAGTGATTGCTGCACGTCGCGCCAAAGGCCGTAAACGCCTGGCTGTCTAAGCCCGCTTGTTGCCGGCTATTTGCTGTTCGTCTCTGAGCTGACGCCTGGCGTTTGTGCAGCGGCTTCAAACCCGACCCCAGTTCCAGGCAGTTCTTGCCGGCGCCATTGTTGCAAAAACCACGCACTTCGCATTGCACCGCAATGCGCTTGATGTAATGGCCCTGCCAATGCCCGCCGCTGAACGACCCAACGCCTCAGTGCTGTTTCCTGTTCAGGACACATGGCTTGGGGCGATGGTGCCCAAACGCTGGGCCAAACGGGCGGTGACACGCAATGCCATCAAAAGGCAGATCTATACCGTGAGCGCTGATTTTCTGAGTCAGTTACCCCAGGCCGCTTTTGTGGTCCGCTTGCGGCGTGGTTTTCCCAAGACCGAGTTCATCAGTGCCAGCTCCGAGCTGCTGAAGCAGGCGGTGCGCGCCGAAGTGCAGGCCCTGATGCTGGCCGGAG
>JANNXF010000372.1:0-1985 GCA_031409395.1 Polaromonas sp.
GTGGTCCTGTGCACCCCGACCCAGATGCATGCCGCACAGACCTTGGCTTGCCTGCGTGCCGGCAAGCATGTGCAGGTGGAGATTCCACTGCTCGACCGATGGTCTGACGCGGCAGCGATCATCGAGGCACAGCAACACACAGGGTTGGTCGCCATGTGCGGCCATACGCGCCGCTTCAATCCCAGCCACCAGTGGTTGCACCAGGAAATCGGCGCGGGCCGCTTCAACATCCAGCAGATGGATGTGCAGACCTATTTCTTCCGCCGCAGCAACATGAACGCGCTGGGCCAGGCACGCAGCTGGACCGACCACCTGCTGTGGCACCACGCCGCGCACACGGTGGATTTGTTTGCCTACCAGTGCGGCAGCCCGGTGGTGAAAGCCAACGCGGTGCAGGGCCCGATTCACCCGGTACTCGGCATTGCCATGGACATGAGCATTCAGCTCCAGGCCGCCAATGGCGCGATTTGCACGCTCAGCCTGAGCTTTAACAACGAGGGGCCGCTGGGCACCTTTTTCCGTTACATCGGCGACACGGCCACCTACCTGGCGCGCTACGACGACCTGTCGCAGTCCAGCAAAGACGGCAAGGAAACCGCGATTGATGTCAGCCAGGTGGCGGTGTCGATGAACGGCATCGAGCTGCAGGACCGCGAGTTTTTTGCCGCCATCCGGGAAGGCCGCGAACCGAACGCCAGCGTGGCCAGTGTGCTGGCCTGCTACCAGGTGCTGCACCGGCTTGAGCAGCAACTCACGGCCTGACGCGGACCGGACGCCATGCAACAACGACCGCTAGGCCCGTTTGAGGTTTCAGCCATCGGCCTGGGCTGCATGAACCTGAGCCATGCCTATGGCGCGCCGGTGTCCGCCGCGCAGGGCGAGCGCGTGCTGCTGGCCGCACTCGACGCCGGTGTCACGCTGTTTGACACCGCCGCACTCTACGGCTTTGGGGCCAACGAAACCCTGGTCGGCCAGGTGCTCAAGCCGCACCGCCACCAATTCACGCTGGCCAGCAAGTGCGGCATGCAGGGTGTCGATGTGGCCGGTGACGGCAAGCGGGTGCGCGTGATTGACGGCCGCCCCGCCACCATCCGCCAGACCTGCGAAGACAGCCTGCGCCGTTTGCAGACCGATGTGATTGACCTCTACTACCTGCACCGTTGGGACAAGAAAGTACCGATAGAGGACAGCGTGGGCGCCCTGAGCGAGCTGGTGCAAAAAGGCCATATCCGCAGCATCGGCCTGAGCGAAGTCTCGGCCACCACCTTGCGCAAAGCCCATGCCGTGCACCCGATTGCCGCCGTGCAAACCGAGTATTCACTGTGGACGCGCAACCCTGAAATCGCGGTGCTGCAGGCCTGTGCCGAGCTGGGGGCGGCCTTTGTGGCCTTCAGCCCGGTGGCGCGCGGTTTTCTGTGCGGCCAACTGCTGGACGTGGGCACGCTGGACGCCAAAGACATTCGCCGCAGCATGCCGCGTTTTGCGCCCGAAGCCTACGCCGCCAATCTGCAGCTTTTGCCCGCTTACCGGGCGCTGGCGCAAGAGGCCGGGTGCAGTCCGGCGCAGCTGGCCCTGGCCTGGCTGCTGCACAAGGCGCCGCACATCATTGCGATTCCCGGCACCACCGGGCTTGACCATCTGCAGGACGACCTGGGCGCGGCCCATGTCGCGCTCAGTGCCAGTTTGCTGCAGCGCCTTGAGGCCCACATCAACCAGCGCACCGTGACCGGCGCACGCTACAACGCCCAGGGCAGCAGCGAAGTCGATACCGAAGAATTCTGACGGACTGGCCCGCCCTGGGTCTTTGCCCGAAGGCGCAAGCAAAAAGAGTGTTTCGCCCAATCAACACGGGCGCAACCAGCTATTAATTCAATAGCGGATTTCACCCCCTGGTGGGGCAGACAGCTACGCGCAGCGAGTGAACATGGGGGCTCTTCAGCCTAGCAGGGGCCGCGGATCTGGCTTTGCCAGTCCGCAGGCGCAGC
>JANNXF010000373.1:0-3717 GCA_031409395.1 Polaromonas sp.
GGTGCTATCAAATCTGTAGCGCCAAGCGGGTTGCCGGTCACGGTGATTTCTCTCAGGGTAGCTGCAGTAGCAGGTGCTGGTGCTTGTGCCTGGGCCAGCCCCCCTTGCAGGGTAGCTGCGGCCCCCAGGGCCAGGGCGGCACGCTGAACAGCGTGGTGGGCAAACCGGCTGCAAGCGGAGTGAACAGGCGCGCGAAGAGGAAGGACGGAGTGGGCCACACCCGCCGTAAAAATGGATTTCATGATGATCTCGGTGAATCGAACAAGGCAAGGCAGTGCACCGACCAGGCGGTCGGCACATTGCCAACAGGGGGATTCAGCGAGTCAGGGGTGGGCCGCGCGCGTCAAACAGCGCAGCCCATCGGGCGAGTGCTTCGCAGCAGGCGCTGTCCAGTACGAGCGACGCCGGCACCATGGGTAACTGCAGTGCCGCCATGGCCGGGGCCAGGCTGCCATGGCTGGCCTGGTCAAACAGGCGACAGTCCACGTCACCGTCATCGTGGGATGAAAAAAGGAGTGCCAGCCCGCCCGCATCGGGCTCGGCCTCATGCGCTTGGTGATGAAAAGCCTGCGTTTTGGTGACCAGGGCACCTGCCGAGACATGCGCGACGCCGTGCACCAAGCCCAGTGTTTGCGCCAGCAGGAGCGCGCAGACCCCGGCAGTGGCAACCAGCCATGCCCTCACTCAAGCCACCCCATCACTTGACGCCGGTGGCATCCGTGATGCGGTAGTACATGCCGTAGGCGTCGTCGTTGAGCACCAGAAAGCGCCCTTCGACCACCACCGGCTCCATGCTGTATTTCACCGGGGTCTTTGTTTTGACTTCGATCATGCTTTCGGGGCCACCCGGCAGGCAGAACGAACAGGTCAGCGGTACCGACGAAAGCAAAAAGTGCTGCTGCTTTTCACCCGGATCGAGCGGCAACATGTAGCCCTGGACGCGCTGCGTTTTCTGGTTCAAGGCCATCTGGTTGGCGTTGAACACCGGCAAAATGCGGTTTTTTTCGTTCCGTGTCTTGACGGTAGTCAGCACCGACCAGGGCACCACATCGTCACGCGCCGACAGTTTGGGAAAAGGGCTGTTGGCACCATGCACGCCAGCGCCCTGGCCCACCGGTATGTCGTAGGCAGGGGCGGCTGAAGGCAGCGGTTTTGTGGCGCCGGCCGGCACGGGGGATGACAGGATTTGCGCCTGCAAACCGGCGGCGGCCAGCAGCAAGGCGCAAGCGGCAACAGGGCGAAGGGCTGAATTCATCGAATATGTGCGTTTCATGCGAGGCTCCAGAAGTTACAGCGCCAGGCTGCCAGCCGAGGGGGCATGCGGCTCAATGCACATGCTTCATGCCGCAGTATTTGCCCACGGCCAGGCCTTTGCAAGCGGCTTGCAACTCTTTTTCACAAACTTCTTCTTTTTTGCCCGATTCCAGGCATTTGGCTGCGCCCTCATGGGCGGCCGCCATGGCGCGGTGGCGCTGTATGTCCTGCTGGGTTTCCTTGCTGCCGTGGGCTTGCGCCAGGGCAGCCGACACGCTGAGGCTCAGGGCCAGCGCGGCCAGCACCGAAAAGAATTTAGAGGTGGATTTCATGATTTTTCCTTTTTACCTTGATTGAAGAAGTTCAAACACACTGACCCGGTAAGCCGCCCAGGCCGGCAACAGGCTGGACGCCAGCGCCACCCCCAGGGCCAGCAGCGGCACGCCCAGCAACTCGACCGGCCAGGCCATCGCGCCTATCAGCAGTGACTGGTCAAGCTGCAGCGCCCAGGCCAGCAAGAGCAGCAGCCCCTGGCCCGCCAGCAGACCCAGCGCGCTGGCCAGCAGCGCCAGCCAGAGCGCCTCACACAGCAGCAGGCCGGCTATTTTTTGCGGCGGCGCGCCCAGCATGCGCAGCAGCGCCAGGTCAGCTCGGCGCTCACGCACAGCGCCCCACAGGGCAATAAACACACTCAGGCCAGCCGTCAGCAGCAGCACGCCGGCAAAAGCCCGCAGCACATCGGTGCCCACGCCCACCATGCTCAGCAGGCGGGTGATTTCCAGCGCCGGGGCGGCCGCCTGCATCTCGGTGGTGGTGTTGATGAAGCGCGGAAACGTCACCGCAGCCAGCGGCGTTTTGTACTGAATCAGCGCCAGCGTCACCTCGCGCTCTTCTTCCAGAATCTTCTGGTCTTCGGCGTCCAGCGCGGTGTCGGTTTCGTGCACTTTCCACACCGATTCGGTCGCGGTAATGACCAGGCGGTCCAGCACCGACCCATTGGCCGCCAGCAGGCCGACCACCGTGTAAGGCGTTTGCGCGTGCACATCGCCGCCACCGCCCAGACCATGGGTGCCAGAAAAACGGTCGCCCACCTTCAGGCCGGTTTGCCGGGCCACCTGCGCGCCCACCACGGCCTGCATCGGTTGCGACCACAGCGCGCCCTGCGCCACTTGCGCCTTGTAGTGGCGCAGGTACTCGGGCGTGGTGCCGACAATGCGGAAACCACGAAAACTGTCGCCCAGGCTGATGGGGATGAGTTTGGCCACCTGCGGGTGTGCCTCCAGCGCCTTGATGGCCGCCAGGGGCACGTTGCCGGTGGGCACATCGAGGTGAAACACGCCCGACAAGATCAGCTGCATCGGACTGCCCTTGGCCCCCACCACCACATCAATGCCGGCCAGGTCGCGCTCAAACGCCCGGCTGACATGGTGGCTGACCAGCAGCAAAAAGGTGATCGACGCCAGCCCCAATGCCAGCAGCAGCAGGTTCAGCCCCGCAGCCAGCGGCCTTGACCACAGGTAACGCCACGCAAACGCTATTATTTTCATAGCTGGTCGCGCCCGATATATATGGGCGTCAGGCCTTTTTCATCTTTAAAGAAAGCGCTGACACGGGCATCGTGCGTGGCAACCACCAGCGTGGCGCCACGCTGCGCCGCCGTGCTTTTCAGCAAGGCCAGCGAGGCGGCTGCCGCTTCATCGTCCAGGCTGGCCGTGGGTTCGTCGGCCAGAATCAGCAGCGGCCTGAGCAGCACCGCCCGGGCCAGCGCCACGCGCTGGGCCTGCCCACCGGACAGCTGGGCGGGTTTGCGGCGGGCCAGCATCTGCACGTCAAGGGCCGCCAGTGCCTCGGCGATGCGCGCCTCATCGAGCGGCTGACCGGCGGCCCATTGCGCCATGGCCAGGTTGCCGTGCACCGTCAGGGCCGCGCTCAAATGCAGGCGCTGTGGCAAAAAACCGATGGTTCTGGCGCGCCAGCGGTCGCTGGCGACGCCATGCAGCGCTGCCAGCGACTGCCCGGCCACCGTCAGGTCGCCCTGGGACGGGCTGAGCAAACCGGCGGCCAGCGCCAGCCAGGTGGACTTGCCAGACCCCGACGCGCCCCGCAGCAGCAGCAGGCCGCCCTGCGCCACGTCAACGTCCGGGAAGCGCAGCGCGGGACCGCTGGCGTAGCGGTAAGCCAGTTGCCGGGTACGGATCATGCAGGAACGCCGGTCGCGCAGTCAGCACACACGCCGCGCACGGCAAAGTCCATGCTCATGCCCTGGTAGCCCAGCGCCCTCAAGGCCTCCAGGGCGGTTTGCGCCGCACGCTCCAGGTCGTTGGCGCTGGCCTGCAGGGCACCGGCCAGCGGACTGTCGCGGTGGCAGCTTTGGCATTCAAAGTGGGGAATCGCATGCACGCTGGTCGGCATGGCCTGGTAGCGGCGCACCCGGGCGCTGTCGACCCGGCAGAGCAGCAGCCC